>DKBD01000251.1 GCA_002451055.1 Nitrospira sp. UBA6909 | reverse complement strand
TGCCCCCATCGGTTCGCAAGAGCCCTTCACGGTTCAAGATCTTGACCGCGTTCGTGCGTGAAACGATCGGAGGATATTCCCTGAACTGATCCGACGACACGAACGGCACTTGAATGGTAACCGTGCGGTGCTTTTCATAGATAAACTGGCGCAAGTCATCGTCAATCGGCGTTTTCAAACTGAGGACGACCGAAGAGCGGGCAGCAATGGCGGGAATCGAAATCACATACATTCGACGGGCGTCGCGCGTCGGTGTTTCTATGTGGCCCGAGGCCTCCATGCTGGGTACGGGGAATAACTGTGTGGTCAGACCAATGGCTGGTGATCGGACCCCCAGACGAAGATCCGTGATGTCCTCATCAGAGACATTTTCCACAAGCAGCTTGATCACGACCCATGATTGTGGATCTGGCGCCTTGACCCGTTCATCGGGCGCCGGTGTGTCGATCCGGCGAAGGCTGCAATTCGACACAAGATTCCGTTTCTCAAAGAAATAGGTTTTGCCACTGGCTTCCGTGAAGTAGGCACGTTCGTCGGTGTAAAAGGCAACGCCCACATTGACCATGGTCGGCCTAAACCAGGCCACGACCGTCGGGAGAAAGAACGGCACGGCCACGGCAAATAGTCCGAGGATGATAATCTTGTTGAGCCAGCTTTGTCGCAAGAACCACTGCCAGCATTTCTGCACAATCTTCATACTGCTCCGATCATAGATGCGCCGGCAACGAGGAGGGAGTCATCAGCTTGTCCTGCTCCCGTGAATGGTGGTTGTTTCTCTCACGGCTTGTCCCCTGGGCCAGTCATAGACACGTCAGGACTCGTGAGATGAGGAATGNNTTTTCAATATAGTCAACGATAATCTTGACCGCACACTTTAGGGCTCACAATGGATGACACACATGCCAACCTGTCCCGCATGTCACTGTTCCTTGCCAGACAAGGTGGCGAGTTGTTCGCGCTACGGACAGAGGGCGGAAGCTTCCACATCAAGCACCGGCAACGAGGTCGAATGGTCACCATTGATCGTTGATCGACCATTAGGCCGCCGGGAAAATTAGCGCACGGGAATGACTGGGGATCTTGTGAAGGATGTTATAGCCAGCCTGGAACAGGTGGTCTTGAAGATAAGCAGGGCTGAATGCCCGGCTGTGCTTGGCGAGCTTGAGCGTTTGAAGGTCTTAACCTGGGCGAAACTCATGGACGCGGAGGCCACAATCGAATGTCCAAGAGTGTCCACTGAGATGGGCGGTATCTGACTGTCCAGGAAGTCGCCTCCCGTTTCAGGTGACAGACCGTTGGTTGTACCGCCACAAGAAACACCTGCCGCATAGCCAACCGTCACGGAAGGTCTTACTCTTTCCTGAGCAGGCCGTTACCAAGTGGTTTGCTGGCCGGAAAGGAAGTTGACAGTGTAAGTGTAAGGTAATTACACTTATCTTACACTGCCATTATGGAGACTCGCCATGGATTTGAAGTCTCGCCTCGCTGGCATTAAACGGAAAGTTTTAAGAAAGATCGAGCATGCTGCCGCTTCGCGTCATACGAGACTTGTCAGTTCGCTTAGCGCCCTGGCTCTTAGGGCAGAAGAGGATGAGGAACTTCTAGCTAAGATAGAGCGTCGTATTGCGGCATATGAGTCGGAAATTGGCAGCGATGAACCTCGTGATCTAGGCTCCATTCTTGATTTGATAAGAGGGGAATCGCGTTTGACGAGGACCGCGAAATCCAGAGGTCGAGGAAATTCTGGGGAAATCGCTAGGCAACAGTTTGTCAAGGCTGGTAAGGAACGGGGGTATTCTCTTAAGCAGGCATCGGGAGTGACTTATCAAACGACTATGGGAAAGGTCGTGGTGCTTCCCTCTGCGACTGAACAACGGCCTGATCGATGGTTCTTGGGGATTGCAGACGAACGCCCCGATGTTGTCGTGCTCCTTTGCCAGAAGGAAGAAGGAGCCCTTCTTGAATTTATCATCCCCTCAGCGATGATTTCTAAAGTCTGGAGAGATCTAAGCAGGAGCGGTGGACAGGTAAAATTTAATGTGTCTCGAACCGGCTCCGATTATTGGCTTGTGGTTCCCAGACAGGGGAAAGTAAGGCTTAATGACTGCTTGGGGACGTATGGCTGCCTGAAGACATAGGGGAAATGCAATGAAGCGGCGCGGTTTGGGCATGATCTTTCAATGGCAGCGTTGAAGTCCCGATATGGAAAAGACCACCTTCGCGGATCTTGAGCCAATAATCCGAGATGATTACGCAGTGAATCAGTGGCGGTCTGTACAGAGACTTAACACATCACTTAAAGTCTTGACGGAAGCCTTCAGGCATGCACGGGCCTACGACCTAACCCTTGATCGGCTGAACGGCTATGTGAGTGACCGTCTGGCTAAAGGGATTGCGCCAGCAACGGTGAAACTGGAACTGACCCACCTCCACGAGATGTTTTGCCTGGCTGGCGGTACGGAATCTTGTAACGGGCAGAGGTCCCGCGTTCCGTGGCGATGAAACTGGCCGGACACAAAACCGAGGCGGTCTAGCGGTCTATCGGCGGTACGCGATTGTCTGTGAGGCGGATCTGAACGAGGGAATCAAAAAAACTGGCGAAGCTTCAGGAACAATGCGGAGCTCCGACTGAGTTGAGCCACGGTTTAGCCACAGTTTCCAACGAAAAACCCCATTTATTGGGAAATATATGGCGGAGGGGGCGAGATTTGAACTCGCGGATGAGTTACCCCATCTCCGGTTTTCAAGACCGGTCCGTTCGGCCGCTCCGGCACCCCTCCATACCCTGCTTGCCCCGACCCGGAGCATACTAACTTCGGTTGACCCGCTCGCTCATTATCGACTTTTCGTAATTGAAGCGAGCGGATAAACCCCACTAGAATCCTTTTCTCTTCTCTTACCCGACCAGTCACTCTTTCGTAATCTTGTCCCGCCCACCCATATAGGGCTTCAACGCCTCGGGAATCAAGACCGAGCCGTCCGGCTGCTGATAGTTCTCAAGGATGGCCACCACCGTTCGTCCAACAGCCAAGCCTGATCCGTTCAGGGTATAAACAAAGTCTGTCTTGGCGTCCTTCTTTCCACCACCGGGACGATACTTGATGTTCGCCCGCCTGGCTTGGAATGACTCAAAGTTACTACACGACGAGATTTCCCGATACTGATTCTGGGACGGCAGCCAGACCTCAATATCATACGTCTTGGCGGCGGAAAACCCCATATCGCCGGTGCACAGCATCACGACGCGGTAGGGCAGCTGTAGATTCTGCAAGATGGTTTCGGCATGTCCGGTCAATTGTTCAAGCTCTGCATAAGATTGTTCGGGCGTCGTAAACACGACCAATTCCACCTTATTGAACTGGTGCAGACGAATGAGGCCGCGGGTGTCTTTCCCATATGATCCCGCTTCCCGCCTGAAGCAGGGAGTGTACGCGGTGTATCGGATGGGCAGGCGGTCTTCACTGAGTATTTCCTCGCGGTGGAGATTGGTCACCGGTACTTCGGCCGTCGGGATCAGGAACCAGTCTTCGTCACGCAACCGAAAGAGATCGTCCTCGAACTTGGGAAGCTGACCGGTTCCGGTCATGGTTTGCCGATTCACCATCACGGGAGGTAGCACCTCCCGGTACCCATGCCGGCTGGTATGGAGGTCGAGCATGTAGTCGATCAACGCCCGCTCCAATCTTGCCCCTGTCCCACTCATGAGGGCAAAACGTGCCCCTGCAATTTTTGCCGCACGATCGAAGTCCAGAATCCCCAGCGCTTCCCCGATTTCCCAATGGGGCTTGGGAGGGAAAGAAAAGGAGGGGAGCGAGCCCCAGCGGCGGACTTCGACATTCTGTGTCGCGTCCGTCCCCTGCGGCACTGTCTGGTGAGGGAGGTTGGGGATTCGAAGCGCGAGATCGTTCAGTGCCTCCTCGGCTTCTCTTAAGCGTCCCTCGATATCTTTGATCTGGTCCCCCACCTGTTTCATGGCTGCGATGGCCTCTTCGGCAGGCTCCTTGGCCCGGCGCCTCCGCGCGACTTCGTCGGAGCCCTTCTTAAGCTCATGCCGGAGCTGCTCAGCCTGTGTCGTCAGCGCACGCCGTTCTTCACTGAGCTTCTGAACGGCATCCCAGGGGACATCCTGACCGCGCTTTCCCAAAGCAGAGCGGACGGTGTCCAAATTGTCGCGAAGATATCTGGGATCGTGCATGGCGCGCCTTTCAAAAGCGTCTGGAATCTAGCACCGGAGTGGCGGAGAGTCAACGAAACGGAAACGAGAGGCAGTGGATATCCAAAACCATGAATTGACAACCGGGGGGCGCCAGGAACACGATGCATCCATGCGCGCCATCTCCAATCCACCCAATCCATTTGACTCACAACATCGCGACCTGCTCGAACCGGCAGGGGCCGCAACGTTGACGGTCTACGAAGATGAGACGCGAGACATCCTGAGCCGCAATGACAGTCCGGATCTTCCGTTTCGATGGAGTGTGAACCCCTATCGAGGATGCTTCCATGCCTGCGCCTATTGTTACGCGAGGGCCTCGCATGAATACTGGGGGTTTGGCGCGGGGACGGATTTTGACAGCAAAATTATCGTCAAAGAAGACGCGCCGCGGCTGTTACGGCAGGCGTTCGACAGACCTGCGTGGCGCGGAGAGCTGATCCTCTTTTCTGGCAACACCGATTGTTATCAACCCCTGGAGACCTCCTATGGTTTGACGAGAGCCTGTCTGTCCGTATGCGTGGACTATCGGAATCCGGTGAGCGTCATTACCAAAGGAACGTTGGTGCTGAGAGATCTCGATCTATTGAAACGATTGAATCGAGAGGCCAGGGTTTGCGTGTATCTGAGCATTCCCTTTTCGTCGGATGAGGTGGCCAGGAAAGTCGAATCCCATGCTCCGTCGACGACAAAACGATTCGAGGCCATGAAGGTGTTGGCCGATGCGGGAATCCCCACCGGCATTTCGATCGCCCCTCTTATCCCCGGGTTGAATGAGGATGATATTCCTGAGTTGCTGGAGCGCGCGCGCGAGGCCGGGGCTTGTACGGCTGCTGCGACCTTATTGAGACTGCCAGGCAGCGTTGAGGCCGTGTTTCTCGATCGGATGACAGAGGCGTTCCCTGATCGTATCGGGAAAATTGTCAAGCGGCTGCGCGAAGTGCGAGGCGGTGCGATGACGGAGGGGTCGTTTTTCGAGCGCCATCGGGGCAAGGGGGTCTATTGGGATATGGTCGAGCGGCTGTTCGGCATGGCCAAGCGGCGAGCCGGATTCACAGATGTGGATACCGGCTCCATGGTCACAACGTTCCGGCGTCCCGTCGGCGAGCAGGCGGTCTTGTTCTAATGCGGAGGAAGCATGAAGCATAATCCGGGATTTCTGTGGTTGGTTGAACAGGCGAAGCAGGGAATTAGAGAGCAAACCGTGGCGGAAGTGAAGGCCAGGCTGGATCAAGGCGAGCCGGTTCATTTTATCGATGTGCGGGAAGATCGGGAGTTCGCAGAGGACCGTGCGAGGGGAGCCATCCATTTAGGGAAGGGAATTATCGAGCGTGACATTGAAACCGTCATCCCCGATAAGGGGAACCCCATCGTGCTCTACTGCGGAGGAGGTTTTCGCTCGGCCCTTGCCGCTGCCGCGCTGCAGGAGATGGGCTATTCCGATGTGGTATCGATGAGGGGAGGAATCAGGGCCTGGAGGGAGGCCGGGTACCCGCTTGAAACACCGGCCTCTCCGGAGTCCACTCCTATTTATTCGTCCGGTCAAATTCCTTGATGACCTGATCCGTGAGATCGATTGTGTCTTTGTTGTAGATGACGATCTTGACGCTCTGTTCGCTGCCCTTGTCTACGACCAGTGAAAATCCGCCCTTTTCGGCGACCGTCTTGGTCGCCACGGTGATCTTGCTCATGTATTCTTCGACCAGCTCTTTTTGCTTTTTCTGCAGTTCCTGATTGAACTCCTGTGCACGCTTCTGAAAGTCTTGGACTTTGGTCCGAAATTGCGTTTCTTTCTCTTTCTTCTCGGCCTCGTTCATCTTGGCCACTTGCTCTCGGAGCTGTTTTTCGCTAGTGCGCAGCTCCTCTTCATCCTTGGACAGCAGTTTTTGTCGGATGGAGACATATTCTTTCAGCCCGTCGAGCGCCCGTTTGCCAGCCTTCGACTTTTCCAACACGGATTGAGGGTCCACCACACCCATCTTAAAGGATTCAGCGGCCTGTGCGGGTGTGGAAAAGCACGAGAGCGAGAGGGACATGATCGATGCCGCTAGCAACAGTCGCAACGCAGGGATTCGCATGGGAACTCCTTCTATGAGATCAAGAGGACCTGGGCAAAGAACGAGCGGCAGAATAACCGCGCAGTGCCGCACTGTCAAGCAAACGCGGCGTTACCATGAATCAAAGCTGATGGGTTCCTCCCCGATGTGTGCCTCGATGCCATGGGCCCACTTCAAGCGCCGGGCAACCGCCCGCAATGTATGCTCGTCCACAAGGTCAGGAGCGAATGGGTCCTGGACTTTTCTGAGGCGTTCGGTCGAGAAGACGGGCTTGTATCCCAATTCTTTCATGGCCAGCGCAAGGATATTCAGCTGGGTGATGCGTGAGACGTGGTTCAAGTCGGCCAGCGCCGCTTCTGCGGATATGTCCGGTGACCTGATCTTCCGAAAGACTTCGACCGCGCGGGCCTTCAACTCCGCACGTTGCGGGTCCGACAGTGTCGGCAACGTGAGCTCGACCAACAGCGCGTTCGTAGATCCCGCAAACGACGGTATGCCGAAGAGTCGACCGATCAAACCCACACAACCTCCTTGGAGCGCATGCAGGAGTCACGAGACGAGAGCGTAGTCTACTGAAATGCACGTTGGTTTTCCACCCTGCGTAGACAGGTGATATACCGGACACCTGGATCGAGATCATTACGATGATTGAACGGGTGACAGTCGACTACGTGACGCATCTCCTACGTGGGCAGGAATTAACGGGCACTGAAGGAAACGGGGTAGGCTTTCCGGGATATCTATGATATCAAGCACTGTCGTTGCTCTTAGAATCGCTTGATGGCTTGCTCTGGCTGGTAGTGTTACCCTACGAACCTTTCACTCGTGGGAGGTGTTTTCCGTGACTCGCATGCGCATGATCTCGCTCGTTCTGTTCGGATTAGTGGGACTCCGTGGCGCCCTATTGGCGGCCGAGCCGGCCGCATCACCCGTAATGGCTGCTCAGGAATCGACGGCTTCTCCGAAGGAAACGGGGAAAGGTCAACAGAATTCCGATGGTCACGAAGGCACGGCGACCAAGCGAGGCGCTTCCCACGACACACCGCTGCCTGCCGCACCCCCTAAACCGAGTAAGGAAGCACATGAGGGGAAACCCGAAGCGGCACTTCCCCCGGCAAAAGGAAA
>DKBD01000084.1 GCA_002451055.1 Nitrospira sp. UBA6909 | reverse complement strand
GGCAGATAGGTCTGGGGGTTGGTCTCGGCCAAGCGGCGATAGATCGCCAGGGCTTCCTCATACAAAGGCTGGGCGGTCGTGAATTGATTGTGCTCTTGCAGGAAATAGGCATACTCAAACGTATTCTCAATTGTATGTGCCGCCTTGAGTGATCGCTCAAAACACTCGACGGTCTTGTCAAAACGGTCTGGGATCGAGAAGTCGATGGCGGTCAGTCTCGCCAGGATCAGGTACTCATGCGCCTTGTCTATCCGAAGGGTTTGCACCTCGGCCTGTTGCCGTTCTAGGTCCTCTTCTCGCCGTAGAAGGTTGTCCAACTCGCTGCCCATCTGCTCGGCATCTAAGACGGCTTTGGCGGCTGCATACTCGCCTGTTTCAAAGTGCTGTCGGGCCAGCTTCAACCGCTCGGTGTTGATGGGAATCTTGGTGAAGGTCTCGGCGAGGCGGATGACCTCCTGTTTGAAGTCATCGAGTAGCTTCTGAACCTTGTTCCGATCGTCACTGAGCGTTAGCAACTCCGCCTTGAAATCTTCATCGTCGGGATATTTCGCGATCTTCTGCTGTGTTTTAGCAAATTGATCCTGTAGTTTATCGGATCGCTTTTTCAGGTCCTTATATTGAGCGGAATGGAAGTAGTTGGTGACGTGCATCTCTACATTGCCACCCTCGGTGGTGATCGTGGAGTTGACAATGGCGTTCTGGACATTCTCAAGTCGTGTCTCGGTCATGAGCGCTATTTCCTGGGTGAGTTGCTATCACCAATGATGAAATCGCCGCCGCCGGTGTTGACGGTGCTGGCCGTCACGACATTCTTGCTGTGGCTGATGTGGATCGATGCTGCTGGTGCGTCGTCTTTCTCACGTTTGAATTCGATAAAGCCGCTGTCGGCCAATTTGTCCAACTGCTGGCCGAATTTGAGTTGCAAGTCCTCGATGTTTTTGTAGACCGTGTAGAAATGCCCGAGCACGCCCAGTTTCTTCTTGAATTGGAGCAGCGAGAGCACGTTCTCGTCCAAAGCCCCCGTTGAAATCGGCGCGTCCTTAAAATAGGTGAAGATAAACGGCTTGTTGGTCGTCTTGAACTGCCCAAAGGCCGTCTCAAACTCTTCTTCGGTGTACTTGGCCCACCTTGGTACAGAACAGCATCACGAAGAGGTCGCAGTCACGAATGGCTCGGTTGTACTCATCCTGTAGCCGAGTTTGAGACACCGCGTCGAGAAAATCTTCCCAGATCACGAGCTCCAGAAACACGCCTTTCTCCACCCAGGCCTTGTTCTTCCGATTGATGAAGATTTCGAATTGACGTCGATCATCGACCAGTTCCGAGGAGGAGGCCAGGAAGATCTTTTTCTTATTCATTGTGACACCTTACAATAGCTGCGTGCGCTGTTCGTTCCGTCCTAACCGATCGCCGGTGATGTGTAGGTATCATCAGCGTGGGGCATTCTCGATGGATTCAACCATTCCGTCAAGTGTCCGGGTGGCACGTGGTGATGATGGCAGTTCGACAATCTTGTCTCTTACTCTCGCTCTCGCATCCGGTCCAGCGCTTCCCGTGCTCGTCCTCTGACGGATTGATCTCCGTCATCTTTCGCCACCTGCGAGAGCCGTTCCCGTGCTTCCACCGCCCGCAGCCTTCCCAGTCCGAGGGCCGCGCAGGAGCGCACATAGGGGTGGTCGTCTTCCAAGGCCTTGAGGAGCAGTGGCACGACCGACGTGTCTTGCAAGAGGCCCAGGTGGCTTGCCGCCATGCCTCTGATGCGATGGCGCTCGTCGCCCAATGCTTGGCGAAGGGTGGAATCCCAGAGCGCTTTGAGTTCCGGGATGATGGGGGCAAGGCCCTCGGTCTGGTAGGCATTGCCCTCGATGAGCGCAAACGACAGGTCAAGCTTCTTGCTTGGCTCGGTCTCCTGCTGGAATGAGGCGATCAGACGATCCCGTTCACGGCGCCGCAAGACGCGCCGGCGGACTGTTCGAGTGACGGCCAGAATGATCAATCCAACAGCCAACCCTCCGGCCGCCAACGGCAGAGCCTGGTCGATGACATAGGTCTGGGTGTCAAGCGGCAGTCGTTTCCATACCCATACTCCGGCCACGATGACGCCGAGTAGGGCGGCGATCGCCGCGAGATTAACCGGCCCTCGTTCGTGCGGTGTCGTCATGAAGACTGGATCTTACGGGTGCAGCCAATCGGTGGTCAACGAGCCATTCTCCCACTCGACAGGCTCAGGGCAGAGTCTTTGACAGGTTAAGAGCATGGCTGGTCTTGACGGCTCAGAGGCTTCCCACTATCCTCGGCTCGTGGAATTGCCGCATCTGAAGGACGATCCCTATCTCAAATTGGTTCGGCCTCTGGTCGAAACGTATCTNNTGTTCGGAATTGTCCGAGAAAACGCTGGTCACCAAAGGCACCCTCACGGGCGTGCTGGATCGACTTGTGTCGAAGGGGTTGATCAGGCGGGATGCGACCCAAAAGGACCGACGGTACACGAAGGTGTCGTTGACGGCAAAGGGAAGAGCGCTCTTTCGAGAGACGTTCGCGGTCCACATCGCCTTCCTCCGCCCGTTCTTCGAGCGGGCTTTGAACCCCCACGAAGTGGAGCAGGTGCGCACCTTGCTTCTTCGGCTCCGGGACAGTTTTGAGCAAGACGCATAACGTTGAGATTCGCATTGATTCGAGGGCACAATGTCATCCGGTGCTCAATTTGTTGATCTTCTTCTGATATGACGCGAGGTGAGATGAGCAGTAATCTTCAAGACAGCGCCATACGACGCGTCATGGTTGGTACGGACCGCTCCAAGACCGCGGACCAGGCCGTCCGGTGGGCTACTGAGTTTGCCGGTCGCTATGGAGCGGACATATTCGTGGTGCAGGTGATTGTGCCGCACCATCCAGCGACTACAGAATTCGGCGCGGCTGAGCACACACGGGCGGCTGCCGCCAATGATGAACTGGCACATGTCGTGAGGCAGCTTGCCGGAGAGCGAGGACGCGCCCTCGTCATCGTTGATCCTGATCCGGCATCGGCGATCGTCCGCGCCGCCGAGCGTGAGGCAATCGACGTTTTGGTGGTCGGTAATTCCGGCATGGCGGGGCGAAAGGAGTTTTTGCTCGGTAACGTGCCGAACCGTATCAGTCATAATTCCCGGTGCACGGTCATCATCGTGAATACACAGTCGGAGGCAGTTGGGCCTCGTTCGGAGTCCCTGCATGTCGTTCAGGGGCCGGTCGAACCCCAAGTCGCTGAACCACACTTGGGATCACGAGCCGTGCAAATCGCAACCGTGATGGCGAAGCATGGTTTGAAGGAACTATTTAGCCAGCCGGATGCATCGGATTCGTCCATTCGTCGACAACAAGCCAGGCGCTTACGTACCGCACTGGAGGAACTGGGTCCGACCTTCTCGAAACTCGGACAAGTGCTATCGACCCGTCCGGACCTCCTTCCCGAGGAATACATCGAAGAACTCGCCATGTTGCAGAGTCAGGTGCCGCCCATGCCTGAGCACGAAGTCGTCCGGGTGGCTGAGCAGGAATTGCGGGTGCCGTGGGAGGATGTCTTTGAATCCATTGACGCCAAACCGCTTGCTGCCGGGACAATCGCGCAAGTGCACAGGGCCACACTTGAGAACGGTGATCGAGTAGTCATCAAAGTTCAACGACCCACTGCACGAGCCGAGATCGAACAGGATCTTGCCCTGCTCGAGATATTCGCTCGGAAGGTGGGGCAACGCCCGACCCTCAATCAAGTGGTTAATATGGAGGCGGTGTTCAAGCACCTTTCCACGTCGCTCCACCGCGAACTCGATTTTCGGCAAGAAATCGAAAATATCGAGCAGATGCGGACCGTGCTCGCGGACTATGATCATCTCGCCGTTCCCTCCGTGCACCAGCAGTTGTCGACATCCCGCCTCCTGGTGATGGAAGAGGTTCAAGGTGCCCCGATTTCACAAGCGCCAGAAGGTCCGGAACGCATCGAAGCAGCCCGCCAGCTCTTAGAGAGTTACTACAAGCAGATCATGGTCGACGGTTTCTTCCATGCTGATCCTCACCCGGGCAACCTCATGTGGTGGAAGGACCGCATTTACATTCTCGATTTCGGGATGGTCGGCGCCGTCGATGCCAATTTGCGCGAGCATCTCTTGTTGTTGCTGATGGCACTGTGGAAAGAGGACGTTGTTTTTCTCAGTGACGTCACCCTGATGATGACAGGTTCTCTCGATCGCAGTGATCTGGACGTGCCTCGGTTTCAAAGTGAAATCGGGGAAGTGATGGCCAAGTACCGCAAGGCGGCTTTGGCTGAGATGCAGATCGGGCCGCTCCTCCAAGAAATGAGCGCGATCGGGTTCCGCCACGGCGTCCCTCTGCCGGCCTCGTTGACGCTCGCAGCCAAGGCGCTCGCCCAGGTACAACTGGCGACGGCGAATCTTGATCCAAATCTCGATCCGTACGAAGTGGCAGGCAAGTTCTTAACGCGATTGATGATCAAGCGCATGGGCGCCGTCCTCGACCCCAAGACTCTCGTGTATCAGTCGCAAAAATTGAAAGTGCGAGCCGAGCGGGTGATCGAAGCGATCGAGCACCTTATCGGCGCTCGCCCCGGTCAAAAGCTGGTCGTAAATTTCCGGGCTAATTCGCTCGAAGATATGGTTCGCCGCACAGGACGGCGTCTCGCACTGGGTTTGACTGCAGCGGCTACCGTTCTCTCCAGCGGACTCACCGCCATGTCAGCCACAGCTGCCGATTGGATACCGGTGACTTTTGGGATTGTCGCCGGACTGCTGACCATTGGATTGGTCTTCGATCTGACGCGCGGTCGTTGAAGTCGAGTCTTTCGTTCAGCAGTTTCTTGGCGTCACGGTTTGGTGGCTCCGCGCTTGACGGAACGCAGCACGGCTCTCTCGAGCAGGTATGCGATGACCGACATCCCGATGGAGATGAGTCGGTACTCTATACGACGTACAAAGGGCCGATGACGAGTATTCGTGGCGGAAGCATCGGTGGTCATTCGTGCATCATGAATCAAACCAGTACTGGCTGCAAGAAGGAGTTGCTCCATATCTTGCGATGTAGCGGGTAAGCTCGGAAGTTCATCGTAGCCCCTATTCATTATGAATGATCGGGTATCTGCATGGCTGGGGAGTTTGGGCCTTGATCGCTATCGAGAGGCCTTTCAGCAGAATGCCATTACATGGGATGTCCTGCCAGAACTGAACGACGATGACTTGACATCACTGGGTGTTTTGCTGGGCCATCGCAAAAAACTCTTACGCGCCATAGCTCAACTGTCACAAGGCCGCGAGGCTGAGAGCTTGGAGCCGCTGCCCATTACGCCCGATCAGCAAATAGGGTCACTTCCATCGCACCGAGATCAAGCAGAACGCCGCCAATTGACGGTCATGTTTTGTGACCTCGTCGGATCGACGGCACTGGCCTCCAGATTGGATCCTGAAGACCTTCAAACGGCAATCCGGCGATTTCTAGACGCCTGTAGCCATGCGATCAGCCGATTCAACGGATATATCGCAAAATACATGGGGGATGGACTGTTGGTGTATTTTGGATACCCCCAGGCTCATGAGCACGATGCGGAGCGGGCGATCCATGCCGGACTGGCCGTGCTGGATTTGGTGAAAGCGCTTCCTCACGATCTTCTCTCCGATCAGCCTATTGAAATCGCAGTGCGAATTGGGATCGCGACCGGTCACGTCATTGTGGGCGAAGTCATAGGAGAGGAAACCGCGAAGGAACGGTCGGTATTCGGTGAAACCCCGAATCTGGCTGCTCGTCTACAAGCACTGGCGGTGCCAAACCAATTGGTCGTGGACTCGGCGACAAAGGGGCTTGTTGGAACGGAATTCGAATTCGCAGATAAGGGCGCGTTCGCTCTCAAGGGATTCGAAACACCCGTCCAGGTCTGGGAAGTCCTATGCGCCAAACCGTCAGCCAGCCGGTTCGAGTCTTATCGATCCGCCAGACTAGCCGATTTCATAGGGAGAGAACACGAAACAGCGCTCCTTTTGGGTCGTTGGCGCGAAGCTGTGGGCGGTGAAGGACAGGTGATGCTCCTCTGCGGTGAGGCCGGCATTGGCAAGTCGCGACTTTGCCGCGGTATACGTGACAGACTTGCGAACGAACGTTGCCAGACCATTGAATTGCAATGTTCGCCATATCACACCAATACGGCATTGTATCCGGTGATCCATTGTCTCCGTCAGGCGGCGGAGCTAACCGGCAATGACAGTTCCCGAACGCAACGACAAAAGATCGACGCCCTCGCGGTCAAGAACGGAGTGGACGACCAGAAGGTGGTTTCATTGCTCGCGGATTTGCTTTCGATCCAAGGAGATATTCAGTATCCGCAACCGAACGTCTCGCCTGAGAAACGCAAGGAATTGACCCTTGAAGTGCTCGTGCAGCAACTACAGAGGCTGGCGGATCGCTGCCCGACACTGTTCATTGTGGAGGACGCCCATTGGCTTGACCCAACAACGATGGATCTTTTGACGAGAGCCATTGACCGCATCCAGCAGATGCGCGTCTTACTGCTGATCACCTTTCGACCGGACTTTAAGCCGGCCTGGGCAGAATATAGTCACGTCACGTTTCTGACTCTGAGTCGACTCCCCCGTCGGTATAGCATCAAGCTTCTTGCCTCGATGACCGGAGGAAAGGCGCTTCCGCCTGAGGTGGAGCAGGTGATTCTGGCGAAGACCGACGGCGTACCTCTTTATATCGAAGAGTTGACGGAAAACATGCTTGAATCCGGATTGTTGGCCGAGGACAACGATTCGTTCCGTTTAAGATCCTCATTAAAGGATTGGACCATTCCCAACAGTCTGCAAGCATTGCTCATGGAACGGATAGACCGATTGGGTCCGGCCAAGGACATTGTTCAGATCGGGGCGGCGATAGGGCGTGAGTTCAGCTACGAACTGCTGCGAGAAACTGGCGATGTCACTGAGAATCAGCTGAGAAATGCGCTCGATTTGTTTGTTGCGTCCGGACTCATTTTTCAAGAAGGTGAGATACCTATCGCGAAATATCATTTCAAGCATGCGCTCATCCAGGATGCTGCCTACAGCATCCTGCCTAAAAAGTCTCGGCGGTTGCTCCACTCGCGCATCGCCCAAACGTTGGAAAATAAATTTGCCGAGCGGACAGCAAGAGAACCGGAGCTTCTGGCCTATCACTATGAACAGGCAGGCTTGACCGGTCCGGCCATCAAGTTTTGTTTTCTTGCGGCTCGGAGAGATGCGGAGCGGTCAGCCAATGTCGAAGCGCTGCATCATTTTGATAAGGCATTAGACTTGCTGAAGGCTGTCCCGCGAGATTCGGAGCGTAACGCGTTGGAGTTGGAACTGCTCATCGCCCGCGGCCCTGCCATTATAAATCTCAAAGGATACGCAACCGACGAAATAGAGCACAATTATCTCAAGGCAAAGGAGTTGTCACAGGGGAACAGCGATTCCGAGCAATACTTTCTCGCCATGTGGGGCTTATGGGTCTTCCATCTGGTCAGAGGGCCTCTCGTTACGGCTTGCAGTCTGGCCGACAATCTCCTCTCGTGGGCTCACCGCCACCACAATCAGGATTTGCTGATTCGGGCTCACGAGAGTGTGGGGTCGACCTATTCATTCCTTGGCCGATTTGATGAAGCCAAAACCCATTTACTCGCTGCAAAGGCCCTACATGATCCAACGAGACATCGCTCGCAAGTCCTTCCCTATACCCAGGATCCTGGCATTACCGCGAGAATCATACTGGCGAGGACGCTATGGATTTTGGGGGAGGTAGATCAAGTCGAAGCGCTGGCGCAGGAGGCGATTGGCATGGCGAGAGAGTTGCAGCACCCCTTCACGTTGGCATTTACCTTAGCGACAGTTTCCTGGGTCTATTCCACTCTTCGCGATGCGGATCGAACGCTGAGTCTCACTGAAGAAGCCATTGTCCTTTCGACAAAATACTCATTTGAAGTGCCTTTGGCATGGGCGACATTCTTTCAGGGCTGGGCTATGGCCGAAATGGGAAAGGAGGAAGGGCTTGGCAAGTTAGCGAACGGACTTTCAGCGATGCAACTAGCCAAGGTGAGTCTTAATAACACGCACACGTTGGCGGTGCTCGCAGAAATATATTTGCGCAAGAAACGTATCGACGAAGGTCTGGCGTTACTTGACGAGGCAGAGAAACTTCTTCTCACTCAGGGAGAACGGTGTTGGCAAGCAGAACTCCTTCGGGTAAAGGGAGAACTGCTGTTGGAGCAATCCGAGCGATCGGTCAGCATAGCAGAGCGGTGTTTTTCTGAAGCCCTGGAGAAAGCCCAGAGCCAGCATGCGAGGATGCTCGAACTTCGTGCTGCAGTAAGCATGGCGAGACTCTTCATGCGCCTGAATAAAGCGGGCGACGCCAAACGGGTTCTGAAAGATGCTTGCTCAGGATTTAGCGAACAAACCGCCAATCGCGACTTGGTGGAAGCTCAAACGATCCTTGACGAGCTTCGCATATGAGGTCAAATTTGTCCCAGGCTTGGGTAACTTTTCCCGAGGTCTGAAGCATGCGTCTGACCATTCTTGGTTCCGGTACCAATGTCCATCCGACCCGCGCGGCCTCCGGCTACCTGGTGCAGACGGATCAGATGGTTCTATTGGACTTTGGTCCGCGCACGTTGATGAACCTGATCAAGAATGGCGTGGATCGCCATCGGGTCACCCATATTTTATTCTCCCATTTTCACGCCGACCACTTTTCCGATTTCATCACGTTCTTCTTTGATGCCTTGATCTATACCAAGCATGAGGGTGGCCGGCGGCCTGATTTGACCCTCATCGGCCCCAAGGGGATGAAGCCACTGATCCAGAGCATCATGGCCACTTTTCCTAGTTTCTCGAATCCGCCGTTCGGGGTGCATCTTAAAGAGGTGGGTGGGCGATCATTTGAGATCGGCGACACGCTGGTAGTCCCCAAGCCGGTTGTGCACGTTCCGGATTTGAACTGCGTGGGTTATCGACTGGAATATAACAAGAAGGCTCTCGTCTATTCCGGCGACGCGCAATATTGCGACAGTCTGGTGCGGCTCTGTGATGACGCCGACGTAGCGGTGCTCGATTGTTCCTTCCCCGCCAACAAACCTGGCCCGGTCCATCTACATGCCGGAGAATGTGGTCGAGTCGCCAAAGAAGCCGGTGTCGGCCAGCTCATCCTGTCTCATTTCTATCCGATTGCGGACCGGTACGATGTCAAAGCCCAAGCGGGGGAGGAGTACGGGGGGCGAATCGTAAAGGGAAAAGATTTACTGACAATCGCCCTGTAGTGTTAGAGCCCCTCTTCGCGCGGCTCTTCGCCAAGGATTGCCATGAATTTCGTCAAGCGTGACGTTCGTATGGGCTCGTTCATCTTCGAGTAAATTGCCAAGAGATTCTTCACCATGCGGGACAGGATTGCACGGACCGGGATGGGTTGCAGGTATCTGTCGTCGAAGCCATACCCGGCTTCTGTCAAAAAGCGCGCGCAATTTTTTTCGGTGAGCAAGGCGCCCCCGTTGAAGCAGTCGATGAAAATTTTGTACCGATCGGATTCGTACTTCACTAGGAAATGCCCAGGCATGCCGATGCCGAACAGCGGGAGGCCCAGGCGATATCCGATGAGCAGATACACCACCGACAGGCTGATCGGAATACCCACCCGCCGGTCCATGACACAGTTGAGATAGCTGTTTTCCACTTCATAGTAGTTCTTGGTATTGCCCTTGAATCCCTGTTCCGCAAAGACATAGCGGTTGAGGGCGTTCACCGTTTCTTCACCGGACGCCCGGCACCCGATTCGTGCCCGTACTTCCTGTGCCATCGTATCCAGTCGTCCGCGGTAGCATTCGACGTTGAGAGCCGGATAGGCGTGGCGGGCGATCAGAAAGGAACCGGATTCCAAGCTCATCGATTTGTCCGGGAGTGCAGACAGGCCGACCAGTTCGTCCTCGATCTTGCCCCAGCGGATTTCTTCAAGAACCGAAGCGATTCGATCGGCCATGTCCGGCTGTTCGAGTTCGGCTTCTTGCAGAAGAGGCATTGCCGGTGGTCCGATCGTGATCAGTTTCCCGCTGATCGTGCGGACGATTCGGTCGTCTTCATCGGAGAGCAGGCGAATCAGTGCGCGAATCTGGCTTTCCGGAACCGGCATCGTCATCCCATCGCCCGGCGGAACGCCTTGGCCCCGCCATACAGACACAGGGCGTCGAACACGACCATCACCACCACCACCATGCCGACGTGCGGCAAGGCCTCGCTCCATCCCGACAAAATCAGCGGACGCACCGCATCAATGGCCCAGGTCATGGGATTGAATCGGGCGAGGAAACTCATCCATCCCGGCATGGCCGCCAGAGGCACGAGGGCTGAACTCAAGAAGATCATCGGCAAGGATAAGAATCCGAGGACCGAAAAGAAATCACCGTGGCTTTTCACGGAGAAGGCCATGGCCATTGAAATAGCCGTCAGCCCAACGCCGAACATCATGCCGATCAGTAAGATCATCGCCACACCGAGCAGTCCGGTCGCGGGATGGACGTCGAACAAGAATGCCACCCCCAGGATGACGAGCACTTGTAGGGAGGTGATCGTCATGACGAAAATGAACCGGCTCAGAATGACGGAGCTTCGACGGATCGGCGTCGACATGAGGCGCTCGAGAAAGCCGTTTTCCTTGTCGAACAACAGGTCCACGCCGCCGGCCAGGCCGTTGTTGAGGACGGTCATCACGACGACTCCGGCGGCGAGAAAGCTGATGTAATTCGGTGCCTGCGTCACCTGTGTGTCCGCAGCCCGTTGAAACAGATTGCCGAAAAAGATCAGCCAAAACAGCATAGGTTGCACCAGCGTGAACAGCATGCTGAATTTTTCGCGGCTCAGCCGGCGGACCCACCGCATGGTCAATGCACCGATTTCCTGTCGATATTCTTTCATGGCGTGAAGCGTGAAGCGTGAAACGTGAAGCGTGAGCCTGAAGAGCGCGGCGTCTCCTCAAATCTTTCGCCTGACGGTTGACGCCTGACGGTTATTCCTCCTTTATCACTTCGTCCTGAATGCGGCGTCCGGTGTGGGCGATGAACACGTCGTCCAGTCGAGGCCGATTGTATTGAATGAACTCAATGCCGCAGCCGAGCCGATTGGCCGACTCCAGGATGACCGGCAGCGCTTTCTCGGGCGACTCGACCCGGATGTCGAGTCCTTTCGCCGTTGCTCGCGCGGTTGTGATCGCCGGCTGGCCCTTCAGTGCCGACTCCAACGCCGCGATGCGATCCGCTTCTTTGATCGTCAGCGAAACAATGTCTCCGCCGAGCGCGATCTTCAGTTCCGCCGGGGCGCCCAGCGTCTTGATCTTGCCGCCGTCGATGATGGCCAGCCGGTCGCAGAGTTGATCCGCTTCATCCAGGTAGTTCGTCGTCATCACGACCGTCAGGCCGCGCGCTTTCAGCATCCGCACATATTCCCAGATCCTGAGCCGGCTCTGGACGTCGAGGCCGAGGGTGGGTTCGTCGAGAAACAGGATTTTCGGATCGGGGAGCAAACCGCAGGCAATATCGAGCTTGCGCTTCATGCCGCCGGAATAGGTCTTGGCCGGACGGTCCGCATGGGCCTCCAGCTCGACCAGTTGTAACAGCTCAGTGATGCGTTTGGCCGATTCCTCTTTCGTCAGGTGGTACAGCGCTCCCAACAGCTGGAGGTGTTCGCGGCCCGTGAGGAACCGGTCGATCGCCCGTTCCTGCGGGACATAGCCGATCAGGGTCCGCACCGTATCCGCTTCACGAACCGTATCGTGGCCGAAAATCGTTGCGGTGCCGGAGGTCGGATGAAGCAGCGTGATGAGGGTACGAAGCGTGGTGCTTTTTCCTGCCCCGTTGGGCCCCAGTAGGCCGAAGATCTCTCCCGTATAGACCTGGAAAGACAGGTCGTCGACAGCTTTGTGGCCGTCGTATGTTTTGCACAATCGGTTGACGTCGATGGCAACGGTCTGATCCATATGCTCCTTAATCCCAGCCGTTCGCGCCGTGCCGATCATGCACCATGAATTGGATCAGGTCGTTCAGGCGTCGCGCCCGCTGGCGTAATCCGTCCGCTTCCAATAGAAATTGTTTTTCCAACGGGGTGCATTCCAGATAGGTCGAAAGCGTGTTCACCAACACTTCGTCGCCGACTTCATCTCGAAAGAACCCTTGCCAGGCTGCGCTATCCTCCCTTGTTTCGAGGTATCGGCTGAGTATGTCGATCAATCCACGTCGAACGTCCGTTGTCAGACCTTCTTCAGCGGGCCGAGGTTTGAGGCGAATAGTCGCTTCGCGATAGGGTTTCTCGAAGTGCTCGCGTTGGATCTCACAGCGTTCGAGCCCCTGGAGCAGAATGTTCGACCGGCCATCCGGCAAGGGCTGCACGCTCATGATGCGTCCGACGCACAGCGTCGGGTATATCGCCGGATTCCCATAGTAATCCGATTCCCACCCTTCTTTGAATAGGGCCATCGCGATGCACCGGTCTCCCGTCGTCGTGTCGACCACCATCCGGCGGTAGCGCGGCTCGAAGATGTGAAGCGGTAGATAGGTCTTCGGGAAGAACACAACATTGGGCAATGGGAACACCGGTAGACGGTTGGGAATCTGGAACGTCTCAATTCGCTTGTTGGATGGGGCGCGATTTGGGGGTTCACGCTCGCGATCAATCTGCATGATTCACGATAGCCGAGAGTTGTGAAAATTGTCAACGGAGTGCGCCGGCGGTCCTATGTCGATGGGCGGCGAAGAAAACCGCTCCGGCAAGGATGATTTGCGCAAGCGAGATCCCCGTCTTGTAAACGCTGCGAGGTGAGAGGACCGGTGCTCATCCTGCACGTCCTGTATTGCTGTTTGCATGAGGCGGAGGCGGCCGATCAAAGGCCGAGGGTCTGCCGAGTTGACAGGGTTTGCTGAGCGGATCGTCGAGTGGCTGTGACTGAAATGAGAGACGGGCCTCTCTTGCGGCAGTGTTCAGGATTAACTTGGAGTAAAAGAATCCGAGAAGGTTGCGCCACCATCGTTATCGTCTTCGGGCGAACTCAAATCATCTTCTTTTCCGTGTTTTTTGAGCTCAGCCTTCGCTTCCGGAGTGCCTATTGCCTGGAGAGCATCCGCAGCCAGCATTGAGAGATAGGTCCCTTTTTGACCCATCGCTTTTCCCAGAGCTGGGATGGCCGGAGCGGCTTTGGGTCCCATCTTCGACAAGGCTCCTGCGGCGGATTCTCGTACGGATCGCCGCGGATCACTGAGGGCCCCCGCAAGGGCGAGGATGGCTTCTCGCGAGTCGAATCGCTCCAAAGACATTACGGCCCACGGACGTATGGCTTCATCCCCTCCTTTCGTCAGCGAGATCAGGAGGGCCTGGGCCTCAGCTGAGGTTGTCCCCACACAGCCGAGCGACTGAACGAAATGGTGTTTGATCGAAGGGGTAATCGTCTTGTTCTGAAAGAGGCGGATGAGTTCCGGTACGGCACCTACCGCCGCCGGCCCTCGCTCGCATAGCACTCCTGCGAGAAAGTCCACGTGTTTGGGCGTTTTCGCTCGAAACGTCCCTAAAATAGCCGGGGATGCGGAATCTCCCATGCGAATGAGGGAGGCCTTGATCTCCTGTCTCCTTTTGTAGCCGGCGTGATCCAACTCGGCGATCAAATGTTGCGCGCTTTTGGCTGAGGAATGCGTGGGGTTGACCGGATGGTTGGCCACCCACTCTTGCACGCGCTGTTTTGCCGCGTCTTGCTGTGCGGGAGTCATCTGATACGTCGGGATGTACTCCTGTGGGTTGCAACGTGACGGAGCGAGCAGATGGGCAATCCCGCACCACACATAGGCCTGAACCAGATCACGCGGGACTCCCTCGCCTTGAAGGTACCGATCAGCCAACTTGATCTGGGCATTGACATGGCCTTGCTCGGCCGCCAACGTCAACCATGGGATCGCCTCCGTCTTGTGTGCGTCCTTTTTCCTCTTGGGACCGACAAGCCCTGACTCGGTCATCACCGCAAACAGGTATTGCGCCTCCGCGACCCCGCTTTCCGCCGCCGGCTTGATCCATTTGACCGCTTCCACGCTGTTTTGAACGACGCCTTTTCCGCTGTAATACATGAAGCCGATGTAATACTGGGCCTTAGGGTCTCCTGCCTCGGCGAGAGGGCGCAACTCTTGATAGGCTGTTTGATAGTCCTCTTTGTGAAAGGCCGCCGCTCCGGATTCCATGCCAGCCTCCACAATCGGGGGACTCCAAGACAGCGGTAATACGATGGACAGGATGATACCTCGTGTGAACATGGGCGCCCCCTACCGGCTTGTGTATGGGAATGAGGATAATGTGATCAGTCGATTATGAAGGATTGAAATTTCGATGCAACTGAATTCTTTCAATAGGGTATGCCGTACTCCGATGCTATGGCGACAAAGCACAAGTCCGCTCTCGGCCTGGCGATTTGTTCGCTCGAAAAGGCTTGTGCTATATACAGGGCGTTATGGTGCCGGGAGCGAAAACTCCGTCTCGGGGTTCGCAGATTGGAATAACGCCGATCATGAAGCACGGTCTCCGAGTTGCCTTCCTCATCGCAGCGTTCTGGATCGTCAACTGCGCGGTGACATTCGCTGAGCATCCCTTTCCCACCCCGTTCCAACCTGCGACTGCCGGCTATCGGTACGTCTTCCCTCGGGACCATGGATCGCACCCGAATTATCAAACCGAGTGGTGGTATTACACGGGCCATCTGCGATCGAAAAACGGACGCTTGTTCGGCTTCGAGTTGACCTTCTTCCGTCGAGGCGTTCCACCGGGCGACATCAAAACGCTGCCGTCGAAATGGTCGATCAGTCACGTGTACCTAGCCCATTTTGCGGTGACTGACATCACCGGGCGGCGATTCCACTTTTCAGAAAAGTTCAGCCGGGAGGGGTTAGGTAAGGCCGGAGCCGATGAGTCGCAACTCCGTGTCTGGATTGATGATTGGCGCGCCGAAGCTGCGACAGATCAGCACGGCGCCCATACCTTGGTGGCTCATAACGATACCCATGCGCTGACCCTCACGCTTCTACCTGCCAAGCCTCTCGTCACACATGGTACGGACGGCATCAGCCGAAAAGGGGACGGTGTGGATCAAGCCTCGCACTATTATTCATTCACCAGACTCGCGACGACGGGGACCCTGACGATCAACGGCGAACAATTTGACGTGACCGGCACCAGCTGGATGGACCATGAATTTAGGTCCGGCGAAATGAGCAGGGATCAAGTGGGCTGGGACTGGTTCAGCATTCAGCTAGAGGACAATACTGAAATCATGCTGTATCGCATGCGTCGGAAAGACGGATCATCCGATCCTGCGTCGAGTGGGACAGCCGTGTCGGCGGATGGACGCTCTCGACATCTGGAGGTGACGGAGTTCCAGATCGAGTCGACCGGCACCTGGACTAGCCCCGCGAGCAAGGCTACGTATCCGAACCGATGGCGACTGAAACTTCCGTCTCTCGACTTGGCGCTGGATCTTATCCCGCTGCTTGCGGATCAGGAATTGCGGACGTCTCGCGGCACGCAGGTTACCTATTGGGAAGGGGCAGTGGCGGTGACAGGGACCAAACAAGGCCGGCCGGTGAAAGGCCACGGCTATGTCGAGCTGACCGGTTACACCGAGCGCCTCAAGATGTAGGGGAGAGCCGGGTTAGCTGTCAGCCATCCGATCGATCACGCGATCCCATTCTTTGCTTTTGATCATGGCGGTTCCCCTACGGTGGGATACAACCAGTAGGTGCAAGATAAAAAGGGTAGCTGTGTTGAGGCT
>DKBD01000006.1 GCA_002451055.1 Nitrospira sp. UBA6909 | reverse complement strand
GCGCGAGGTTCAAGGCGGCGTGGTTGGCTTGATGCTTGATGGGCGGGGCCGGCCGTTGCAGTTGCCGACCGATCAGCAAGCGCGCATTGCGGCGCTCACCAAGTGGTATCAAGCGGTGGATCTTTACCCAGTGCTGAGTGCTGAGAAATGAGTGCTGAGATCAGCTTGCGAATCTTACTCCATTCTCAGGTCTCAGCACCCAGCACTCAGCACTAGTATTACACATGGCTCATTCTTACACTCCAGGCCTCACCGTCACCGACCGCATCGTCATCAGACGTCGGCGTCAGTTGCCGTTGCAGGGAACGGTCTTGGTGAAGGAAGGCGATCTCGTCCGCTCGAATCAGCCGGTGGCCCGCGCCGAGTTGCCGGGCAAGGTCTATCCGCTGAATCTCGCGAATCAGTTAGGGGTCGCGCCCGATGAGATCAAGGAATATTTGATCAAGCAGAACGGTGATTCCATCCAGAAGGACGAAGTGCTTGCGGAAAACAAGCCGCTGTTCAAGTGGCTGAAAACCGAAATACGCTCACCCATCACCGGCACGGTCGAATCGGTCTCGACCGTGACGGGACAAGTCCTCCTCCGGGAACCTCCGCGTGTCCTCGAACTCCTCAGCTATGTCGACGGAACGGTGGTCGAGATCCATCCCCATGAGGGAGTGACCGTCGAATGTGCCTGCAGCATGGTCCAAGGAATCTTCGGTATCGGCGGAGAGACCTATGGCGAGGTAGCCGTAGCCGTGGAATCTCCNNGGCGGATCGTTCTTGTCGGCTGACACGATGGCGAAGGCCAAGGAAATCGGCGTGGCGGGTCTGGTGGTCGGCGGCATTCACGACAAAGACCTGCGGGCGCTGTTGGGTTACGACCTGGGCGTGGCGATCACCGGTTCCGAGCAGGTCGGCTTCACACTAATCCTGACCGAGGGATTCGGCACGATCCCGATGGCACAGAAAACTTTTGCCTTGCTCTCCGCCCATGCCGGCGCCCACGCCTCGATTTCAGGCGCCACGCAGATCAGAGCCGGTGTCATCCGTCCAGAGATCATCATTCCACGGAAGGCGGAACAGACTGCAGAAACCGCCATGGCGCAACCGGAACGGGGCGGTATCCAAATCGGCGATCCGGTGCGTGTCATTCGCGACCCGCTGTTCGGAAGAATCGGCCAGGTGTCGGGCTTGCCGTCGGATTTGCAAAAGATTCCGACCGAAAGCGAAGTGCGTGTCTTGGAGGTGCAGTTCGCCGACGGATCGCGCGCGGTGATTCCACGAGCCAATATCGAAGTGATTGAGGGCTAGTCGGCGTGAAAGGTGAAACGTTACACGTAAAAGGTGGAAGATGCCGAATTTTAGCGGCGCTGATCCTACTCGCTAGTATTGTAGGTCAACCGTATTTCCCGCTATTGGGTCAATCGGCCGCAGGTGCCGAAACTGAGCTTGCGCCACCGCAAGGATTGCGTGTGTTCGATACGCCCAGCGATGGAGGAGGCAGTCTTACTGTGGTGTGGTCTCCTGCTCCCTACGACTCGAAGGAGATCCATTACCAAGTTCTATTGGGCGAGGGACCGGATGGCGCCGATCCATCCAGCTTCAAGGTGGTCGAAGAATTTCCGTCGAACACCCATTATAGTAGAGAGGCCAAGCAGCCTTGGTGGACCAGGCCGGCCCCGGAAGATCAACACCTCTTCACACTCAGGAACGGCAAAATCCTCGCATTGAAGGACGGGACCACCTACTCCGTGGCTGTGGCGGTGGTGTCCGGTGAGCAGCGTATCGTGACCGGCGCGGTGCAAGCCTCGCCCGAGCCGAATTGGATCAACTGGAATCAGATCAACAATCTCTTGTTGGCGCTCATATTCAGCGGGATCGTATTTTTTTCCATCGGTCTGGCCAAGAAGCGGGAGATGTTCTTGCGCCGCATTCCCGGCCTCGACGCCGTGGACGAAGCGATCGGCCGATCCACCGAGTTGGGCAAGCCGATCCTCTACCTGACCGGGGCGCATGATATGAGCGATCCCTCCACGATCGCGGCGGCGGTGATCCTTGGGCGGGTCGCCAAACGCGCGGCGGCCTACGAGACGGAACTCCTGGTGCCCCATCGGGAACCGATCACGATGGCCGTTTGCCAGGAGATCACGAAACAAGCGTATTTAGAAGCAGGTAANNTCGTTGTTGCTGACTGAAACCGGCGCGAGCACCGGCGCGATTCAAATCGCCGGCACGGACTCCGACCACCAGTTGCCGTTTTTCGTGACGACCTGCGATTACACCCTGATCGGCGAAGAGCTCTACGCTGCGAGCGCCTACCTCTCGCGTGAGCCGGTTCAGGTCGGCACCTTGCGCGGGCAGGACATCGGGAAAGCTCTCATCCTCGGTGTTCTCGCCGTTGGCACCCTTCTGGCGACCGTGAGCGTTGCACTCGATGCACAGTGGCCGCATTTGTTTCTGGATCTCTTCAAGGATGTGAAATGATCCTGCTTCGCCGGCAATTACCGCTCTTGATTACCCTCATCACCGGACTCACGATGGCGGCGCAATATTANNTCTTGGGGGTCAGCAGCTTGTTTCATGTGCATGCCGTCAAGATTCGGCGCAAAGAGGCGGGATGGGGCTACAGCTTTGTACTGTATGCCGGCATGTTGGGCACGATCGTCGTCGGTCTGTGGAGTAATGGCAAGGAAAGTGTCGATGGCGCGATGACGGCCTTCGGCTGGGTCTACGGCTACATGTTGGTGCCTCTGCAGGGCACCATGTTTGCCATCCTGGCTTTCTTTATCGCCTCGGCTGCGTATCGGTCATTCCGCGCCAGGAGTCGGGAAGCTGCCGTGCTGCTGGTGGCAGCGGTCATCGTGATGATGGGGCGAGTGCCGTTAGGGGAGTATATCCTCCCTCTGAGCGGCGACGTGTCCCAATGGATCTTGAACGTGCTGAACGCGTCCGTACGTCGCGCTATTTTGATCGGCGTAAGCCTGGGCGCCGTGGCCCTCTCACTGAAGATCATCTTCGGCGTGGAGCGATCGTATCTTGGGGGAAGTAAGGAGTGAGATGTCGCGGTTATGACTTTCGCTGAACGCATGCTCAAGATCGACCGGCGGATCATCTTTCTGGTGATCGGGCTCTGCACACTCTTGCCCCTGCTCTATCCCGTTGGCCTGCCGATCAAGATTTCGCCCGAAGTGCGCAGTGTGTACGATTACATCGAGTCGTTGCCTGAAGGTTCCGTATTTCTCCTGTCCTTGGACTTCGACCCCGCATCCAAGCCGGAATTGCACCCGCAGTCGATCGCACTGCTCCGTCATGCGTTCCGAAA
The DNA here is from genome assembly GCA_002451055.1 of Nitrospira sp. UBA6909. Classification (GTDB taxonomy): domain Bacteria; phylum Nitrospirota; class Nitrospiria; order Nitrospirales; family Nitrospiraceae; genus Nitrospira_D. Next base: position 1,242 of record DKBD01000006.1, on the reverse strand, counting down.
AAACCTGCGCGTGATCGCGATGACCTTGTGGGTCAGCGGCACAGGCTTGGCCGATCAAATCCTCACGCAGGTCGCCAAGGAGATGGGGAAGGAAAACGAGAAGGATTATGTCTTTCTCGGTTGGAGTCCAGGAGGCACAGCCGTCATCATCAATATGGGGCAGAATCTGTATACCACGTTCCCAACCGACTATAACGGCAAGCCGACCAAGGGGCTACCGGTGTTGGAAGGTGTGAACAATCTGCGGGATGTGGACTATGCCGTCAGTCTGGGCGCCGGTAATCCCGGCGTCGAAGCCTGGTATGTGTTCGGCAAGGACAAATACAAGTTTGAAATGGNNATGGATGCGCAGTCGGCGACGCACGTAGCCATCGTGGTGCTCGTGATGATCTGCAACGCATTTTACTTCATGTTACGGCGGCAGACGGGACAAGGTCGAGGTTAAGGGCAAGGTGAACGGAAAGATGACAACGCCAGCACGCGCAGTTACGCACTTAACCTCAATCTTAACCTCAGCCTTCACGAGGGTTTGCCATGCCGTTTGAGTTGATCTTCGGAGCGTGGGTGGCAACGGGCTTGACGCTCTTCATCTTCTCGTTCCTCTACAAAGACAACCCGCTCTTCAAGCTGGCAGAGCATCTCTATGTCGGCGTGTCGGTCGGCTATACGATCGTCAAGACCTATGACACGGTGCTCGTGCACCTCATCTGGAAACCGATCGTCGACAATCAGGAATGGACGCTGCTGATCCCGGTATTCATCGGCTTGCTGATGCTGGCGCGCTATGTGCCGAAAGCCGCCTGGCTTTCGCGTTATGCGTTCGCGTTCATTGTGGGAGTCGGATCAGGGTTGGCCATTCCCCGAACGATCTCGTCCTTCATCTTGAAGCAGATCGAAGACACGGTTCGCCCGTTATTGATGCTGGTGCCGGGGGAGGGTTTGTCGTTCACGTGGAGCGTACTCAATCCAGCCAGCAGCCTCAACACGATCATCATTCTGATTGGCGTGAGTTCTGTGCTGTTCTATTTCTTTTTCTCCGTCGAACATACGGGGCCGGGAAAAGCCGTAGCCCGAACCGGGATCCTCTTTCTCATGGTGGCGTTCGGCGCGGCCTTCGGCTATACAGTGATGGCGCGCATGTCACTCCTGATCGGCCGCCTGACGGACCTGATTGAATTCTCCGATGCTTCTTATGGACGGCCCACGCTATGGCTGCTGATCGTGACGATCGGCGCACTTGTT
>DKBD01000072.1 GCA_002451055.1 Nitrospira sp. UBA6909 | reverse complement strand
ACCACGCCGCCTTGAACCTCGCGCGTCATGGATATACCGACACCGGCGCCGAGATTGATGCCCTTGGCAGGTTGCATCGTGATCGTGGCTTTCTGTCCCAATTCAAGCGGATAAAGCCGGAGGTCGCCGAACCTTAACTGATCCTTGATCGTCGTGCCATCCGGTAATGCAATCTCATAGTCGGCGCAACGTTCCCCGTCTTTTCCCTTTCCGATCGGCGCAATGCACGTGCCCAGATAGACCATGCAGTCGCGAACGAATACGTCCGTGGCGGCTTTCTCGTCGATCGTCGACAACACGCCGAGATGCGGCATCATGAAAATGCTGTCCACTGAGAGTCTGGTCACACCGAGCGGCTCGTAGGCGTCTACCATCATCAGCATGGACTGCACGCGGCGCGGAGCATGCGAGAGAATGCCGCCGCTGCCGACGATGAGATCCAGCTTCAACATATCGATCAGTGTCTTGCCGGAGGTCTGTTGTTCGAATACGTCGGAAATGGTGCGCTCCTGCTGCACGCCTTTCAATCCGGTGGCCAGTGATTTGTGATGGAGTAGGGCGAGCCGCAGGGCTTCGCGCGAAATCGCATGCTCGATTTGCAGCTCATCAAGGGTTTGAGGAATCGTCGTCGGGCGGATCATTTTGTTCTTGATGCGGTTGCGGAGCGTCTGCTCGTCGATCGTAAAGGGGACCCAGCGCATGATGTTGGCCAATCCCGCCTCGGCCAGGACATTGGAAATGCTGTAGGACATCCCCAGATTGGCGCTGACTGTCCGATTGAAGACGCCGTCGAATACCGAAAAGACGTCCGTGGTCGCCCCGCCGATATCTACGCCGATGAGGTTGATGTGTTCCCGCTTGGCGATCGTTTCCATGATCACGCCGACCGCCGCCGGCGTCGGCATGATGGGCGCGCCGGCCATCTCGATGAGCTTCTTGTAGCCGGGGGCCTGCTGCATTACGTGTTCGAGGAAGAGATCGTGGATCTTGTGGCGGGCCGGTGCCAGATTTTCACGTTCCAATACCGGACGAATGTTGTCGGTCACTTCGAGCGCCGACTTTTCGCCGAGAATCTTCTTCACCTGCCCCTGCGCATCCTTGTTTCCGGCATAGATCAGCGGCAGTTTGTAGGTCGCGCCGAACCGAGGCCGTGGTTCCGCCGCTGCGATATATTCGGCCATTTCCACGACGTGNNATGCGCTCGATCTTTTCATGCGGCAAACGCCCGTCGTTGGACGCCAACACGTCGATGACGATGGCCCCGGCCCCCAACGCCGCTCGCTGGGCACTCTCACCGGTCATATTCTGAACCACGCCGGTCACCATCATCTGCAGGCCGCCGCCCGCGCTGCTGGTGGAGATATAGATATCGACGCCCGTCTTGGCATCCCGGCACGGCGTGATGATGGTGTCGCCGTCCAGAATTTTCCTGCCGGACAGTTCTTCGATTTCGGCGATCGCGTTCAGCACGCCGCGCGTGACATCCTCGAACGGCGCTTCCACCGTCGTCGGCGCTTCGCCACGATAAGTCTGCCGGTATTCGTCACCGATCTTTTCGATGAGGATGGCCTTGGTCGTCGTGCTGCCGCAATCGGTGGCAACGATGACGTTCAGCGGGCGATCGATCTTGGGCTGACCGGTAGCGTGAGATGTCATCGATCCGAGGCTCTCTTTGTCGAGGACTTTGCTTCAATCATAGAGATAAGTCGGGAGATCGTTTCACGGCGTTCGAGCAATCGCGCCGCCTGTTCAAGTTCTTTGACGTTCAGGGCGAATTCGAGAATGGGCGCCAGGAAGTGCAGTGCCTGGCTACCGAGGAAATTCATCGGACCGAGTGATTCGAGGAACACCGTGGCCGGAGCCGCCATGCCACGCTTGACGACGGCATCGGCGATCCGCTCCAGCAGGGCAAGATCCTCACTGGTAAAGGCCTCAACTTCTCCCTTGGTGGCAAAGGCATGGCTAAACCCCGCACGGACCTTGCCCCAGGTGTCAGCCAGAGAAGCTTTGGTGAAGGAAGTCATAAGTGTGTGGAAAGGCAGTTGAAAACCGTCATTGCGGGTCATTATATGAATGGGTCGGAGGAGAGTCAATTCAATGGTGGAAGCGTGTCCCCTTCGCCAAGGCTTCAGATGATACCCACCATTCCTCCCCAGCGTCACAGCCGCGGCTTCCTGCGTAGGCGGGTGGAGCGGATGCACCCTCATCTCCTTGCAGCTTTGGAGCATTCGTGATACTCAGGAACCATGCAGTCGAAGAAATCATACGACGCATCGGAGGTCGACCAACGGATCAGGGACGTGATGGCTCGCCATCCGTCCGTAGTGCTGGCTATTCTTTTCGGATCAATGGCCAAGGGTCATGCGCGCGGTGACAGCGATCTCGACATGGCAGTTCTGACTTCAACGCCGCTCAGCGTCGAGGCGCGTATTCTTCTTGTTGAGGATCTTACGCTGGTTTTTGGCCGCCCTGTCGATCTCATTGATCTGGATCAGGTTCACAACCCGTTGCTCCAACAAATTCTGACAAAGGGGCGCAGGGTTATCTGTCAGGATCGAACTCGCTACGCCCAGCTGATTCTTCGCATGGTCTATGAAGAAGCAGACGTCATGCCATATTACCGCCGCATTTTGTCGGAGAGACGGCAGGCATGGATCGGGATATAGTCCAAACCAAACTCGAGTCTCTCCGGCGTTGCGTCGATCGAATTGCCGGCAAGAGTCCTTCCTCTGTGAACGAACTCGTTCATGACCTCGACCTGCAGGACATCATTGCGCTCAATCTCCAACGCGCCGTCCAGCTTTCCGTCGATATCGCTTCACATCTGATTGCCGAGACTGATGCTATTCCTCCCGCCACCATGGCGGAGAACTTCGAGGTTCTTCGAAATCTTCAGGTCATAGATCCTGTTCTGGCGGAGCGCATGGCAAAAGCTGTGGGATTTAGAAACATCGCCGTCCACAGCTATCAAGCCATCAACTGGAGCGTGGTCTATCAAATCTGCCGGCATCATCTGGACGACTTTCGACAATTCGCCAAAGCGGTAGCCCAGCGGCTGCAGCAGGCTTGAGCAGAATTTGTACACACCTTCCGTCACCCCTTCACACAGATTCGCTGTCGCACAAACCGACCGGTCTGCACCTCGTCAAGAATGAACGCGGCTAGATCTGCCCGGCTAATTGTTGGCAACAACCCGACCCGAAGAAAGGGGTCTGCCTGAATCCGGTTCCGCGGCGGCGCATCCGTCAACCGCGGCGGTTTCACAATTGTCCAGTCCAAGCCGCTCGATTCGATGAGTTGCTCCTGCTCTTCGCGGTCCCGAGCAGCTTCAGGGTGCCATCTGGCAAAAGCCCGAGCCGCCCATTCCATGGGACGTGATCGATTGGCCGCACGCCCTATCATGGCACCAGTCTGACAGATTAGGCGACGACAGCCGGTCTGTTTCATCGCCGCAATGATCGCTGTCGTTGCGGCCGCGCAGAACACATCCCTATACGGTGGTCGTGGTCCGATCATGCAGCAGACGGCCGAACAGTCCGCGATGGTTTCAATCACCCGATCGAGTTCATCAAAGTTTCCCCGTACAATCCGGCAATTGTCGATGCCGTCTTCAAGCAGACTCGTCGGGCGTACGAGACCACGAACCTCCCAGCCCTTCAGACCGGCGACCTTGGCAAGCTCGCGCCCGGTCCGACCACTGATGCCGAAGATGGCTAATTTGTGAGCTGTCGCGTGATGGCTCTCCACGAAGGTGATCCCTTCCGTAATTAGACGCGCGTCCTGATTGGTCCCACTGGATCATGCGTCTCAAATCCTGAACCGTCGTCAGAATTCCAGTGTACGGTAGTCCTTCTCTTTACCTTGAGCAAGACTCCATGACAGGGAAGGCATACGAAAACAAGCGCTAGCATTTTCAATGCGATGCACCGCGATAGTAAATCTTGTCCTCTCAGTCTTCTCGCTCGTCTTTTTGCCTGAAAGGATTCTCCCCCTCGCCCCATATCCTCCTGTGACGGCCCCCTAGCATGAACTGACGGCGAGCCGAGGAGGATATTATGGAGTCAGGCAAGAAGACCGATCTTAGAACGTCTGTTATCTGGCGGGATCCCCGCCTCTACCAGATCGTGAGTCTTTCCGCTCTCCTCGTCTACGGTCTTCTCTTTCTCCATTTCGATATCTCGACCTGGCAGATCGTCGTCACACTGATCGCTGCACAACTGACCCAATATGCCGGCACACGTTACTGCAAGCTGCCGACATTTGATCCGAAGAGCGCTGTGATCTCTTCCCTCTCCCTGTGTCTCCTACTCCGCACAGACAGTCTCGCCGTCGCTGCACTGGCCGCCATCATTGCCATCGGGAGCAAGTTCGTCATTCGCTGGAAGGACAAGCACGTCTTCAACCCGACCAACCTGGCGCTGGTCGTGATGCTCGCAACCAATCTCGGCTGGATCTCGCCCGGGCAATGGGGACAGGTCGCATGGTTCGGATTTTTGATCGCCTGCCTCGGTAGCTTGGTCGTCACGCGGGCGGCGCGCGCCGATGTAACCGT
>DKBD01000064.1:5217-22440 GCA_002451055.1 Nitrospira sp. UBA6909 | reverse complement strand
GGAGCAGTGGGGTCAGGCTTTCATATCTTAACAATATCTGGTCTGGTGGATAGGGTATGGGACAAAGTAAGAAGAGCCATTTTTCACTATACGCCCATTCTCTTGGTTGCAGTCGACACCGGTGATCGCGTTGAGGAAAGAAGCAGACTCACCACGTAGCCCGCATTATTCATGAACACTTCTGCTGCAATCGCCAATCCGCTGTTCCGACGAGCCTGCGGCCGGCGGGCTCGCCCGTCAGGCCTTCGACGTACTGCACGAGTACGCCTCAGGTCCTCCGGACTCCGCGCGCCGGTCTCACGACGCGGCTTGGCGATTTCGCGACGAACGGTCATAAATAATGCGGGCTAGAAGCTGTACTTCACCACCAACATCAATTCTTCAAGGTTGTCTAGTTGTCCCACGGCGACCGACAGGTCAAAGGCGGTGTCCAGTTCGATGTCCGAATTGAGGCCCCGGCAGAGTTTCCACTCGTCGACCCTGGCGAGGTTGACGGCCAGTCCGTCGACGTTGACCGTAAAGCTCGCAGGGTTGTTCTTGACCTTGGCCACAAACATCACGTCTTCGATGGCCGCATCAATGGTCTGGGCCATGTAGGGCAACCTCGACTTGTCGATCTTCAAGTTCACAGTTCCATTGTTCTTGAGCAGGAGCCATTCGCTTGCCAAGTCCTGTTTCAGGTTTAAGGCAACGTGCAATCCCGTTTGGCTGAGCTGTTGCTTGATTTCATTCAACCGGTCCTTCAAGGAAGTTTCCGCCAGGCCCCGCAGCATCGAGCCACCCTCCCTGGCGGTGTATTTCACATGCAAGATCACGTCAGAGATGCTGTTATAGTTGAATTGCCGCACCTCTTGGGGAAGCTCGAGCCGCCAGGCGCTTATCGCCCCGCAGCCCTCGAAAGGCAGGTACCGCTCGTCCTTGAAGCTCAGTTCGAACAGGCCGTTGTCATTCTGGGCGTTGCTGGCGGCGATCGACTGGATAGCCCCGACGTTGTAGACAAATCGCTCGTCGTTACCGGTGTCTTCGAGGTATCCGGTGGCGGCGCCGTTGTCGGGATTGGTGTTCTTGCGGTACCGGTTGCTGACCAATGAAAGCTTGGCGCTCACCGAGGTATACGGCCCGACGACGCAGGGCAAGCTGATCCCCACCGACTTCACCCTTCTAAAGTAGTGCCCCGGATGGTCCATATCATACAAGACCTCCGGCACCTCGAAATCGGTCGCCCCGGTCGCCCTGAGTCGGACCAATGCCAGCGGGTCCAGCTGTGCTAAGGAGATGTGTTTGGTGATTTCATATTCCCGCTTGTTCTTTTCCAGATAGCTCGTCTGCATGCGCTTGATGTCGTGGATCAGGTTGTCCGCGCTCTGCAGCCCCTTCTTCATGCTGTCCCAGTATCCGTAAGAGATGAACGAATCGTCGTTGCCCAGTTCGAATCGATAGCAGCGTTCCGCCTTCTTGGCGAAATCGTGAGCCATCTGGTACGACTTGAAATACACGGCGCTGATCTGCCCGACCATCCAGTCGTACAACTCTTTGTTGGTGAATTTGCCGTGCATGAAATCGGCATTCTTCTTGGAATTCTCGATTTGCAATTCGTGGCTCTTCAGATCGGCTTCCGCGCTTTCCTTTCGGATCTCCGCGGCGACGATCTGCTGGTCAATTTGCGCCATTTCCTTTTTGGCCACACGCTCCTGCAGTTTCCAGTCGTCGAAACGGCGGTCGTAGCCTCCGAGTATGGACGCCCGGTTGGCTTCGTAGGAGGCCGCCGTGGAGAGTACGCTGAGCACCCCGGATGCCGCAGTCGCAGAATGCGCCAGGAACGTGCCTCCCCACTTCGCGGCGGCATGCGGACTGCCGCCGAATCCGGAGGCGCCGATGGCAAAATCGGGGATCAGCGCCAGAACGCCAGCTGTGGCCTGTATGATTTGCGCCGCCATTTGGTAGTCGTGCGACTCGCTCAACTTGTCCAGGTTCAACTGCTCTTTCGCGATGATCTTTTGAATGCCGGAGTAGAACGTGTTCCTCTCTTCGACGGTGGACTTGGCTCTCTTCAATATTTCTATCTGCTCCTTTGCCTCGTTGATGTAGAGCAGCTTCGTGTCCTTGATCGAGTTGAGCGCCTTCAGTTCCAATTCACTGCGCAACAGGGACATGGCCTCCGCGTCTTGTTTCTCCAACGCTTGCAACAGTGAAAGACCTAAGGACCTCACCTCCATCGCCAGTTCGTTCGCTTTTTGCGCGAACACAGTGAAGCGGTAGAACGGCATGGGCGCGTTGACGCCGGCAAGGACTGCGGAGATGTCCAATCCGGCCGCTGCCGCCCGAACCAACATGCCAGGGTCGATAGGTGGCGCGAACAAGGCGAGGCTGCGTTCGACCCCGTCAATGTTCTGGCAGTGACGGATCTTGAACAGGCGGTCAGCGATGCGGTCCCAATACTCCAGCATCTTGTCGTTTTGCGGGATGCAGAAATACAGCATGGACAGGGTAATGGGAGGCGGGGGCAGTTCCGCACCGCCTTCTGGCAGCAGCGATAAGTCCGGCAGGACGTTTTCCAGGTCGATCAAGGCGTTGCCGAAGGCGTCCAGCTTGGCCTCAATCTGGTTGTAGGTCTCGGAGGGAGCCTTCACGGCAGCTGGGACGGTCCTCGGTTTTGGTCCCAAGAGCTTGTCCGCGAGAATGTACATCTGCGTGGCTTGGACGATGGATTCCATGGTGTCCTGCCGGAATAGGTAGTCTCCCCATTCGGCCAGGTTGTCGATGTATTTCATCAGCAGCGCCTTCTGATAGGCGGCTGGCCTGAACCGGGCAACAACGTGGGGCTTGAACGGTTTGGTCCTCCATTCGCCGATGGCAAACTCCAATTCCTTCCGTTCCGGCGTGTTGGGATCGGCGATTTTGTAGAGCAGCGTGTCGATGCGTTGATTGATGTAGTCGCCGGCGTGCGTCAGAAAGAACGGCTTCGTCATCCAGTATTTTTCTGGCGCAGCGCCCTCTAGGGCGCCGGTCGGATTGAACATGTAGTGGAACCAGGTGAGGGCTTCTTCGAAACGTTGGTTTTTGGTGAGCCTTGTGGCCACCAGAAACGGCACGTGGAAAAACAGCTCCCAGTTGTATCCGCTGTAGGAGCCGTCGCTGCTGAAATCCACATCTTCCACCGGATACGACAGGTGTTTTATCCCAGCCTCTTCCAGCACGTACGTCTTCGGGACAACGGCCGCGTTCGGGTCATAGTACAGTTGAAAATCGAACGCTGCGTTCTTCTGCAATTGAGTTGCCCTTTTCATCAACGCGGGGACGCCGTCCTTGTAGAGGGTCTTTCTCAAGCCGCAAATCAAGGGATGATACATGTTCTTGAACTGTTCACCGTAAGCCAACGTTCCATACACCTGAAGTTCGGCGATGATGTTCTGATAGTCGACGTCAGCAACCAGTTCCTGGAGCAACGCGGCGAGGTCGGGGTTGACGGCGTATTTCGCAATGTATTTCTTGGCAAGGGCGATGATGTCCTCGATGAGTTGCATCGCGTCGGAACCGGTCCTTTGCACGAACGTCTCCTCGCTACCGTCGTCGCTGACCACAGTCTTGTAGAATCCCGGGACCACCGCGTAGGCATGCTTGCTGTCTTCTTTGAAATAGGGGAGTAGCGTGCCCAGGGGAATCTTGAGGAAACGCCGGTGGTCGAAAGCAACGGAATTGACTCCAAAGGCGTGCAACAGCAGATACTCGTAGAGCAGGGCCACCAGGTCGATCCAGGTGAACTGATGCGGATATGACAACCTGAACGTGCCCGGAGTCTTGCGCAGGATATCGTAGTACAAGAAGAATGACAGCGCGTTCCGGACGGAGAGTTCATCGGCCGGTATCACGTGCTGTTCGTTGTATCGTTGTGCTTTCAGCCACGTATCCTTGAAGTCTGGGAAGAAGTCGCCGAGGGATTGGCTGCCCTGGAAGGAGAGCTCAGGGTAGCCCTTGCATCCTGCGATGTTGAATATCCCCTTAAGGTTGATGTAGTCCCCGTCCATGGACGTCGTAACGATCCAGACCTGCTCTCCCTGCTCCAAATACATCAGGTTGTACACGTCTCTTGTGAAGTAGTTGTCGTCAGCCGTGTAGAAGGAATAGGGCGTCAGTATCCCGTCCTTCGAAATCTTCTTGGGTTGCCATTTCTTGTTGGCGAATTCGCTGATGGCTAGCTGGATCTTCAGCTTCCGCTTGGGTTTGTCGTTGTTGACCACGGTCCCCGCGGCGGAGCTGGGGATGGTGGAAGTGGGGTTGGGATCTGGCTCTTCGCTAAAGACCGGCCAGGCCAGACACAAACGGTTGTTGCGTACAAAGGCCAGCAGGTGATCGCCGGTGATGTCCAATTCCACCTTTTCCCAGGGTGTCCAGTAGCGCTCTTTTTCGAACCTTCGGTAGTAGTGAATGGCGGGATCGCCGCCCTTGGTCCGGGCGAAGACGTGCATGGTCTTGATGTCGGTCTGGTACCAGGTCGCCGCCACCTCCAAGAACGCGATGTTATCCAGCTTTTCAAGGTATCGGATGAACGCGTCTTCCGCAGTGAATTCGGTCAACTCGTTTTGCTGCAACTCGTTCTCAAGCTCCTTGAACAGGAACGACTTGTCGTCCCTCAGGTCGGCTTCGATCCAGTTTTCGGGATAGAGGAATACCTTGCGGTTGGCCTCCCAGACACGGTAGTTCTTCATCCATTTCCAATGTTCCCAGCCAACGTCGTTGTTGATGTCAGCCGCCGCGTTCGGCTCCAACCCCATCAGACAACGCTGCACAAAGAGCTGGATGGTGCCGTGCGCTTGCACAATCCTAGAGGAAGGCATGCAAGCCGCCATTTCCACGTCGACGAGGAAATAGTCGTATAAGTCGTTCTCGGTCTTCAGCCCAGGGTTCTGTGCCAGCAAGTAGGCGACGAGGGCGCGCTTTTTCTGCGGCCGGATGGCATCCATGATTTCTTTGAGCGTACCCAGCCAGGTATCTTCGTCATACCTCGCTTTCAGAGCGGTGCGCAGAAGTCTGGCCTCGGCGCCTGTCAATACCGGCTGGATAAACGCCTGCACCTGGGCGACGGTCGAACCCAGCCTTCTCAAGAACTCGGCGCAATCGCTGATGGCCTTCCACGTCCGGGCGTCCCGATAGTTGTTGAGACTGAACGCCGGGAATAGGTGCGCGTCGATCGCATCGACATCTTCACGGGCGTAGCCGGTCAGCAACGAGAATGCCACGAGGAATTGGGTCCTGGAGGCGCCGCTACCCGGCAGGAGCATCGCTCCAATCGTGAAGAAACTGACGGGATGCTCGATGTCGGCGGGGTTGAGCACTGGCGCAAGCTGTTTTAGCAGGTGGACGATTTCCGTGAAGGCAACATATGTTGAGTAGCCAATCGGCGTCTGCCCGGTTTGATAGGGAATGCTGTCCCATTCCAACCAGCCGAGGTCCTTGCTGTGCTGGAACAACCACTCCACGTCCTGGTTTTCCAATTCGAAGGCGTCGACCAAAGGGAACAGCTTATGCGCAAGCCTCAGGGCACGGTACTGGTCGGGAAACGCCCCGGCGGTGATCGCGGGCAACAGGGGAACGGCATGGGTAATGTCGGTGTCGATGAGCGCGTCCGTTCTCAAGACGTCGGCCAGGACGCTGGTGCCGGGAGCGGGTTGTTTGAGGACTGCGTGCTTCAAAACGACCTTCACAAGTTCCAGGTCCGTCTTGAAAGTGGTAGCGAGGGTTTGCTCGAGGACGGTCTGCTTGCCTACTTGCAGCTGAAAGTCGGCTATGGAATCCAGGAACGCTTGGACCAAGTCCTTCTGCTCCCCGGTGATATCGGGCCCGGGTGCGGCCGCCAGAGCGTCGATGCTCGTCTTGATCGAGCCGGTGGGGAATAGGCCGCCGAGTTTGGCGTCGGTCAAGGTCTTGGCGGCGTTCGCAGAGGGCCAGTCTCTGTCGATGAATTTAACGAAGGCCTTCACGTCTTCTTCGCCGACGTCCCTCAGTCGGGACAGCGCGTTCTGCAGGGTTTCCTTCTGCTCTTCGGCCGACATGTTCGCATTGAAGGCGGACTTATTGGCAGCGAAGTTGCTCTGATATTCCTTCTGCAGTGTCTCCAGCGTGTGCTGGATCCGGTCGTCCTTGATTTCCCGGTTGGCGAGATTGCTTGCCTCATGCTCGAGCATGAACTTGACGTCCGCGAGTTTCAGCGGGGACTTGTTCAGGTCGGCGGCGGCAGCGACCAGGGCCAACGTGTCCGCGGGCGAATCGGAGGCATTGAGTCCGGTCAGGCCGGAGAGCAGGACGTAGTCCTCGGCGCTGAGTTTCAGCTTCTTCATCAACCGGGAGGCGGCGAACAAACCGCTCAAATTGGCAAAGGTGAGGTCGCCGTCGGGGAGCAGCGGCAGCAACTTTTCTAGGTCCCGCTCTTTGACTTGCAGGCACACCGCGATGCTGGTCTTGAAGGTGGTCAAGAGCTGGCTGCCGTCCACCTTGTCGGGCATCAATCCCTGATCGATGAACCCGTTCTTGGCCTTGTTCAGGAACACCTGATGATAGAGGGGCTTGGGGGCATCGTCATTCAGAACGGTATGGGGAATTTCCCCGTAGAATCCGACCAGCTCGTCGACCTTGATTCCGGTCTTTTCCGACAGCGTCAACAACTCGGCCCCTTTGGCCAGACAGGCGTCATTCAGGGTCCCGTTTCCCAACCTAGCTTGGGAAACGATCTCGTCGACTGCCTCAAGTTTCCATCCCGTTTTCTTTTGTAAGCGCAGGAACCGGTGCACGCGATCCAGTGCGGCCACGTCCCAGTTGGCGATTTCCTTTTGTGCGGTATCACAGCCGAGGTCAAGATGCCGGATGAAGAGGTTCGCCGCCGGGTCGATGAACTTGAGCGCCAAGAGGAGTTCCAGGTCTTTGTAGCCGAGTCCGGTCTTGTCGAGAAAGTGATCGACCCTCGTCATATAGTCCAGTACGTTCCCCACGATGGGCGGCGTATCCCATTGGGCTGGAGCGTTCCAATAGGTCTGTTGATCGACCAGATTGTTCTTGGGGGTTGTGATCAGATTCCTTTCCGTCGCGGTCAGTCCTAAGATCTCTGCCGCAATGGCTTCATTGGCGGGGATTCCCGCCGTTTGGAACGCGTGCATGAGTTCCGCTCTCGAGATATCAAAGCGGGTGAAATATGCCTTGGCTTCGGCGTGGTCCAAATCGAAGGGGAGCTTGAATGCGTAGTTCGCTCCCTTCAAGGTGTTGTAGGCATCGGCACTCACGTATTCGGGCGCAGCCGCCAACTCTGCTGCTGGCGAGAGCGTCTGCCTCAACCGGAATATCTTGTAGTTGTTCCCGCCCGTGTTGACGATTTTGCAGACGGCTTGCTTGTCACGTAAATAGTGGGGCAGCGTCGCCGATGCGCCGGTAGTAGATTCCGTCTCTAAAACCACTGCCTGATCGGTTACAGGCAACCCCGCCGTCTGCAGTGCCGTCAGCAGCCCATTGGAGATTGTTCCTTTCAACGGGTCGGCGCCGTCCGAAAGCGCTCCCGTGAAGTCCACGCCCGTATCGGGACTGATCGCCGCTTCCAGCAACTCGCAGACGAGGTCGATGTAGGGCACCGGGGTATTGGCATTTTCACAACTCAGATCAATGTCGCCCAAATCGGGCCTTCGCTCGAAAAGAACGTCCTTGGCGAGGTGTCCGGTGGTGGGCGGCAGGGTGGAAAGATCGGTCACGCTGCGTTTGTCTAGAAATTGTAGGATTTCGACCAGGTACGCCGCTGGACTGTAAACCGAGCGGCAGTGCTCGCACGTGCAGGAATCGGTGAGCTGGAACAGCGATTTCAAATTCGGGAAGTCTTTGCTTACCGCCTCCAGTTTCAGCGACAACGTCTTCATTTCCATTGCAGGCACGTCCTTGGCCCGCAGAGTATCTTGCAGCTCACCGGCGATAAGCATGGCGGCGGTGGCGGTCAGTTGCGCCCTTTTGAAGACCTCCCTGGCTTCCTTGGCGGTCATGCCCGCCTTAGGCGCGATCTCACGGACAAACCGGCTTTCTCCAGCAGCGGCGATGGCATGGGAGGAATGGATGCCCAGCTTGCGCAATCCCATGGTCTTGCCGTAGTGCGGCACTAGCTTGAAGACGCGCTGCACGGACTTCAGTTCTTCCGTGATGGCCTGGTGTTCTTTTCGGGTGAGCTCCTTGTTTTTCAGATATATGGAAACGTTGTGGCGCAGCAAGTCGAAGTCTTCATGCTCAGACAAGAAGGCGGTGATCTCCTTGTGCTTCTTCAAAACCGGCCTCTTCTCCCTCGCCAACTGCGCGGCGAAGGCCGCAGTAGGGTAGGCTCTTTCCATGTTTCTAACCAGGGAGGAAGCCAACAGATCGGTGCGCCCTTGCTCCAAGGGTCTTCCGGATTTCCCTTTGACGGACAGTGTGCCTAACTCCCTCTTCCAATCGGCCCGGTTCAGCTTGGCCAACTTCCTCACTTCCTCGGGCTTGGTGATGCCATGCGCTGTCCGTATCCGTTCCAAGACAGTCTCGTCGAAGCCCAAGAGATCTTCCAAGGCCAGCGCTGCCTTGGCTTCCATGGCTTGTGCGTCTGTTTTGAAAAATGATTCGCTGTTGATCTTCTTGAAAAAACCGGCCGGGTTGTCCTTGTTTTCCTCGAAGAGCCTGCCCATTTCACCGATCTTGTCTTCCAGCACGAACCTGCTGACGATGCGCATCAGTTTCTTGGGGCGTTCGTTTCTGGTGAATTCTTCCGCCTGTTTCTTGTAAGCCCGTAGTCGCTCCAAATTCTTGCGTACCCCGCGCTGCACATTGGCGGAAACGATCATCTCCTGTACCGCGGCGTTGACGTCGTTCTGGATGGTGGTTTCATCGACCAATGCCACGTCGTACAGCAGCGGCAGGGTGTCCGTATTGATATCAACGGACAGTCTCGCCTGGAAAGGCTTGGCAAGATCGCTTTTCAACAGAGAGTTCTTGCGCAACAAGGCATAGAAAAACGCCGCGTCGATCTTCGACTTGTCCTGCAAACGATGGGCGACCACGGCGTGCTCGATTTTTTCGGCGGGGATCTCCGCTTCTTTCGACAGAAAGGTAATGTCCCTGTGTTCCTCGCTTTCCTGCAGGTCGGCAATGGCCACACGGTCAGCGAGATATGCCACCTCTTTTACGATCAGGTCATACTCCACCGCCTCGGGCCCCAAGGCCTTTTCGATGGTGACGTTGATTTCTTCCCTCGGCGAGGCGTTGAAACGCGTCGCGTCCACGTCGGAGACAAACAGTGGGCTGTTCTTTTCGGGCGTGACGACCTTGATGAAGATGTCCCCGCTTTTCTTTTCCCTTCCTTTGAGCTGGCTCTGGGACCACGCAATCTTGTACTGCCCGTCCTGGTCGGTGACGCATTCCCCCAACAGTGTCTCGCTGCGCATGTCCCTGTCGTATGCTTGAACGATGAGGTTGGCCAAGGGCCGACCAAGCTTGTCAGCCACTCGTCCGAGAACGATATTGTCTTTTCTCGTTTCCGTTCGCTTCGCCATCGCGATCCTCCTCAGTAATGATTCTGCACCCAGCCGTGAAGCTCTAGATCGCCCATGCGTCCGCCCATTTTTCGGTATAGAAATTGGAGTGGCTCCCGGGATCCGTAGCGGCGCTGATAAGGCTGGGGATGCCGATGATCAACAAGTAAAACGGACCCAGCAGCCGGCTTTGCAAGGTATGCCCGAATTCGTGCGGATAGTCGGAGAATCCATGGCCGGCCAGGACCACTGGGCCAAGCGACATGCCGCCGGGGTTGCCCATGTATGCCGGCATTTCAACTTTGGCGCCCAAACCCCATCTTGGGGTCACGTCGGCGCCCAACAGCGTCAGGACGATCCCTGCCCCCAATCCCAATATGCTTTGGGGGGCACCCCAACTGAAGTCCCAGAAGGCGAGCAGGTTTTGGATGAAAACGGCAAAAAGCAATACGATCAGGTTGACGATGACGTGCGCCAGATAGGCGAAAATGAACAGGAACCCATATCCAACCTTGCCTGCAGTCGACGCGCCATTATACCCGTCATACCAGGCTTGGATGATACCCACCTGGCCCGTTGGATCGCGGTACACAACTGGATTTTGGGAAACGTAGGCATAAGGGTTCAGGTTCTTCGGATCCGATGCCTCCTGCTGATCTGGCGAGGTCCACTCCGGGATGGGAGTTGGTCTGTATTCCGGCTTGCGCGACGGTTCGTTCGTCTCTCCTGAGTCCCCGTGTTTGCTCACGCCGTGACTTGGCGGCTTCTGGGCGGCAGTTTTGCTTATATCCCCTGATCTCCTAGTGGCGATGTCTCTCCCATCCTCTCTGTCGGCCTTCGGTTTGGATCTGGCCAGGTCTTCCCTGAGCAGCGGGTCGCATGAAAGCCATCTGCCCAGCCACGGCGCATAGTACCGGGCGCCGTGGTACGCCAGTCCGCTCTCTTCATCCCGTTCCATGCCCGTGAATCGATAGCGCTTCGCTGCGGATCGGATGGCCGCGTTCCGGGCTTGATAGGCAGTGGTGCCATAGGGGTGGTATTCCTCGTAGCTGATCACGGCGGCGTTATCCGAGCCATCCAACTCCAGAGCGGTGGAACCCAGGTGGTCGTGCAGCTGATAGCGAACCAGCTGCTTCTCGGTTCCGTCGTCGACGCCGTTGCGCGTTTCTACCATCACGAAGCGGTGGCCCTCGTCCATCAAGCTCAAGCTGACGCGCTCCAACCCCGATGCCTCGCCGCTGTGTCTTGTGTAGAACTCGTAGCCATCGAGGTACACGCGCTCTTCCTTCCGAGTCGGCGTGTTGCCGGCGGCAGCTTGGTTTTCCGTGATCTTTCTTATCCGTCGCCCCTGTCCGTCATACTGGTAATACGTGGTTTCCGGCGTCCCGCCGTCGGCGCGTTTTTGGCGCGCGCTGCTTGCGAGTTCCTCTTTGAAGTTCCACCTCAGGTCTTGCAGATGCGGCATGGCTGTCACGTATCCGTGTCGGTGATGGTGCGAATAGGTGTAGGTATTCGCTCCCACGCGGGTGACGATCAGTCGATTGCTGGCGGTAGGGTAGACGTATTCCCTAGTCCAGTTGTTGCCCACTGCCTGATGCCTCATCCGCAAGATGTTTCCGACTTCGTCGTATAGGTAGCTTTGCGCGTAGTTCCGCATGGCCAAGGGGTCACCGGGATTCAGCTTGCGCATGAAGGGCGCATCATTCCAGCCGTCGTGGCGCTCACAATCCAAGGCGGCGTCGTGTTCCCGGCCGGTGGCTTCTCTCAGGCGGTAGAGGGCATCATAGGTGTAGGCGGAAACTCCGTTAATGTGTTGGTTGTCGAAGAATGTCGCTGAGGCGTTCCCGTCCTCGATACGGATGACATTTCCCACGGGGTCAAAGGTGTAGCGCCAGTCCTGCAAGGGGTCGCCGTTCCGTCTCTTGGTTTCCAATCGCTTAAGGCGGAAGGTTTGCTTGTCAAAGCTCAATCTGGTGACAACGCCGTTGCCGTAGACGATTCTTTCCCGCTGTCCTCTCTCGTTGTAACCGATGTCTTTGATGTAGACGGAAGTCGCGCCTGAGTCGGCATGGACTACGGTTTCGCCATTGAGCAGTCCGCCTTCGTCATAGGACGGCATAATGACGCTGCCGTCGGGGGTGGTCTGCCTGGTCATCCTCCCGAGGGCGTCCGTTTCCATGGCAACCGTGAAGGCGCGATCTTCGAGGCCGCTTGCCAGGTTGGCATCTCTCCAGTTGACAGTGCTCTTGTAGTCCTTCGGCAGTCTCCGAGTGGTGGCTCGGGGCCGGCCATCGAAGCCGTATCCAGCGAACTCAAGGAGACCGGCGGTGTCGTAGTGTCTGACAAGGTGTCCCCGAAGGTTTCTCACCTCCGCGTCGTCCGCCGCTTCTCCGTAGAACCTCCGGTCGAAGACGTGGTCAAGCGGAATATCCCCGTCCCCGCCCAGCACCCTGCTCTCCGTGACACGGTGCAGCGGATCCTCGTAGGAATGCCGGACCTCGTGATTGCGCTCGTCCCACGCGCGCAGAGGGTTGCCGAGGATGTCGGCCAACAGCCACCTTTCCCCGGAGTCCATGCCGTCTTGATAGACCTTGGTGCCCAGCATGTCGTATTTGAATCGCACCGCGACGTTGCCCCTGGCATCGGTCACACTGCGGAGATTGCCTTCAACGTCCACTTGAAGCTTGGTATAGTAGAATTCTTCCCCGTTGGTGCCGATGTCCCGGTTGTGCTCAATGGACAACAGGGTCCTCCCCATGGTGTCGAAGCACCGGATCTCCGGGGTGCCGGCATGCTTGGCCGCCTTCTCCGCGGCGGTTCTTTCGCTGAGGGGGTCTTTGCCCTCGGCGATCAGTTCAGCATCCATCAGCCGGTTGACGCGCTTGTGGTACCACGGTGAGTCCAGGATGGTGTCATTGGCGTCGCAGTGGGTTTGCTTCCAGGCGCCGAATTCCGTCGTCGCGGACGTGCCATCTGGCATCTCGGTTTTGACAAGCCTCCCCAGGGCGTCGTAATGCATCAGGGGCGTCACCCCGGTTTCCACCAGTTCCTTCAGGTCTTCATATTTGTGGGAGACGGAAAAGTACGGCTCGTATTGCTTTACCGTGTTGCCCTTGTTGTTGAGTACGGTCCGGCCGCTGCCGATCCAGCGAAGCTGCCGGGGTTCGAGCGCGGCCGTATCGACGGTGGTGACGGCGTAGGTATCGTCTGATCGCACGACCACGCGCTTCGCCATTCCCGGCGCAGCTTGCGCCTTCTTCATCACGACCTCGCCCAACCCGCTCGAATACTCGAAGCTGACCTGGATGGGAGAGCGGCTGTTCTGTTGATAATGCTCCTCACGGACGATGGACGCGACCGCCGCCGGTTGGCCGGAGCTCAGGTACCCCTCGAAGTCGTAGACGAACCGCGCCGTGGCATGCTGCAACAGGTCATTTCCAAGCTCGGTCAAGCGAACCGAGTCTGCGGCATTGAAGAAATCGGCGACCTGTTTCGCTTCTGTGGCCTCGGTGAAGTCGGCCAGGCCCGCCAAGTCGTCCGCCTCGCTGCCCTTGCCGCAGACGGCCATGGCCTTCACCATGCCGAGCTCGTCCACTAGCACCTCGGACAGATTCGCATTGGCATTCTTCAGTCTCGCAGCGGCAAGGGTTCGGAAATTGAAGAGGTCAATGCGGGTCTTGTTGCCTGCCGCGTCCTCTATCTCTTCCATGAAAAGGAAGTAGCCGCGGTAATATCTGACCTTCGTCTGGGCGCCGTAAGGGTCGACATATGCGACAGGGGAATAAAAGCGCGCCTTTGCTTCCAGGGCGGTTTCGTCATTTCCAATGAACTGCTTTGAGCCCGAACGGACCCACCAGTTGGCATCGCCCTCGCTGTGGGTGAACTTGCCCTCCGCCATCAGGGCGTCATCCACCCTGCTTCCGAAGACATCGGCGAGGAGGGACGGCGTGTAGGCGAGTTGGTAGGTCTCGAAAGGCAACGCCAGTGAATTCAAGTGGTGCAGCGGCAATGCACTGGTGAGTCCGTCGTTGTAGAAGGTGTGTCTTACATGATCGATCAGTCTTGCCTGCACCTTCCCGTCCCCAGGAGACTTGTCCCATTCAGCGTATTCCACCAATGACGTCTTGGCTTCGGACAGCAGGCCTAGAAAATCGTCCGCTTCGTAGTAGTGGCCGGATTTCGCAATGCCCCGGAGTTCGAACGTCATCGCTTCGGAGGGCAAGCGCAAACGGTTGCTTCCCTCGCCTGTCGCATCGTTGGTGAACCGGTTCTGGGTGTAGATGACGACGGGCTGTCCTTGCGCCTGTTGCGTGTCGGCCGGCAGGGATGCGTCCGCTTGCTTCCGCG
Source organism: Nitrospira sp. UBA6909 (assembly GCA_002451055.1). GTDB lineage: Bacteria > Nitrospirota > Nitrospiria > Nitrospirales > Nitrospiraceae > Nitrospira_D. The sequence continues at coordinate 8,572 of DKBD01000064.1, read as the reverse complement.
GATACGTAATCGCGGCCGAGGCGAGCACGTTCCCGTATTCATCGAATTCGAGGTTCAGACGGTGGGAAGTTCTCGAGTCCCCGATGTCCCGGTCGTAGTCATAGGTGATCGTTTCGCTTTCCTTGACCACAAAGACGGCGTGCTTGTTTGTCCCCTTGGGCTGCAACAGTTCTATAACGTAGTTGCGGGCCTCGACGGAATATGGAGCGAGTTGCCGCTGGAATTGTTCGGGGGGCGCACCAGTCGGCGGCGCATCGTGGGCGAACACTTCCGAACGCAGGCAGCTGCCTTTGCAGGCCCGTAACGCCTCCCGCCACTCTTCCCCGCTCAGACGGTTTACGAGGGACGCGTCCAAACCGGGCGCGGCGATCAGGCGGACGTCGGTCAAACGCGCTTCCGGGTCGGCCACCGGGAAACCCTGCCGCAGCATCTCTTCATGCCAATATTCGTGGGCAAATTGATTGAGGGTCTTCCCCTTGCCCAACCAGGCCCCCGTATGAAACCACTGCTTGGTGACTACGGGAGATTGGTGCAGGGGCTTGTCCACGATATTGCTGGCGTCACCCTTGACCCAGTGATCGAAGTCCTCGCTGTCCGTCTGCTCGACCATTCCGAAGCCCCTGAACTCCCTTTCGGCATGGTCGTAATAACCGTTGTGGTACTTGTAGGAGCTGACGAAACGGTGACCTGAAATCCTGTCTCTCGTCTCCGTCTTTGAGACGCAGTGGACAGGAAAATGCAGTTTAGTAACCCAAGGCTTACCGGCGAGTCTGTCTTCGAGGTAGAACCTGGCCGAAGGCGTATATTCTAGCGATACCTCCTTGCCAAGGTTGTTCTTGTATCCAATCAGGACGTGCGGCTTCTTCCCGCTCATCAGGTCTATGTACTTGAGCGGGGCGCCGGCATCCTTGGCGAGACTGCTCGACCACACGATGCAGGACACGCCGTCCCCGAGCAGATTGGCAACCGATATTTGCGAGTGGCTATGGATTTCAGGGAAGGCCTCTATCTCAAAGACCGTGGCGCTAAAGCGGTTGCCGCTCAAGTTTTTCCAACAGGTGAATGTACTCTTCCCCAGATAAATAATATCGGTGGTGCCGGACCCGTCAATGTCGGCCAGCCTCAGATGGGCGGGATCGAACGAGTCGGGGTGGTCAAATACCGGGGCGTTGTCCATGCTGACCTTGGACCCGAATGTTCCGTAACCGAGGTTGGGCCAATAGCAGACTTGTCCGTTCCTGATCCTGACTATATCCGTCAGACCGTCGCCGGACATGTCGGCAAGGAAGATCGTTTGTGTGGCGTCAGCAAATACCAACTGCGGGTCCCGCTCTTCATCGAATGTCTTGGACGCCTTGCGGGCCTGCGTGAATCCTTTCCTGCCGGTAGACTCATACCAAGTGAACACGTTGTCTTCCGAGACCAGGAACTCCGACTTTCCGTCCCCGTTCAGGTCGATCAACCGGACATTGGCATCGCCTATGTTGATGTTGGGCAAGCTCTCGAAGCTCCGGAAGGCCTGCCATCCCTCCTCGTGGTTCAGTTCGAAGTACCCTTTGGGCTCCTGGCACAGATTTACCAACTGTTTGCATCCATCGCCATCCAGATCCATTACTTGCAGGCACGAGCCGATACCCGCGAACGAGGGTTTGCAGGAAACCGGTTCCGCCACCGTGAACCGGCCTTGCCCCAGGTTGCGCTGGTAATACCAACCTTGACCGTGCTCGGTGAGCATGCCCGACAGGCCTTCGTTGTACAAATCGATGAATTGATAACGCGATCCATCTAGTCCGGCAGGCCTGTGCACCAGTTCAGCTTGGGAAATCGACTTGATGTCCTTGTTCCATTCCTGGTTTCGGTATTCAAACTCGACAGGCGGCAGGTGTCTAGCGGCGTATGTCCCATCCGATTTCTTTATGTATCCATATTCGGAGATAGATTTCAGAAAGGCGAAGTCCGTTCCGCCCGGACAAGCATAGGAGAGGTTGAGGGACTTCACTAAGGCCGAGCCGCCGGGGAGTTCGGCGAAATAATGGAACAACAGGACCCGTTTGCAGAGTCTTGTCGTCCGTATCTCGAAACCCGCTGTGTATTCCGAAAACGGGTCGCTTCTGAAATCCCAGGGCTTGGTCTTGGCGTACGGAGCGTCCGCGTCGTACTCGCCGTAGTCGAAGACGGTCCGGAAAAAGTAGTCCGCTTCGGGTGGATACGCGTCGCCGAAATTCCGGTACGGCGTCCTGTTGCCGTAGGCCACGCTTTCCAAATACAGGTTGGTGTAGGCAATGTTTCCGTCTACAATGCGGTTCCTGTTGTGCAGGAGCGTGGAGTCAAGGCCCTTGTCATCTTCCTTCCTATAGACATACTGGGCGCAATTGCCCCTGTCATCGAAGACGAATTCAGGCAGCCATTGGAATACCTTGCGTCCGTCTTTTGGGTCGGAGATGCGGGAGGCGGCGCTCCAGCCGAACAGCGTGGTCTTGTTCTCCTTCGAAATCACGCGCCATCTGATTTCCCCTGTCGTCTTATGGGTCCACCGTTCGATGCGTGAAAACAAACCTTCGATGCGAAGCCGGTAAAACTTGACGGTGAACAGGCCGTCGGCGGAGTCATTTTCCCTGGCTATGTAGTTTCCATCTGCGGCCAAACTGAAGCCGCCGCCCGGCTCTTTCTTGAACTCGGGGACGAGGTCTTCCGTGTCCGCAAAGAGGAAGGTGTCCGAATCCAGGTATTGCGGGAGTTCTCCATCGGTTTTGCGTTTGATGGACGGCAGTCTCAACGTCCACCCCAAGCCGAAGACACCATTTCCTGCGCCGGAATTGTAGTCCAAGCTCAAGGCAGGCGAGGCCTCGCGAGCCGGGGAGAATGGCAGGGGAATAGAGAGGGAAGCCGTGCCATTGACGGCATTGACGGAAAACTTCTCATCAATCCCCTTGATCGCTCCGCCGCCCGTCGGCAGCGCAATGGAGGGGATGTCAATGGAGTGTGATTTGGTCCTTCTTCCTTCGGTACCCCAGAGTTGTGAAGAAGGCCTTTCGGGTTCAGTTTCTCGGTTCATGGTTTCATCCTTCAATCCGTGTCTGGATGCAACAACCTGACCCGCCCCCTTGTCCGGGGCTCTTGTTCAGCGTTCCATGGATGCGCACCTTTCTCGCAGATCCTCTATTCGAGAGATGGGAACCTGGACTTCCATTATGGGGTCTCCAGCCGACTCCGTATATACCCTAGTCCTTTTGTTTTGATACCGCAAGGTGCTGTTTTCTTGGAGGGGCCACATTCGGCTCAAGGGGGCAGTACTATCCCGCTTCCGTTGAACACCAACTCGCCGAGCTTGTTGAAAGCAGGCAACCAGGGAGTC
>DKBD01000064.1:0-5211 GCA_002451055.1 Nitrospira sp. UBA6909 | reverse complement strand
GTGAGTCGCCGTCTGAAGCAGGCGGAGTAGAGGAGTGTGTGATTGGAAGACCCCATTTTCTTTCGACATGTGGGTTCATGTTGAGCCGTTATGGATGCAATGGGCTAATGGAGCATGCCCAGCGTGTACAGATGATGCCACGGCCCGGCAGATCTCGTTGACTGGGCAGCCAGAATTGGCCACCTGTTTGGTGTGTGTTCGCAACTAGTTATGACTGGTGAAGCGTGAGTGCCGCCGCGACGATCGGTTTGGCCCAGTGCGGTGTTGTCGCCAGGTCAGGTGGGCCAAGAATGCGTCCCCGTTCCATGCGCAGCACGGGTTTTAACTTGGGTGGCCGTCCGGCCACTGGGTCCGCCTCTGTGCTGTTGTCGTACACATGCAGGGCAGTAAGGTGAGGGAGCAGGGCGATGAGGTTGAGGCGACTCTGTTCATAGCGCCGGCGAATGTCGTGTTCAGGGATATGGTGTCCGCCCTGGCGGACTCGGGCTTGCACTCGGTTGATGTGCAAGGTCACGCTGGACAGACCCACGTACCAGATGTGTAACTCGATACCGTGTTGGGAGGCCTGGATCAGGAGACTGGTGATGGTGTGTCCGCCAAGCGTGGTCTCGAAAACATAATCTCGCCGTTCCGTAATCGCCCGTTTCAGAAGCCGCACACCTTGGTGCCAGGCGGCACTGTTGGCGTCTTCCTGTGTTAGGGACGGGGCCGTTGCTCTGATCACCCGGGCTGCTTCGTCCGGATTGAGGTACTCGCCGCCCTGCTGACGGACAGCGGCGCCGCCGATGCTGCTCTTGCCTGCTCCATTGACACCGGCTAGCACATGAATGCGGGGCCTCCGATAATCGCTCATGTCCGTGCGGAGCCCGCCGCACGTCGCGTCCGCTTACGGGCAGGCGCATGCCGTTGTTTGGCAGCTGTGACCGCTGCGCGGCCCAGTTCTTCAGGAGAAGCGCCGAAGGCGGATTCCACGCCTGTTCGAGCTCGTGGTGTCTGCATGCGGGAGAGTAATTCGTCGAATGTCTCGCTGAGCTCGTCAAGGGGGGTGTTGCGGTCTTGCACCAGCGATTCAAATTCGGCCATTGAGAGGAGCACAGCCTTGGGAGCGTCATGACGGGTAATGGCGACTGCGCCGTCGTGCAGGGTTTGCTCCAGGATTGCACCGAACTCGTTCTTGGCTTTTGTTGCCGCAACAGTGGCGATGTTGACGATCCGTCCGCGGCGGTTCCTGAATGTGAGTGTCGGCATCATGCCCTCCAAGAGAAAGAGAATAGCTAAATTAGCTAAATGCTATACGGTGGTAAGTATCAGGTCAAGTCAGCGAGGCAGTCCGCAGTCCATGGGTGCGGAGAATGTCCTGCTGCTTCACTCATATGCCGTCAGGCATGAGCGAGCATGATAAACAAACGAAGCACTGGCGGGGGTTATCCGTACCAACAAAGGGGGAGCAGGTTTTGCTATCTGGGCTATCCGTATTTCAGTCAGTAGCTTTCTGATTTATGGTGCGTCGTTCTTGATTCTCAAGCTCTCTGGTGCTCGATCATGTCATTGCTTGGGTGAGTCGCCGACCGAATACATGTTGGGTGCCAATCAATTACAGGACGTCTGTAGAGCAGATGGCTAGATAGTCAAGATATAAAAGTCTGACCCTAAAACCACAGGCCTTAGCGGAAGAAGGGCAGGACGCCTATTGAGCAAACATTGGAGAAACGAGGGGGCAGTTCTTGACTTTGCATCTCTAGTGGCCGCTACGCCATCTTTACCCTGAGCTAGCCGAAGGGCGGCACCCCTCCACGCGCGCACTTTAATATGGATCTCCTAACTCACCATAGACCAGCCAGACTCGAACACGTGGAATGTTCGGACGTCGATTCCGAAACGAAGCAGACCTATGATGTTAGAGCTCCGTCCAACCTGTGAGCATTGCAACAAGCCGTTGCCGGAATGCTTATTTTGTGCGCATCTTCATGATCACCGCTGAGATACCCTTCAAACCTCACGGTGGCATTGTAGAATTCCATATCGGTCAATTCTGTCAGCTGCAGGGCGTGAGCTCCGACTTTGGCGACTTTGCTCTCCAGGTCCTGACCCGACTCTAATTTGACCTTCACTCGCTTGCCGATCGGTTGATCGAGCGCAGCCTTGATGACCTCCGGGCTATTCAGGTCTATGCCTCCTTCCTCCGCCGCTACTGTTGTCATCGTTACCGCAATGCCAAGTCCGACGCTCAGCGACAGGCTACAGACCGCGACCCACACCCCGCGATTCATGCAATCCTCCTTTGTGCGGGGATACCGACAACGCCATACCGGAACCCGAGATTATCCCAATCATAGAATTCTGTCGAGACGCCCGTTCTCTGCGAGAGAGTAATACTCAGCGCACGTGACACACCCAGCCGACACCATTTTATCCGGTCTGTCTCTCCCTCCCTCCCTTTGCTTGAGAAATGATGAATTGGTCCCAAATTTTACAGTAGACTTGTCGCAACAGCTTGATGGCGTAACGATCTTAGTGAAAGGAAGGTTGGTGATCAATGCAGTGGTTCTTTCCTCTACTTCTCTTGGCTTTGACTTGTGTAGCAGGCGCGCAATCCGTTGTGGCTGCAGGTTCTCTTGAAGAAGCGGAATTTGCTTACGACCGTGGTGAGTATACCAAGGCGGCCCGCCTCTTTAGTCCTTTAGCGGAAGAAGGCGTGGCAGAGGCCCAGTTTTATCTAGGGTTGATGCATGAAAAGGGACGAGGCGTCCGACAGGACTACACAACGGCATTGGGGTGGTTCCACAAAGCAGCGGCACAGGGGTACGTTGGTCCGCAGAGCAATCTTGGCCTGATCTATGAAAGAGGTCGAGGCGTCCGGAAAGACGTGGTACGTGCGTTCATGTGGTACCATCTCGCTGGTGCCATGCTGCCTGGCAATGAAGGGAAGGCCGCTTTGACACGTCGAGATCAGCTGACTTCAAATATGACGGCTGCACAGGTCGAGGAGGCGCGAGAGCTGGCGCGGCGTTGTCAGCAATCCCAGTTTAAGGAATGCGGCTAGATCGGGATATGTACAACGCAAGGAGGTGATATGAACATGCGTCAGAGCTTGTCATCCGACGCCTTCAACAGAGGCTACGCGATCCACCCGTATTCCTCGATATTGAACTGCGCTGCAATGCCATGTCCCACGAAAATACCGCTGGCCGTGGTTTTGTTTTCCTGGAGAGGGGCAGAATAAACATGTTTCTTGTCAGGACGGAGCTGCCTCTGCAGGTTTCGACGCCTCTTCGCGGATCCGGAACCAGACGACATACAGCGACGGCAGAAAAATCAACGTGAGCATAGTTGCCACGGCCAGACCACCCATGATTGCGGCGGCCATTGGCCCCCAGAAGACAGTCGGGGCAATGGGCACCATGCCAAGGATCGCGGCCACTGCGGTTAACATGATCGGACGGAAACGCAACAGAGTAGCCTCAACAATGGCATTCCAATCCGAGCGACCTGCTTCTCTCTCGACTTGAATCTGATGCACAAGAATGACCGAGCGTTAATGGGGTCGCCCATTAGCCGGCAAGTCAAGTAGGCACACACGTGTCCGTGAACAGAATGTTCTTGTTTCCTCTCGGTAATCTTCTCGCTACGGCGGTGATCGTTCGGGGCCGCGCCCCTGTTTTCGTGTCAGACGATGTCAGACTGTTGGTCCGCACCAGTCACCCATCAGGATCAAGGCATGGGAAGAATACGTCCATGCGCATTCGTTCCGCCCCTGGCACTCGTCGGTGCCCCAGAAAACTATCGGTACCACGCTGCCGCCAATGGTAGCGGATTCACAGATCCACTGGCTCCCTTTCAGGTCCAACCCCTGTATGGCTCGCAGCGTGGGCGTCCCAACCGGTCACCCCCTTGCGGGTGGTTTCGAAGGGACGGGACCACGGCGAATCAGGCTTCAGTGGTTGCGGCCAACCCCAATGCGAGCTCACGGCCCCCTCCCAGTTGTCTACACGGCGTTCGTCCCGAAGGCTTTGCTCAGATCAAAGGCGACTTGGTTGCGCATCATGTGGTAACACGCTCGACACAGCTTGTGCGCGACCGCTTTGAGGGCCACCACCATCTGGGTCTTGGCCTTCTTGCGCTCATAGAACCGCTTGATCGTCGCGTTGTAGCGCACCGCAAAGTGAGCCGCTTCGATAAACGCCCAGCTTAAATACTTGTTGCCGTTCTTGGTATTGCCCTGGCCTTTTTTCTTCCCGTTACTAATTTTTGCGCTGCCGACACAGCGGCAGTAGGACGCAAAGTGGCCTACCCGAGTAAACCGGCCGATGTCACCGGTTTCCAGCATGATCGTGAGCGCGAGCACATCTCCAATCCCGGGCACAGACTTCAACAGACTGAATGGTGGGCGAAGCTTGACGCGGGTCAAGATCGTGCGCTCTAAGAGCTCGGTTTGGGCATCGGCACTCGACATCATCGACAGATTGGCTTTGACGGCCAGGGCAAGGTCGCCATTAGGCAACAGCGCATCGACCTGGGGGCCATCGAGTGCTTTGACCCGATTGGCGTTGAGCGAACGGCCGGTGTTGCGGGTCAGCAAACTCTGAATGCTCAACAGATTGGTGGTGCGTTGCCGCACCATCTGACTGCGCTTGCGGAGGAGATCACGTACGGGTCGATCCGCACGAGGATAAATATAGCCTTCGGGGAGGACGCCCAACCGCAGCAGGTGAGCCAGCCAGCGCGCATCGCTCTGATCGTCGGTATATTTGAGTCCTTCGTATTGGTGAATCGCCGCCGTGTTGACCAGATGCACCGGATACCCGTGCTCCATCAGCCCATCGACCAGCCAGTACCAGTTATAGGTCGACTCAACCGCGATGCCGTGAAGGTCCGCCTGGTAGCCCGCGAGTTCCTTGAGGATCACGGCCAGATCGTTGGCCAAGCGTTTCTGAAACACCACTCGATCGTGATCATCAATCACGACCGTCACATTATTGCTGGAGTGTAAATCGATCGCTGCGTACCATGTCATGGTCGCCTCCTTCTCTGAGTGGGTGGATTGGTTTGCCACCAACCGTACTGCCTCTCGAAGAAGCCGGCTAGATGATTATCAGGCTTTGCTATCTTGACTATGTTGTGATCCGCGTGCGGTTATCGAATGAATTCCTGTGAAGCGAAGCTATGCCTGAAGCGCTGCCGGTAGGGGCAAGCTTGGTATTGAATGGGGAG
>DKBD01000112.1 GCA_002451055.1 Nitrospira sp. UBA6909 | reverse complement strand
CTGTTCTTTTGCCGGAACGGCGCCTGCATGGTCTGTGTGTAGTGCTGCGTCAAGGGAACGCCCACCAAGAAGTCACAAAAATCTCTTCAGCCAAGCTTACAACACAACGGCTATTTTCTTCCCTGCATCTACGTCCCGGAGGAAGATCTAGACCTGACGCCGCCGCGTGAAGCCGATCTCTACAGCTGGGCCGTCGTGCAACAAAAGGATCTGCTCGCCAAAGATGTTTGTAGACTTCGGCTCGTAACGTCCACACCCCTGTATTACCATGCCGGACAATTCATCAATATCAAGCATTCCAGTGGCCTCACCCGAAGCTACTCCCTCGCGAGCGTACCCATGGAACATTCCTATCTCGAGCTCCATGTGAAGCGAGTACCCGGCGGTGAAGTCAGCAATTGGATTTTTGAAACAGTGGCCGTGGGCGATGACCTCGAATTCCATGGCCCACACGGCAAATGCTATTACGTCCACGGCTCCACGGACCAACATCTTCTCCTAATCGGAAACGGCACGGGCGCGGCCCCCTTGCTCGGAATTGCCAGAGACGCCCTCTTTGCACATCATAAAGGGCGAATTCTCTTTTTTCACGGAAGCCGCACTGTTGAAGGACTGTATCTGCACGATGAACTCAATGACTTGGCTCACCGTTGCTCAAATTTCTCGTATTTTGCCTGCGTCTCTGGTGACTACGTTCCACAGGGATATCTGCGAGGGCGCGCCCACAAAGCGGCGTTTGCCCGCTGCCACGACCTGAGAAACTGGCACGTCTTTGCCGCCGGGCATCCTCAGATGGTCTCGGAGGTAGAAACCATGGCCATCCAAGCCGGAGCGAACCGGGCCGAAATCCATGCCGACCCCTATGAGATCCGCGCGGTTCAATCCGGCCCGTCACTCCGTTCCTCGCCGCACGTCCAGGCCGTTCAGGAAATCGTCCATGCCGGGTCGAGCCATGCAAAACAACGTGTCGGCCCGAACAAAGCCGACCTCGAGATGTGGGGGGCGCTGGGCGAAGGCGCTCTGCTGAAGGAAATCCTCACTGATTTTTACACCCGAGTCTTCGACGACCCTATTCTATCTCCTTATTTCCGCGGTATCACCAAAGACCGCCTGATTGGTCAGGTCTATTCCTTTATGCGGGACTCCTTTTCAGGCGAGCGGGAATACTTCGGCGCCCGCCCGCGTGCCGCCCACCACTGGATGGTCATCTCGGACGAGATCTTCGATCATCGCGAAGCGCTCATGATGAACAGTCTTGAGCGCCACGGCCTGCCCAAACACCTGATCGACCGCTGGCGCAAATTTGAGGAGACCTTCCGAAGCGACATCGTTAAAGCGGTGCCGTGGAAGCTGGTGTTGGACGGCATCGAACAGCCNNATCGGCCTCACCTATTGCAGCGAATGCTCTTTCACCAATCCGGAGATCGTTCAATCCGGCCTTGCGGCTTGACCTCACGCTGGCATCTCAGGACCGCTCCCCGTCACGGCGCGACTGAAACAGGAGAGGCGACAGCATCGGAGACCGACGCCCCCCTTTCGTGATTCTCTACGCCCACCCCACTTTTGTTAGTCCTTTACCGCATTTCCTCAATCATGCAATATGTACGACATGACCGTCCCGGCCTCCTTCGAACACCTCCGCTCACGCCTCTATCTTGCGCTCGCTCTCAACGGGTTCATCATCGCAGCTGAATTCGTCGGCGGCTTCCTGCTCGACAGCATAGGGCTGATGAGCGACGCAGGACACAATTTTGTCGATCAAGGCGCTTTGTTCCTGGCTTTATACGCACACCTCATCACAAAGCACCCCTCGAGCGAAACCAGAACATTCGGGTACCACCGCGCCGGCGTCATCGCGGCCTTTCTCAACTCATTCATTCTGCTGCTGACCGCACTCGGCATCACCGTGCTCGGCCTGAAGAGACTGTGGCAACCGGTCCCCGTCGATGGCGGATGGGTCATGGCCATTGCCGCCGCGAGTTTTGCGGCGAATCTCGGCATTGCACTACTGCTTCAACAAGGGGCGAAAGACGACCTGAACATCCGCAGCGCCTTTTGGCACATGTTGGGAGATGCCTGGGTATCACTCGGGGTCGTCTTGAGCGGCGGCGCAATCTTCCTGACCGGCTGGAGCATCCTCGATCCACTCATCAGCTTCGTGGTGGTCGGCGCCATCGTTCATGGCGCATGGCCTTTGTTCAAAGAATCCCTCGACGTCTTGCTGGAATCCACTCCCCCGACGATCAGCGCTTCTCAGGTCGCGACAACGGTAGAATCCATTCCTGGCGTCAAGAATGTCCACGATCTCCATATCTGGGCCGTCGAACCACGTCTCGTCATGCTGACCGCCCATGTCATGATCGACAGCGCTCGTCCGATCCCGGACCTATTGCAGTTGATCCAGACCCGTATTACGGTGGACTTTGGCATCAGGCACATGACTATTCAACTGGAAGCCGAGTGCCATGACGCTGCCGATATCCACTGCGACCTTCGGAAATTGGCCGACCACCGCCATGAAGCCGAAGCCCTCGAGCACCATCATTGATCTTTTCAGCGGCAGCGTNNGGACCATGCCTGTCCCCTTTTATCTGCTCTGTGGCTCCCTCGGTGCTGGAAAAACGACACTGCTGATGCGGCTGCTCGAATATTGGAAGAGTCAGGGCCTCCGGACCGGCGTGCTGATGAACGAAGCCGGTGAAATCAGCATCGACGGACCGCGCGCCGGCACCCTTGCTGAACAAGTCATGAACCTTGCGGGCGGCTGCGTGTGCTGCGATACAAAAGAAGATCTGTCTTGGGGCATCGCGCAACTCGTGAGAGACAACGAATCAGATATCTTAATTTTGGAATGTTCTGGGCTGGCCGACCCAGAGGAAGTCATCGACGCCGTGACCGATGCCTACACCGCGCGGCTGGCTCTCCTTGAACGGGTGATCGCACTGCTTCACCCCGTGTCGACGGAAGTCAGTCATTCTTCTGCCTACGTGGCGGCCCAAGCCATCCGTTGCGCGGATGAATTGATCCTCAACAAACGTGATCTGTATGTGCCGGGCCATTGGGAAGGATTCCGCGCCTCAATCCACGAACAAAACCCCTATGCGCGCCTGTGGGAGACTTCTCATGCCCGCCTCGACCCCGCCATGCTCTTGGCACCGCGCACGACCTCCAGACCCTCTGCCCCCACCAATGTGCTATTCGGCAAATCCGAAACCACTGGCGGCCGTCTTGGGACGACCTACCATCCGATTGCCACAACGGTCCATCTGCCAGGCCCGCTCGCTCGCAGCCGATTTTATGCCTGGCTTGAAACCCTTCCCAAAAACCTCGAACGGGCGAAGGGATTTTTTCGGTTTACCGAAGAGTCTGAGCTGCAGGAGTTTCAATATGCTCTACCGGGTCAAGTAACGGTCGCTCCCGTCATGCTGCTGGATGAGCCGGAACCTGCGATCGTCTTGATCGGCCGGGGGTACGATGTTGAAGCCATAACAATGGGCCTGCTGAACTGCGCCCACACGACGGGACATGATTGACTACGATGGCCTTGTATCGGCTTCGCTAACTACCTGGGCCATGTCCGACGGCGACTTCTTCCGAAAGACAGACCACTGTAGCAAAAGCCAGGCTATACCTGCGCCGATCGCTCCACCGATAACCCACCCTCCCAAGACGTCCGTGACATAATGGGCGCCGATGTACACGCGGGCAAACCCGATGAGGCCGACGATCGGCCAACTGATCCACCCGGACTTTGGATACAACACCTGGAGGAAAGCCGCCACCGCCGCAGTATTGATGGCGTGGTTCGACGGAAAGCTGAACAAAGCTCCGCAGCCATTCGGTTCGATTTTGACCACGTCAGGGAGCGCTCGGCATGGCCGGACTCGTTCGAACGCCCACTTAAGTTGCCCACCTAAAAAATCGGAAATTCCGACTGAGCCTGCCAACACCGGGCCTCCCAACAACGCTTCCCGCCAGCTGCTCCAAATCCAGTAGGCGATGGCAATGGCTCCTGGCAGATAGTATGTACTGGGGATTCCCACCTGGAGGAAGAAATAATCGACAGCCGCCGACTGGCCTGCCAACCCGTTGATCGCGAGGGATATGGTTTCGTCTATCCCCATGCATCCGACGATAAAGTGTTATCCGTCACCCGTCAAGCGCCAACCGATCTGTCGCTCAATCCCCTGCTTGACGAATGACGAACGACGATCTTCATCGCGTGCGGAAATGAATGCGGACGGTCAGCTCTCCGTCAACCAAATCGTCGCCCTTCATCTGAGAATCAAACGTCCACTTCCCTAGTGCGGCAATTCCGGCCCTCGTGAGTTCTCGATGCTTGCATGGTTCAAGGACGACGACCGTCACCTTGGCCTCCTTCGACACTAACAAGCGGGCCTTCATCCAATCATCCAGTTCTTGTCCTTCAAGCGAGGGAGGGATGGCAGGCCACGGCATTGATTTCGGCACAGGACCGAGCTGTCGATCCTTGTTCAACGAAAGACCGTGGACATGCACCTCCGGCAGCTCCAGCACATCTTCAAGGTGGTCCGACTCGTGCGTAGCCTCATCGCCAGACACCGCGAACGCGGAGACCGGCAGCAGAAACATGACGAACGTACAGACATGAACGGCAGTCCTGAATTTCTGCACCATGCTACTCCCCCATCTTCAATACGGACTCTGTTGCGAATACGAAACAGTAATACATTGCCTTGCCCACGACCTTCACCTCAACCCCTCTGTCTCAAAAGAACCATTGTCCACGCAAGAAAAAGGACCTCGGCATTCCGGCATGGGACACGCCCAAACCGATGCTGCCTTCTCCGTAATTGATGTAGTACTCCTCATCGAACAAATTCACGACATCGAACCCAAGAAGAAACTTCTGCCCATGCCATGGTAACGGAACGACATGGGCAATCGACAGATTATAGATCGTATAGGAGGGGACATGAGTAGAGTTCGTCTTTCCCCCCTCTACCGCCGTGCGCAACCCTGACGAAAAGAGCATCTGCCCCGTTACAGTCGTTCGATCGAGAAACCGGTAACTGACCACCGCCGAGCTTGTCAGGGTCTGTTGATGATCGCAATGAATTCCGCTAGTCGACCTGATATCGGCAATCTCCGCCGCCTCCAAGAGAAAGTGGCCAGACTGCAACCCGTACCCCTTGCATTGCCCCCAGGCGATGTTGCCGCGCGCCGTCAGATTGTCCCCTACATCAATCTTGAGCGCAGCGTCGGCGCCTCGTGCCCACCCCCGCTCGAAGGCAAAGTAGTTCAAGAGAGGTGTCGTCCCAAATTGCCCCGCATCGGAAAGGTAGTTGGCCAATTTATAATAGCCGGTGAGCTGGAGCGTCGCCCAGTCCGTCAACGCATGATAACTGCCGATTTCAAAATAATGAGCTCGTTCGGCTCGAACCTGTTTGTTGGTGCGATCTTCCGGCTCTGCGGTCGTTCCGGCCGTGTTCAGCTTCGCAAATGAAATGGCTTCGAGATTCGGCGGGGTAAACATTCGTCCATAATAGGCATGGAACGCGTTCGCCGGATTGTATTTGTAGGTCACACCGATCCGTGGGCTGATCTGTCCCTCGCTGCGGAGATACTGCACCGCGTCGCCGCGGACCCCGACATTGAAAGTCCAATGGTCATTGGGCGTCCACTGATCTTGAACCCAGAATTCTTGACGGTATCCAATCAAACGATTGTCGGCATTGATGCCGATTACTGGGGCGATCGGTGCCGAGGTTGGATCGTTGGGGTCGAGACGCTCGAACGCGAACAATCTCGTCTTATTGATGGCCTCGGTTCGATCGATCTGAAAGCCGGCCTTGATCAGATGCTGCGGACTGTGGACATAGGTATAGTCCAACCGAACGCCACCCGAATACGCCATTCGATCCTGACTGCCGGCTGAAAACGGTTCCGTCTCGTCCGGCACGTAAGCCAGCACATTCAACGGATCAGTCCTGAATGTGGCTCTGGTATGGCGGAAGTACCCAGCCAAACTGAAGAAATTCCTCGCGTTGACATCATGCCGCCACAGCAGATGGCCGTATTGACTGTTCTCTTTTTGGTTCTCGTCCACCATTTCCGACGGTACTGGAGAAAACCCCGTCGGCAATAGACCGACGATCGTAGCATTGGGCGTTTGGCCCGGCTGCGTGGGAATCTGAAACTTGGCGATGGAGTTCAAGAAGAGCAGCGTAAAGTTGTTGTTGTTATTGTATTGGTAGTCGCCGCGAAGCATCGTTTGATTGCGCTCGCTTTGTCCGTGAAAGATCGAACGGCCGAGAGTGGGAGGTTCGATACCTCGATCGGTCGTTGTATAGCTGTTCATAGCGTAGTAGCGGAATTTTTCTCCGACCGTTCCTCCATACTCGAAAGACGGATTGATCGTCTTATTCGAGCCACCGAAGACTTGAACCGACCCAAAGCCCGGCTTCGTGCCGCTCTTGGTCGTGATATCGATGAGCGCCGCCGCCTTGTTCCCCACGTTGGCCTCCATACCGCCCAACACAATATCGGCCCGCTCCCAGGCTCGGGGCGCAATAACATCGGAAAAGGTGGAAGAGACCGTATCCGGAATCGGCACCCCGTCGATCCTGAGCTGTAAGTTGGCATGGTCTTGCCGGATATGCACTTGCTTCAGCGCGCCGTACGCTGCGCTAGGAATCGTGAGCAACACATCGTGCAGATCGTTGTTGTTGCCACGAGGAAGGGTTTCTATCTCTTTCCGGCTGAGTGAATAGGTCTCGCTCGATGCTTTGGTCTGGATAGGCGGCAACCTCGACACCACCTCCAAGGCAATTTCTCGTGTTGTAGACAGCGTGAGTGTCACCGGGCCGGGAGGATCGTCACCCACTTCCAGCACAACGTACTCACTGCGATACGTTTCTTGAACCGCGCTGACCGAATAGGTGCCCCGATCTGGCAGAACGACCGAAAATTCACCGGCATCATCGGACACCCCGGACGAGACCACATCCCCTTCTTGATTCTTGATTTCGATCACCGCTTGTGCAACCCGCCGAAGATCCTGATTCTGGACCGTGCCCTTGATCGCATGAGGCAATCTCCCCTCCGCCGCGTAGACGGACGGCACATGGGTCGACATTCCTGACAAGGCTATCGTGGTCAACCACAGACAAAGAACCTGTAACAGACCTGCACACCGCATGGCTTGCCTCCCCATAATCCACTCAATGGTCGAAAAACGAGCTAGACGGAGCAGGACAACCTGTCCCCGCAGGCCCACTGATTCCACTCAGAGTCGGCAATGGAGGAAACTAGCTGCTGGGAGGAGCGCGCGAGGGACCGACAAACAAGGACGCGGCAGGAAGAAAAAGCGGCTCAGCTGATTGTTCGCGGAGCTCGATGAGTTCGCAGAACGCTACTTTGGGGGCATCGAAATCAAGCGATCCCGACGTATGGTGCTGGATCCACTCACAGAGATCGTTATCGGAGTGTTCATGACCGTCGGTGTCGGCAGCGGCCAATTCGTGATGGACATCTTGCGCAACAGCAAACGGCGCGAGGGCCAACAGCAAAACAACAAGGCCACCCGACAGGCCGATTTTTAACCGATAGGCCAAACGCATAGGTACCATATTGAGCTGCACGCAGTAACATAATTAGAACAACTCTGTCAAATCGGCAATACAGCCACGCGATGTTTGTGCTTATTCGTCAATGGGTTAGAGCTCAACATCTAGACTTTTTCTCAGTGTTTCGTATATTCTTACCAACCGATATCAATGATGAAGGAGAAACCGTGAGCAGCCCCATCGACAACCAACACGTTATTGAAATCAAAGCACTGCCTTCGCCGCGTGTCATCAAGACTAAACTTCCCATTACAGACCAGGCCGCTGCACTGGTGGTCGAAACCCGTGAAGCCATTAGGAAGATTCTCCATGGACAAGACCGAGACCGCCTCGTGGTCATCGTGGGTCCTTGTTCCATCCATGACCCTGACGCCGCGTATGAATATGCCGTGAAATTGAAGCCGATCGCCGAAGCCCTGCGCGACCGATTCCTGATCGTGATGCGAACGTATTTCGAAAAACCGCGCACCACGATCGGCTGGAAAGGCCTCATTAATGACCCGCATCTCGATGGAACCTGCGACATCGTCGCAGGGGTGGAGCTGGCGAGAACCATTCTCCTCAACATCAATCAATTGGGCCTTCCCTGTGGTACGGAACTGCTGGATCCGATCAGCCCGCAATATATCGCCGATTTGATCAGCTGGACCGCCATCGGTGCCCGTACGACTGAAAGCCAGACGCACCGCGAGATGGCCAGCGGCGTCTCCATGCCGGTCGGCTTCAAGAACGGGACGGAAGGCAGCCTTCAGGTTGCGGTGAATGCGATGATTTCCGCGCGCACCCCGCACCATTTCGTCGGCATCAATGCCGACGGCCAAACCTCCATTATCAAGACCATGGGGAATCCCGATCGTCATATCGTGCTTCGGGGTGGAGGCGGGAAAACCAATTACGAAGCAGAACACGTCATTAGGGCGGAAGCGGCGGTCGCCGGAGAAGGCATCGCCCGTCCGATCATGATTGATTGTTCTCATGATAATTCCCTCAAAGACCATACGCGTCAAGGCGTAGTCGCCCATGAGGTCCTCCGGCAGTTCCGCGAGGGGCGCCAATCCATCATGGGGTTCATGCTCGAAAGCAATCTCAAACCAGGTAAGCAGACCTGGAAAGAAGGCGTAGCCCTCGCGCATGGCGTGTCCATCACGGACGCCTGCTTAGGCTGGGACGAAACAAAACTCTTGTTGGGCGAACTCGCCGATTCTCTTACCGCTCGACCTGTCTAGCACCAACGTGTCCGCTGCAATCGCGGCTCGCAACTTCGGCCACGCGACAAACCGGCGCGCGGAATAATTTGAACGACGCTCTTTGAGAGGCGCGGCTCCATGCTGCGATGCTGTCTATGCTGATCGATACCCACACACATCTCGACGACAATCGTTTCAATGAAGATCGAGACGCCATGCTCGCGCGCGCGCTCGACACCGGCATTGAAGCCGTCATAACCATCGGTTGCGACCTTACGACAAGCCAGGCAGCCGTACGGCTTGCCGATCAGCATCCATTCGTCTACGCCTCCATCGGGGTACATCCCCATGAAGTGAGACACATCAGCGACGGCTGGTACGACGAATTCCGCCGGTTGGCGAAGAGCAAGAACGTCGTGGCCTACGGTGAAATCGGCCTCGATTATCACTACAACCACTCCTCGCCCAAAGAGCAACGCGAGCGGTTCCGAGAGCAAATTCAGCTCGCGCGCGAACTGGCGTTACCTGTAATTATCCACACGAGGGACGCACAAGAGGACACGATCAAGATTTTGAGAGAAGAACAGGCCTCAGACGTCGGCGGAGTATTTCACTGCTTTTCGGGCGACCCCTGGTTGGCAAAAGATGCCCTCGATCTAGGGTTCTACCTGTCATTCTCCGGCATGCTGACGTTTCAGAACGCAACCACACTACGCGAGATCGCAAAGACCGTCCCGCTGGATCGACTTCTGATCGAAACCGACTGCCCCTATCTCACGCCAGTCCCCTATCGTGGAAAACGCAACGAGCCTGCCTACGTGGCACAAGTTGCCAAGCACCTCGCCTTGATCCATCCCACACTCTCCCTGGAAGACATCGAACGGAAAACCACGGAGAACGCCAAACGTCTGTTCAAAATCGTTTGAGTCGGCCCTGCCGTCGACGTTGAGCTTTTGGCAGCTTCTTGGGATTGCCCTTCTTTTCCGGTCCTCTCCAAGACCTGGTATCATCTCCCCTATCCAGTTCTTTGTGAGGCACGGCGCCGGCCAGCGATGAAGGGGCGCTCAGCTTTCTCGCGAACTCCTGGGCCTCCATCACGAACGCGCCATGAGATCTGGCGACATTGATGATCTCGTGGTCGGAGGTGACCACCGCACAATCCGATCCATACTGCCGAACCAGCCGCTGAATCACCTGGTCGGCCTTTTCGCCGCGTTTGGAATAGATAACCTGCACACCGGCCCGCTGCTCCCGCTGTTCCATCGGTTGCCCCTGTTGCCATCCGTCGAAGACGACCGTAATAGAATGGTCCTTCCGGTGACGATAGGCTGCCAGAACGCGCAGCAGATTCTCACGAGCGGATTCGAGTCGGTCGGAGAGCCTTCTTGTGGCGCCCAACAGATTATATCCATCCACGATGAGGTGTGTCGCCATGGCGCTCACGCTATCGCGGCCGGGAACACCCTGTCAACGCGGCGCCCCGCAAAACCATCTAAGTCCTTGACAAGATACAGGACATCTGAGAATAGTTTGATACTCCTTCCAGATGTCATAGACAAGCCTAGATGCGAAGACGAGCCCAACAACGAATTCCCTTCATGTCTTTCATTGCCGTGTTGGTGTGCGCCCTTTTCCCAACCTTCGCGGATATTACATTCTCGCTCCCATCCCTCTGGGCTGCGCCCCCGACCGACCGTACTCGTCCTTCCCGTCCATTAACACAAACGAAGACTCCAAAAGTGAATGCGGCGCCTGCCTCGCTCGCCCCCGTCACTGTCCAAAACTTTCGCGCTTTCGCGAGTTCCGAGAAGGCCAGACTCGTCCTGGACTTAGACCGGGATGTCAAGGCGATCGAGCGACGGGTAAAGAATCCAAGCCGTGTAATCATAGCCCTTCCCAACGCATCTATGAACCAGGCGGCGAGAGCCAAGGCGGAGGACGGCACCATACCAAGTCCTTTCATCATCACAGAAACCGAATCGCTGGGCATCACCATATCCCTCCCGACCACGGATTTCCGTACATATAGGCAGTTCACACTCTCGAATCCACCGCGCCTGGTCATCGACGTGACATTTCCAGCCGAGCAGAACCAGTCCGCATCACCTGACGCACAGGAGCCCTCGCCGCCTTCCACACCTCCTCCCGTTCAACCCCTCGTTCCTCCATCAAAAGGGTTCACGACCATCGTGATTGATCCGGGCCACGGAGGAAAAGATTCGGGAGCACTGGGGCGGCGGCACACCGCAGAGAAAGACATTACGCTCAAGGTCGGGCTGAAACTTCGCGAACTTCTGAGCAAACGGCCCGACGTGCAGGTGCTGATGACAAGGGACCGTGATGTCTTCGTCGAGTTGGAAGAACGCGCCAAATTCGCCAACAGCCATAACGCCGACTTGTTCGTGTCCATCCATGTCAACTCACACCCCTCGCACAAGGTCAAAGGCATCGAGGTGTATCACTTTGGAGAAGCCAAGGACCAGCGCGCGCTCGAAGTGGCCGCACGCGAAAACGGCACGCCCTTGAACAGTACCGGTGTCGGCTGGGAATATCTGGTCGCCGACCTGCTGACGACGAAGAAAATCGAGTCCTCGCTCGAACTTGCCTGGACCGCCAAGGAAGCGATAGTCACGCATATGAACGGCAGCTACGCAGTCAACGATCATGGTGTGAAGACCGCCCCGTTTTACGTATTGAGATTCACAAGTATGCCAAGCATCTTGGCGGAAATCGCCTTCATTTCAAACCCGGATGAAGAGAAATTACTGCGACAACCTGCGTTCGTAAAGAACGTCGCGCTTTCTATTTTTAAAGGCATTTCTTCGTTTCTCTCCGCCAACATGTCCGACTTACGATGAACGCTCGCGGGTTTATCGGGCGGCGCTGCCCATGCCTGTTGTCAAACTGATACTTGAATATGACGGCACGGCCTACACAGGCTGGCAACGCCAGCCAGGCCTCCCCACGATTCAGGAAGCGATCGAAACCGCGATCAAAGGCGTCACACAAACCAAGGTGTCGGTCGTCGCCGCAGGACGGACCGATGCAGGTGTTCATGCGCTCGGCCAGGCGGCAAGCTTTCGCATCGACCGTGACATGACCCCGCGTCAATGGACCAGGGCGCTCAATGCCCACCTGCCAGAAACCATCGTCGTACAATCGGCCGGCATCATGCCCGACACATTCCACGCCAGATATTCCGCGAAGGGCAAATTGTATGAATACCGCATCCTGAATCGTCCGGAACGTCCGACCGTCGACCGGCAATACTGTTGGCATATCTACAAGCCGCTGAACGACGCCTCTATGAACCAAGCGGCCATGACGCTCGTCGGCTCGCATGACTTCTCATCGTTTGAAACACAGCCGACCGAAAACGACGACCCCATCTGCAGTCTTCAGTGTCTGACCGTCACACGTCACGGCAATCAGTTGCGAATTGAGGTGTACGCTGATCGGTTTTTGAAACAAATGGTGCGTTCGATTGTTGGCACACTCGTAGAGGTCGGGTTGGAGAAACGGCCGCCGGACGAACTCCGTTCGATCCTCAACGCCCGCAACCGCTCCGCAGCTGGCAAGACCGCACCTCCGCAGGGACTTTTTCTGATGCGGGTGGATTACTGAGCACCCTGTGACAATCAGCGCGTCATGCACAGGGCCCCGCAAGGGAATGCGCAGGCGACAGGTCGGTCGAGGGAGGAAACCTGGCCGCCTACTGAAACTTCGGCATTGCACCGATGGGTTTGCTTTCGTATGATGGGCCCGAATATGGAATCCGTCACCCGCATCAAGACGAAAACGCCGAGTCCATACAAGCTTACGGCCATCGAAACGGACACCCACGATACGAAGACGTTCCGGTTCGAACTTCCCGACAACGCCACGCTGGATATGCTACCCGGCGATTTTCTCTACGTCCATGCCGACATCAACGGCAAGATGGTCAAGCGCGCCTATACGCCCTCCTCACTCTCCGGAACAACCGGCTTCTTCGACCTCACCGTCAAACGGTATGAGGCGGGCCCGATCTCCAAGTATCTCCATGAGCAGCAGATCGGCAATACCGTGCTAATGAGCGGACCAAACCCTGGCGGCCACTGGGTAGATGGCATGGCCAAGAAGGTGGGATTCGTGGCAGGAGGCACCGGGATTACCCCGATGATCTCCATCATCNNCCTGATCTTCGCCAACAAAACCGAAGCGGACATCATCTATAAGGATGAATGGGAACGAGACGCTCGGGATTATCCGAACTTCCATTGCTATCATCTCCTGGAAGATCCTCCGGCTGGATGGACACAAGGCACCGGCCGTGTGACGGCCGACGTGCTGCGCCGACACCTTCCTCCCCCCGGTCCCGATACCTGCATTTTTCTCTGCGGTCCGTCCCCGATGGTCGACACACTGGAAACCACGCTCAAAGAACTCGGTTATTCTCAAGACGCCATCATTCTTCCCTGACAGGACGATGAACAAATCGGCCTTCGTCGTTTTCACATCTCACGGGAAACAGGTCATTCGTCAACCGCCAATCCATAGACACGGCATGACTGTGACGTGAGGCGCACGGTGGATGACAGTTCTTCGTCTCAGCATGCAGAAGCCCCATGGCTTCCTGCACAGGCGGGTAATGGGTGTGCGACCGACATGCCAACCCAACAGAGATTCTCTAGGGATGGTCAGGTCGACCTCTCGCCCGTGAGATCTCGCAGAATTCGCCTCGCAGTAATCGCTCCATCGCGGATGCAATCGGGAATCCCGACCCCCCGATAGGCCGCACCGGTGAGTGCCAATCCAGGATAGCGGCTCACAGCCGACTCCAGCTGATTCAACCGGTCGAGATGGCCCAGGGTATATTGTGGCATCGCCTTCCACCAACGATTCACTTCGGCATATACCGGTTCCGCCTTGATCCCGCAGAGCGCCGCAAGGTCGGCGCGAACCTTGGTCAGCAGCTCCTTATCATCCAGTTTCAGAATGGCCTCCCGACCTGTACCGCCGACGTAGCAGCGTATCAGGACCTGATCAGCCGGGGCTCGGTATGGCCACTTGAGGGAAGTCCATGTGGCGGCAATTAGGTCACGCCCTTCAATCCGAGGCACGATGAATCCAAATCCCTCGACAGCGCCGGCTACTTCCTTGGCAGGATAGGCCAATGCAATCGTACCGGTCGAGGCATAGGGAATCATGTCCAGCAACCCGCCGGCGATCGGAGTCAACGGCCGCAAGAGTTCCGCAGAGACATAAGCCGGTGTTGCGAGCACAAGACTTTCGGTGGAGAGTGCCGATCCGCCATCGAGGATGAGATCGTATGTCCACCGGCCCGGTTGATGAGACCTCACCCTCAAGGCATCGACACGGCATCCCAGCCGAAGCTCCACGCCTTGTTGAGCCAGGCGTGCTGTCAGCGCCGTCACCAGATCGCCGAGCCCGTTCTTGAGGCTGACGAACATCGTGCGGCGAGTCCTGCCAGTCTGAGCCGGAGGAGCATTCTTCTTGGCAGCCATCATCCCCTTGATGATGCTGCCGTATCGCTGCTCCAGTTCAAAAAACCTTGGGAAGGTGGCTTTGAGACTCATCCGCTCGGCGTCACCGGCGTAGATTCCTGCCATGAGCGGCTCCAGCACGCGC
>DKBD01000189.1 GCA_002451055.1 Nitrospira sp. UBA6909 | reverse complement strand
ATGTCCCGTCTTCGTAGTTCCATCCATTCCCAGACCCGTCCGACGACGTGACATCAAACTTCACGAGATGAATATGTTGACCGATCGTATCGGTCGGCGTGTAGACTTGAAAATCATCCAGGTTGAGGTTGCTGGGGATCAAATTTGTGGCGTAGAACTCCACGCATTCTCCGGATTGGGCCCGGAAAAAGAGGGGTTCTGTTGGGCGAGATCCATTGAGCGTCTCTTTCAGGTCCTCCTCCAACACTGGAAATCGTCCCTGAGGGTCGTGCCACCCTGATTTATTTACAGTCATGTCCAGTTGGACATAAACCGCTCGGTACTCACGAACCTTAACGTCCCTCACGATTCCACGCTCATCCACCCATTGTTTCGGGCAAGGGTTAGAAAAGGGCGCACCGGGTTTCCCCTCTCCACGTTTGTCGTCAGAAATGTTTCCGCCTCCGTTGACACTGAACAAAACGCGGGTCCCATTTTCATCGTCACAAGTGCCGTCCGGGTGACAACTTACATATCCAGGTGCCTCCCAATTGTACGAGTTATGCTTCCAACCCGGTTCGCCTGGGCCTACGGCCGACTTAGCATGAACGGAAGCCTTTCCGGCATGGAACCTCATGGCTTCCTGCTCAGCCTTCGTCCCAGTCTGTGGCAGTGGGACAACAGTCACCGTATCGAGCTCTCGAGCCAAACTGACCAAGTCTAGATCGCTGTTTTGTGACCATACCCGCTTGGCGATCTTCGCCGAATTGGTTCGGCCACGATTGAACAGGTCCTCGTTCGGTAAGGGAGGTGTCGTTCTTATCTCTTCAGGTCCGTGGGCATTTTCCCTGTCCCGCACCGTCCCATCACGGACAATATGGCGCTGCAACGTCTGTTTGTCTTCCCCCTTCACATCCAAATCGAGCGGAGGCTGCGGAGGCCGATGTCCCTTCTGACCTGCGATATAGAATGGGTAGCCTCGAAAACCATCGCCATCTTTTTTGGCCGGCATTGGAGGTAACGCAGTCCGAGGAAGAGGGACAATGGCTGGATTTGGTGTTCCCTCTGCTATCTCGTAGTCAGGCAATCTGCGATCTTTCCCACCATCTTCAAACACATCATGACTGCGCCACAATTCCCACATCCCCTGTGCGAAATGGGGATAGAGGTGGCAGTGGAATATGGAATCGCCTGGTCCGAGATTACGGTTGCCCGATCCACCATAATGCACTTCATAGGAAAAGGCTGTTCCCGGAGAGATGGTTTGTGAGTCGAGGTAGTGGGATGTCGAGTCGTGTTTATCTTCTACCCATTGATGAGCATGCAGGTGGAAGACATGGGTCTCCTTCGGACCTGCATGCATGTTCCGGAAGCGGATCGGGTCTCCAAGGTAAGAATGGTGCACATTCGACGGGTCATCGGGATATTTGGCTTCCTTCCCGGATCCATCCTGCTTATACCCAACGACCATGGCTGGGTCACCATTGACCCAGGAGGTCAGGAAGAATTCTTCGAGCTTGCACTCGGTGCAATCTCGCGCTGGGCCGATATTCTTTCGGTTGGCCACTACCATCGCCCCAAGGCCAGAAGAACCATAATTGATGCCCATACCATCACGTAGTGAGCTGAGTGGAGAATTCTCCTCCCGGATATCGTCGAACGCCTGCACAGCGGTGATTTCATCATGGAAAATGACGGTAAATTCTCGATAAGGCCTGCCACATGCATTCCCTTCCCCCATCTGTTCACAGCCATCCTCTCGTTCGATGTCGATCACCGCATTCAGATCGCTGTGCACAAGTTCACCACCTGTTTCACAGGTTTCCCGGTTACCCTGGCCGCGAGCGGAATTCTGATCTCGACACTTGAGCATATTGAGAATTGGCTGGCCTGCCCACGGACCAGCCTTGATCGTTGCTTCGTAGTCGATGATCGGCTGGTTGTACTTCGTTTTCCCCTTCGTCGAATACTTGAGTTCTTGCTCAGTGACCTGAGAGCGGTACCAATTCGCCCCTTTGGGCTGCACATTAATCGCTCCAAATAATCCTAACCCCAACTGTCCTCCATCCCCTTCTCCCCCCGCAGGCGCCCCCATCGAATACAGGAAAAATGTGCCTTCTTTCTTTGCATACCAGCTATATGTTCTTGTCTCGCCTGGCGCAGCGAGCGCACACAGGTTCTTTCCAAAATCTGTGGAGTCATCGGAACACTTTCCATCAGTCTTAATCCGCTTTCCGGCATTATCCGTCACATACCGTCCGTCTTTGTCTGTCTTATACCAACCGTTCTTCCCAACGTTCGCGCCTTGAGAGTCAATCGTGTCAACCAGACTCAAACCGTTCACATGCATGGAGGCATGCCGAGTCGCCGGCTCATCGCTATCAGCAACGGCCACCACCGGATTTTCTGGATGCGTGAGCCGTCGTTCTGGATCACGCATGAATTCATGCTCGTCTACCGTCGGGCTCAAGAGATTCGTAAGTGTCACTTGGAGGCAATCGCCCTCATTCGCCCGCAACACCAGGGGTCGCGGTCGCTTATCGGACCGAAGCTTCACGTGGCCGGCGAGCAAAACATCCCCAGAGCTCGGTTCCAGAGGAATCGGCTCTCCCACTTCATCTGAGTCGCCATCCAAATCCTCATTGAGAATTTCCGGTCCCTCCTCTTTGCCGTCACCGGTCTTCACGACGTCGCGCCGGAGCGCATACATGATCCCTGCTGGATTAAATGCCCCAAAGCGGTTGTAGTAGTACACCTGGTCCAGCGCTACAACGTTGGCGGTGATAAGCCGATCGCATGTCGGCTTGATGATCACCTGAGAGAGAGGGGCTTTGTGCCCGGCGCAACCAACCCCGACAATGGCGAGAAGGAAGACTGCGGTCAGCTTGACCGATGACCATACCCGTTGCAGTTCGTATCCTCCAGCGGTAATCCAACGCAATACGGCCAACCTGAGAGGGAACGGATTAAAGTTAGTAGTTGTGTATCGTACTTGCATGGTCTTGGTCTCCCAGAAATCTCCTCGCATAGTTGACCACTAGTTCATACATGAAAATGTCGGCGACGCCACCCCTGGCCAGGGATCAAGCTGCCTAATATCGGTCAGACCAGGAGGAAGAGCCCACCCATTGATCAAAAAAGCCAGGCATTGGAAATTCAAGGCCGGCTGCTGTCCTCCCTGGACGCCAGTCGGTTCAGGAAAGATATACTCTCCAACAGGCGCCACATAGATACCTGGCACCAACCCATGGGCGGCCTTGGGTACATCGGGAACCTCGGTCCGATCTGCTAACGGATTTGGATCGTCAATGCGCACCATCAGTTCTCGTGTTGCACCTTTGAGATTTCCGTTGATGTCAAACAGAGCCGCGGCTGTGAGTGGTGGGACATAGCGGAATCTCCCGAATACGGCTTGCACTTTTTCCGTGCTGTGCAACAGGCGGACCTTAGGCGTCCCGTTGCGCACCACATCAACGGCATACACACTGACTCGCCGACTAGGATCTGTCGTAAACCCCTCAACCTTGAGTCGATCCTGGCACTCAGCTGCGGCAGCACAGGTCGCGGTTGGACCTCTCGTACCCAGCAAGGACTCCTCCAGCGTGACATACGCGGGTTTGATACCCGGTTGTGTATAGATCCCGATGTCGACCACTAACGTATGGACCGATACATAGGTTCCATCGCTGTCTCGCGCAAGCGTCCCTGCAAATGTGATGTGATCGCCCACTCTTACCGGCGCCTGTTTTGTGGGATCACAGATTGGATAAGCAGGGATCGTATCGTTGCCAAACCTGACCGGCGATATGAGTGGATCGGTCCCCATAACAAACGTATTTTCTGGCGGTCGATTGGAGGCAGGGCATTCGGAATCTACCGCGGCCCGTGGAACACACATCGGATACCCGGTGAGGGCATGAACGGTCGGGTTCCCTTGATCCACTGTGAAACGTGGGTCTGGATAGCGCGAATCTGGATTGTCTGTGGGTCCCACTGCGGGAGGCAACGGATTCGGCTTTCCATAGCGACCATCACCTGCAAACGAATCCGACGCGTCCAGTGCTGGGTCGTTAAGACGGATACGGGTATCCCCTGTTCCGCAAGCCGTGGCTGTTGGACTTCCTCCCACACACATCATTCCTCTAGTGACGTCGATCTGATGGATATATCCAGTACTCGTGTTAAGCGACTGCTGTGAAATACTGACCAGCCCCGCGCGATATTCACCCTCTATCGCATTCCCATCTATCGTCACTTCGAAAGCAGCCAAGGGGGGAAACTTGTCGTTGAGTGCCAGACCCGATTCGCTATATTTCTTCGACACGCCTTGCGCATTCTCAAACACCTGTTGGGCTGTGAAATAGGCTGCCGGAAACTGGATCACCAAGTTCTTGGGTATCGTGACCTGGATTCCATTCACCATCAGCTTCGCGGAAGAAAAAGGATCTATCGGATCATCGAGCGTGAATGATTGAACGTGGCCTACTAATTGAAACGGAGTGACGTTTTGCGCGTAAACTTGCGCCGTCATCCCAACAAGCCCAAACGCGACTACTCCCACGGCGCATTTAGAAACATGCTGTCGATTCATGGGTTCCCCCTTCGCATCAGATGATAGCTGAACGTCATCCGGACGTTCTTTCCGGTTAGTGCATTTATTTGAGGCCTGCAGGAGCTATGAATAGCTACGAGCTTCAGGCACATTTGGATGTTTCTCAGGATCACGATTTCTCGGCCCGCCTTTTTATACTTCTCCGTAACTTGTCGCAAGAAAATTGTACGGAGCCATAAAAACGACTGCGGTAGATACATACGTAGCAAGGGAGCAAACTCAATGCCAGGCTAAGTGATCTAGGTTCCACGGATGGGGAGAGGAAGAAAATGCCTCTAAATGCAGTAAAACAAAAAAGCAAGCCTTGTGGGATCTCCCTATTCTCCGGCTAAGTCGGGCTGAGCGCCAGGATTTTGCTTCGCGCCAAGACCAAGAGCTCCTGCTGAACCGCTGTCGTGAGGCGCAACCACGTTTGTCGGGCATGATGGATGACTTTCCCGACCGTGTTGAACACCAGAAACCGCAGCCGCTTTGGCCGGGCAGTCGATAAATCTCCGGGTAAGGCCAGCCGCTTCAACGCGCTGAGTAGGTTGTAGGTCAGGACGTTGAGCCGGAACCAGGCGGCGTTGGCGCCAAATTTTCCACTCGGCAGCGCCGCGGCCGCCAACTCGTTTTTCAGGACATGATGCGCATGCTCGACGGTGCCAGCTTTCTCTCGATGCCAGCGGATCAGCGTGAGCCCATCGCCCTCCCGGTTGGTCACGATCGCGAAATGCTTGACCGTGTTGCCATCCATAAACAGCTCCCCTTGGCGCTTGCGGACCCGCACGGCCAGATAGCGGCGCACACAGGGGCGATCTTTCCGATGGTCGCCGTCCTCGGGCACGTAGGGTACCTCGGCCCACTCGCGGATGACATCGGGCTCTTCGCGATCCAGCTGCCAGGCGCTCGCCGGCAACCGACCGATCTCCGCCCGCAGTGGGGGACTCATGTCGGCACTGATGGCATACTCGATCTCTCGTTTCGGCGCCTCACACCATGCCAGCACCGCCTGTTCATACAGGGCGCTGTCGCCTCGCACGAAGATCTGCGTGAGCCCAGGCGGCAAGCGCGCGACGGCGCGCTCCAGGATCCGCGCATTGCCACAGCCCGCCGGGACGTTGCCGTCTCGGAATTCATCGTGGACAATCAGGTCCTGCTCGGCCCCGACGACCACGACCGGTTGATAGCCTCGCATGCCCTCGTACGTCACGGCTGCCGTGCGCTTGTGGGCTTCCAGAAGGGTCGCATCCACATCCAGCGTGGCGATGGTCTGCGGTGCCGACTGCTGCACGGCGGCCAGGATGCGACGGTTCGCGGCCCCCACGCCCGCCAGGGGTACGGACTCCGCAGGCACGGACGTCTTCTCACCGGAGTGCAGCAACGGAAGATCCTCGACATGGAAGCCCTCCAGGAAATCCCGCATCGTCGTGGCTGCAGGCAACTCATAGTCCAACAAGGCCGCCAGCGCCGTGTCAGCTCGCAAGGTCTGCAGGTCCTGGCAGCGGTCCCCGCCCGCCGTCCACAACGCGATCAGCGTCTCCACCAACTGCGCGGGCATCAAGCCGCGCTGCCGCTGTTTGATGCGGACCGCATCATTGACGACCTGCGCCGCGCCGACACGGCGAAACAGCTCGATCACCAGCGGCACGCCGGCATGCGCCGTGACGAGCGTCGGATCAATCCGGGCATCAATCTCGAACGGCAGCCGGGTGGTTTCAGACGGCGTCTCAGGCATCAGCCTCCTCCTTGGTTGCGGTTCACCCACTGGGTGAATCACCACGCAAGGCCGATGCCAGACGCCTGGCACGCTCCTCATGTGGTCGAAGACCAATTGGGTTTATTCCGGTCGCGTGCTTAGCCGGAGAACAGGGCCTCTCAGTCTCTAGTTGACTCGTCGGCCATCACTCTCGATAATAAAACGCTATGCCCTCGCTCAATGTCCAGAAC
>DKBD01000140.1 GCA_002451055.1 Nitrospira sp. UBA6909 | reverse complement strand
TCGAGCTTGCCTGCCTCCAATACGGTGCCGGTTCCACAGCAAGACCGTCGTTCCTGTTTTTGAGCTTGCAACGCGGCCTGCCCATATCTGGCCTTGATCTCGTCTTTGAGTGACTGTTCGTCGGTCATAGAGCACCTCCTATCAAGGAATGTTGATCTGCAAGGGCTAAAAATTCAGCAACAACGTCCCGCCGACACCGCCGCCCTTACGGCTTCTTTGAGGGAGCCGACCAAATGTTCCAGCTCCTCAATGGCTTGGACACTGAGCGAGTAATACATCCATCGCCCCTCGCGGCGATCTTCGACCAATCCGGCTTCCTTTAGTACCTTCAGGTGAAACGACAACCTCGACTGGCCGGTCTTCATCGCCTCCGTCAACTCACAGACACAGCGCTCTCCGTCCTTCAACCGGTCGAGCAACGCCAGCCTGGTCTCATCCGACAGGGCATGAAACAACGCCACCGCTTTCTTGGTCGAGAGCGCGCGAGCAACCATGATGGAGGAACATAACAACAATTCTTGATGAGTCAAGAGGGGTGACAAGATTCCTGATATCGCACGTCTCTCATCTGCACCACATACGCAAGCCATGGGAGGAAGGCGTTTTCGACCGCGGTCACAAGGCTCTAGAAAGTGGCACTAGTTGAACCGCGTGGGAGTGAAGGGGAAGATATACAGATCCAGCCTACTCATCGCGGGATCGTAATAAACGATTTGTGGTCATTTTTTTTATTGTACCTCCACACCAAAGATGAGCCGCGGGTTTTTTGCACACATCAAGTTGCGCACGCGATTCGAAAATTTGAGACGATTGGCGGACCACGATCGCTGGAGCCTTTGTGCTCGAATCCAAGCTCACGAGGCGAGGACAGTCCTCAAAGGTCTCGTAAAAGTGGCCTGTGTCTTCTTTTCCTCTCCCGGTGTCGGGTTTTTTGACACTTCGCACAAACTGCATAATCAAAGCTTACCCATTGCGCTCGGTGGAAATTTGTATTTCGAATAAACGCATTCAAAAATAGACCTCAGAAAAGGGTCTCTACACTGTCGGATAATTTGACATAAGGCTAACTACTGCACATGCCATTAATCTATAAATAATTAAATAACAACAAGTTACGCAATTGGCTTGAATGCTGCATATTTGAGACATTATGTATGAATACGTATGGCGGCAGTTTGCAGCTAAAACTACCCAAAAGGACAATATTCGCCGTAGGAATCTGACTCGGCAAACTACAACGGGAGGAAATGCGCATGAAAATTTCAAAGAGATTACGCCTTATCGTGCTTGCTGCCTTAGTGATGTGGGGCATGGCATCAACCCCACAGGCGGCCATCATCACAGATATCATCATGGTTGTTGACGAATCGGGATCGATGGGTAACGTTCAAGCCAACCTGAGAAATAATATCGGTGCATTTGCCTCAATCCTTTCGGCTGGTGGGGTAGACGCGAGATACGGCCTGGTCGGGTACGGGAACTCATCCGTCAGACCAAGAATGCTGACCGACCTGACAAATCCAACGGACTTTGCTACCGCCGCTACAGGTCTACAAGTTAGTGGTAGTGTCGAGCCGGGCTACACCGCCACGGCATTCGCCCTCAATGAGCTGGACGGCCAATCATCGGTATTCTCGTTCCGCTCCAATGCGCTAACAAACATAATCATTTTTACAGATGAGCCTCACAACGGGACGAGTGTATCGTATGGCACAGTTGGCGGCGTCTCCCCTACACTGGCTATTGCCGATCAATTGCTGACCGATAATAACGCCCTGTTCAATGCGGTATTGCGCATCCAGAATACTATTAACTCATATAAGCCACTCGCTGATAACCATGGCGGCAACGTATATGACCTGAATGGCTTGAACACCACCGATCAAACCGTCGTGGCAAATTTTGTGAATGCATTTGCGACTTCCAAACTGCAAGAGATCGTGGATTTCTGCACGCTGAATCCGACTGATCCCGCTTGCAATGGCGGTGGCCAACCTGTACCTGAGCCTGCTACCGTGATGCTGCTCGCTACAGGTTTACTCGGAGTAGGGCTGTCCGTCGCCAGAAAGCACAAGAAGAACAACCAGAATAAACCATAGCCTGATTTAACTGACCGGCCAGGAGGAAGGCGGCGTCCGCCGCCTTCCTCACAAACCAACCAGACATGCAATAGCTCGCATGCTGGTTTCCGCAACACCTCCCAAAATCGCCACATAAAATAAGAACCGCCTATCCCTGTTCATGCCATACCATCAGGCCGCAATGGGGGCCATTCATGACCATTGACTTATTCGCTCGCTTCACCTGCTTGTCGCTTTTCGATCCTCAACCTTTCGCCCCATGACCTCGTGCACCCCGCCGGCCACCAGATGTTGCACGAGGTTGTAAAAAATGATGGGAACCATGACACGAGGATAGGCTGCAAGAGCGAGTGAGGCTAACACCAGCCCAGTCCCATTGTTATTCATCCCCAAGCCATACATGAGCGAGACCCGTTCGGCCTCATCGACCTTAAACAGCCGGCTCAACCCATAGCCCGATGAAAAGGCCGTCACACAGAGTCCGATGGTGATGGCCAATGTCACCGCCAAGAAGTCGTAATCCCGGTCGGCGACGGCCTGTGGAAGCGACACCGATCCATTCGAGTAGTTCAACAGCAGCAAGACAACAGAATTGATCAGTTTGATGAACGGCATGAACGTCGTGAGTTGGCCCTCAGGTGTAACAAGACGCACCCCAAGACCAAGCAGCGAGGGGAAGACGATCCACAAACCCAGGAACGTCCCCGATCCATACGCGGCCAGGTTGTGTATGACCCTCTGATATTCCTCCGTGGCCATCTCCCCGAACACATTGAGCGCGATTGGCGTCAGGACCGGACTGAGCAAGGTCGAGGCGAGGACTAGTCCCAAGCTCAGCGCCAGATTTCCATTGGAGTTCTGAGCCCAGGCGGTGGAGGCCCCGGCTATCGGCATGGCAGCCACCAAGGCCAACCCGACGAGGATGTGTTGCGCTTCCTCCGGCTCATACCACAACCGCATGACGAGGGTGACCAGAAAAATATAGGCCATGGGGATGACGAGATTTGCGGTGAGCCCCGCAAACAGTATGCGTGTTTTTTTAGCCAAGGATGTGAGATGGGACGTCTTTACGCCCAATCCCGCATTGAACATCAGGGTCGCCAGTAGAATCAGAAGCAGCGAGACGCGCAGATTCTCGTTGAAGATTTGGAATTCACCAAAAGTCACATTCCGTATCCAGAGACCGGCAGTCGGCCAGATAGCCGAGAGCGTGTATGCGCTGATCAAGAACCATAACAGGTGGTGATGGAGAAACTGCGTGACAGAAAGAAACGTGACACTGCGGCGATTCATGCTTCTTTTTTCTTGAACCTGTTTTTGAGCATAGTGAGAAGCGGATGGGGGTGTCCCCTTCCTTCAGCTCGATATTGAATAGCCGGCAAGTCTATGCCACACGTTCTGGGGGAGGGATAAGCCGAACGCGGCCGGGACGCTGTGGAAGCAGAGGAGCCAAGCTGAGTCCCCAGCCTGGCTCCTGGGCATCTTGTTCCGCCTCTCAGCGACGCAATAACTGATCACGCTGACAGCTGTCTTCCGCCAGCATTCGTTGACCTGCCGTCGCGTCTTTGGGAATGCGTGCCATGCAGGCCTCGAACGAATCACCTTGAGTCCCGGCTGACACACGATTGCCGCTTTTCGCTGTGGCCGTCCCAACTACCCCTTGGTGAAGCTCCTCATTGTCCCGACAACTCTGTTCTGCGACCATTCTCGCCCCGGCACTGGAACCGCTCGGGATCCGCGTCAGGCACGCCTCCAGGGAATCCGAGTGCGCCTTGGATGCTGCCCCAGCAGGAGCCGACACCGATGACTTTCCTGATGTCGGATGCTTCGCGCNNCATAAGTGCCATTCCTCCTTGTGATGCAAAGTGTGCAGCCAGGTACTGTCGATCGCCCCTATATAGCGGAGTCCCCTTCATGGTGCAAGCGACATCGCAGAATGCTCGAGCGAGGCCTTGCCTTCTATCGCCGGGAATGAACTCTGGCAAGAACTTTCGAGATACTAAAGGTCTTCTCTGGTCTCGCCGAATCCGAGGGTAACAAAGCGTCCCGGCTCCACGCCGGCGTGAGTGAGTGCCTCCGCGAGGTCCCTGAGCGGTTGCTCAATTCCTTCATCGGTCAGGTTCGCGAAGGTGCCGAAATGGATGCCGATACTTACTTTAGCATTGAGGAGCTGATGCGCTTCCACCGCTTCCGGCGGGTTCATGTGGGCAGCCTTCATGAGCCATCGCGGCTCATAGGCCCCGATGGGCAACAGGGCGACCCGAAATTCTTTGAAGCGCGCTCGCAGTTGGGCATGATGGGGGCCGACTCCTGTATCGCCTGAGAAATAGACGTGGCCCGCAGGCGACGCCAAGACAAATCCTCCCCAAAGACTTTTTTGCTTGTCGAACAGTCCACGACCGGAAGAGTGCTGTGTGGGCGTGAACATGATGTCGAGAGCCTGATACCGAAACGACCCCCACCAATCTAGCTCATAAATCGTAGCCAGACCTGCTTCTTGTAACACAGGAGTATTCCCCCGTCCTGTCACGACAATCGGAGCGAATGTTCCAGACAGCAATGTGAGGGTCTCGATATCCAGATGATCATAGTGGTTGTGAGTGATCAAGACGAGGTCGATCGGTGGGAGATCATCGAATCTGACCCCAGGACGCCGCACCCGCTTGGGACCAAGGATGTTCAGGGGGCCCACCCGGTGATTCCAGATCGGGTCGGTCAGGATGTTGACCCCTTGATACTGAATCAATACCGTACTGTGATTAATAAAGGTGATGGATAGTCGGTCTCCCATCACCCGTTGCTCGGGCACCTGTTGCGGCTCGCTTTCGATCCACGTCGGCCATCGAGTCCCGCCGAAGAAGAGCTTCCATTTCACGAAGTCCAAAAATCCTCGTTCTTTGAACGGGGCCTGATTAGAAAACCGTTGCCCATCAAGGCGTTGCTCGTGAACCTCTGCATCCGAGCAACGAAGCACTCTGGGCCAGTCAGTCAAACAGCCGTTTACGTCGCTGACCCCTCTCATCCTTGCTTATCCTTGCCGGAGATTGATTCATTCCCCCCTGCATAGGTCGCCTATCTGTGATAGGCTGCACGCAAGATTACCCCTGACCACAAGAACAACGTCGGAGAGGACTGCCATGAAGATGCTTCACATTGTCTGTGGGAAGAGGTTTGAAGAAGAGATCATTGCCATGTTTAAAGAACTGGGTCTCAAAGGCTATACGGTCATTTCAGGTGTGGGAGGCAGTGGCGTGACCGGGACGGTATCTGGTTCCGACCCCTCAACCAGTCACAGCACCAATACGCTGTTCATGCTGGCGCTCGATTACGAAACCATTTTTCTGCCTGATATTCTGGCAGCTCTGAAGGCGATTCGCGCCAAACATGTTCAGGGTCATCCTGACCGTGAAATCCCTCTGAAAGTCTTTCTTCAACCCTGCGAAATCATTATTTAGAATTCGCGCCTTTCCGTTTCGCCCGGGCATGCGCATGCCCCTTCCTCTATCCCTCCCAAGACGTTGTTCAACCCACCGGCCTGCGCTCGGCTACGGTACTGTCCGCCAGGTCCCTTCCGCCCAGACATAGCTCCGGTGCTCCTGATCCCCCTCCAACCGCTGCACAAGGATGAATCGGCAGCCGCTTTGTTTATACAACTGCTCGCCTTTGTGTTCCATCAACATCGCCAAGTGCACGTCCGGCTGTTCCCCGGAGATCGTGACCGGCACGAAGATCTGGCCTTCAAGTCCACGAAAGACATGACTCGGGTCGATTCCTGGATTGGACGGGTACGATTCTTCCTGAATCGCGACGACGAAGCGTTGCAAGGTCGCCAGTTCGTGCTGGTCCAATTCGGCACACGATCGTTTATCGTAGTCCATGAGTCCGTTACCTCTGGACAGAAGTCATCCTTCGCCTCACGTCTCACGCTTCACTTCCTGTTTACGACCAGTACTGCGACGCCTTCATGTAGCCGAAGAGCAGATCACGGCGGGCCAAAATCCCCACCAACTTCTTGTTGCGCACCACCGGCACACGGGTGACATACCGATCCTGGAACAGATCGGCCACTTGGGCCAGCGTTTGGTCTTCCGTCACCGTCAGGGGATGCGCCGACATGATCTCGGTCGCCAGAATGTTCCGCAGGTCTCGCCCGTTGATCATTGCCTGCAGAAGATCATATTCAGTGACAATACCGACCAGCATCTCCTCCTCATCGACAACGGGTAAGCTCCCATAGTTTCGATGGGTCATCAGATGTGCAATCGTGGCGGCGTCGGTGCGAGCGGTGCATCGCGTCACCGCATCTTGCATCAACTGCCCGACGGTTAAGGCCTTCGGATCACCGGCTTTGAGGAAGAATTCGGTTTGTCGCATCGCCTTTCCTCACTTTCTCTTTTTGTTGGATGAATCAGCAGATAGGTGCGTGCGCAGAACGTCGCGCCGCGCGATGATACCGACCAGACGGTCCTTGGCATCGACCACCGGCACGCGAACAAGATCGCTCGCGCGCAACACATGCACCAACGTCGCCAAGTTCGTTTCCGGACGAATGGAATAGGGGTTGCCCGTCATGATCTCTCCCGCTGTCACTTTCCCGAGGCTCTGCCCATCGTCGAGAGCCGACAGCAAGTCATGCTCACTCACGATCCCGACCAGCCGTCGCTGTTTGTCGACGACCGGAACCGCCCCGAATCCCTCGATCATGAGCGAGGCAATTACATCCCCCTTCGTGCGAAGGTGGACGGATTGTACCTGGGTTTCCATCACCTGCTCGGCGGTTATCGAGCCAAAATCTCGTTTCTCGGCGGCTCGCGCCTTTGTTTTCTTTTTCGTCAGCATCAATTCTTCCTCCTTCACAGATTCATATGCCACACGCTAACCGGACTTGATCCAGCGCGCCTCACCCTTCAGACAATTACTCCCCCACATGACTGACGCCATTCACCACAGTGGAAATTTCCCTTCTGCTGCAAAACGCCGCAGTAATCNNTCGCAATGGGCCATTGAAGCGATCGGAGCCTTCGGACGAAGCACCCTCTCCTCCGTCACCTTGCTGCATGTGGCGGACACACGGCATCTGAAGGCCGTCGGCGCCCCCCATGTGGCAACCTATCGGGGTGCAAAGGCGGCACTGGAAAAATCCGGAGAAGAGATCCTACGTCGTGCCACCAACCAGCTTGAGGTGGCGCTGAGTCAGTCGGCGATACGGCCCCGCACGGCGGTGCGGACCCTGTTGCAACATGGATCTCCCNNCTTCCACAATCGTGCAGCGGGCCGCGCAAGAGCGGTCGAATCTGATCGTGCTCGGCACGCGAGGCCTGAGCGATATCAAGGGGTTTCTCCTCGGTAGCGTTGCGCGGAAGGTCGCATCGCTGGCGGATTGTCCGGTTCTCATCGTCAAACAGCCGATCAAAGCCGCCGATCGGATCCTCCTAGCCGCAGACGAATCCAAATACTCCAGACGGGCAGCCAAATTCCTCCGCTCCGGGATCCTCCCGGACACTGCCACCATTACGATTTTCTCCGCCGCCGTCACACCGATCACAGATCTGGCCGCGCGCCACCTCTCCGAGCAACAGATCAAGGAGTTGAATGAACCGGTCTTGGAACGGGCGAACGGACTGGTGGACAAGATACGGGTTGATTTTATCAAGGAAGGCTACACCGTAACGACGGAAGTGCAGTTCAATCATGTTGTCGACTCGATCATCCGGATCGCCACGTTCAACCAGCCAGATTTTCTGGTCGTCGGTTCTCGGGGATTATCGGGGCGGGAACGCCTCCAATTGGGCAGCGTCTCGGAAACCTTGCTGAAGTATGCTCCCTGTTCGGTGCTCATTGTGCGAGGCACACGCGCCTGAGTTCGACTGGCCGTTGAAAAGTTCCGCCAGCTCTGATGTCGCGAACCGTCGCGGTTATCCTGGGTGCACAGATGGCTGATCGATTGGATTTCCGATACCACGATATCAACCGGCTCTCGGCGGAAGACGTGCTGAAGCGGCTTGAAACAAGCAGCGGCGGCCTCGCATCAGACGAAGCCCTCAGACGGTTGAACGAGTTCGGGCCGAACGTGCTGGCGGAACCGGGCGAGTATTCACTGCTCCGCGGACTCAGTCGACATTTCACCCACTTCCTCGCGATCTTATTGTGGATCGCAGCCGGGCTCTCTTTCACGGCAAACGCTATGAGGCCTGGTGAAGGCATGGCGACGCTGGGCTGGGCCATCCTTGGCGTGATCGTCATCAACGCCGCCTTCGCCTTCCTGCAGGAATATAAAGCGGAACGCGCCTTCCAAGCTCTGCGGCGCCTCTTACCGGACAAGGCCTGGGTGATGCGGGGCGGTCAAACGGTAGAAATCCCGCGGCGCAACATTGTGCCAGGCGACGTGCTGATCCTGGAAGAAGGCGAACGAGTACCGGCTGATGCGCGCCTGATTGAAACAGTGGGTATGCGAGTGGACAATGCCGCCTTAACTGGTGAATCACGGCCGAAACGACGCACGGCCGAGGCTACAGAGGACGGGCACTGGCTCGATCTCCCGAATCTCGTCTTTGCCGGAACCACGATTCTGTCGGGACATGGACGCGCGGTCGTCTTCACAGTCGGGATGCGATCGGAGTTCGGCAAGATCGCGGCGCTCACCACGACGTTGGAGCCCAGTCTCAGCCCTCTCCAAAAAGAAATCGCGAAGGTGACTAGGATCGTTGCCGCAATTTCAGTGGCCATGGGCACAACGTTTTTCGTGATCGGGTTGTGGACTGGACTGAGCTTCTGGGTCAGCGCCATCTTCGGCATCGGGATCATCGTGGCGAACGTGCCGGAGGGCCTCCTGCCGACCGTGACACTTGCGCTTGCCATGAGCAGTCAGCGCATGGCGAAACGTAAGGCGCTGATCAAGCACCTGCCCTCCGTCGAAACGCTTGGCTGTACAACGGTCATCTGTACCGACAAGACCGGCACCTTGACCGAGAATCGCATGAAGGTGGATCGCTTCTATGCCGATGGACTTGTGATCGAATCGCGAGACAACTGTTTTTGGGCCGGCAGCCGATCGGTCACCGCGGCGGAAGCCGAGCAATGGCGGTCCCTCTTTGACGCGTTGTTCCATTGTCACAACGCGAAGCGTGTCCGACGATCCGATGGACACTTCGTCGCTACCGGAGATCCCACGGAAGTCGCCCTATTAGAATTTGCCGTCGACCATGGGCTGGCCCACCGATCTCTTCGCCGGATGGGAGAATTAGCCTTCGATGCCGATCGGAAACGGATGAGTACCCTCCACTGGTCGGAAGGCAAACTCGTCGCCTTCACCAAAGGAGCGCCCGAGTCGATCCTTCCCCTCTGCACGGGAATCCTGGCCAGAGGGAAAACGACACTAATGACCGACGACGAACGAACGAAGGTACTGAATCAAAGCCG
>DKBD01000227.1:11613-12826 GCA_002451055.1 Nitrospira sp. UBA6909 | reverse complement strand
GACTCACGGTTGCTCGAAATCAGCGAACAGCCGTCCGCCCCGGCTTGGCGGTGCGTGAACTGCGGTGAGTGGGTCGACGCGACGGTAGTCATGAATCGGGAACTCGCCGATCGGCGCGATCGTTCCTATTCGGCGGTCTTATTACCGCCTCGCCGACGACGTTGGAGGAAGAAAATGACAGACGGCGGCCGACGAAGCAGGAGCAAAGAGCCTGTATATGCGAGCGATAAGCCCCTATTATACAGAGCGCAGGCTGCCGGTCTCTGAGGCCGGAGAAAGGACGACGGTCATGACAGATCAACCTACCACCATGAAACACGTGTGGTCGATCGTGTTGGCAGGAGGAGAAGGGGAGCGAGTCAAGCCGCTCATTCTTCGATGGCTGGGGCGACATCGGCCCAAGCAATATTGCACCTTCGTCGGACATCGCTCGATGTTTGAACATACGGTCGACCGCGCGATCCGTATCGCATCGGCTGCACGTACGGTCGTCGTGGCGGCCCATCACCATAGAAGCGACACACAAGCGCAGCTGAGCGGACGCCCGATCGGCAAGCTGATCCACCAACCGATGAACCGCGACACGGCAGCCGGGATTTTCCTCCCCCTTTCCTATGTACGGGCCCGCGATCCGCAGGCAATGGTCGTCATCCAGCCCTCGGATCACTTTATCTATCCTGAACGGCGATTTCTGACGACGGTCCAGCAGACCGTGGCGGCTGCTGATGAGGCGCCGGACCGCCTGCTGCTGCTTGGCGTCCAGCCTGATCGTTTGGAGACAGAGTATGGATGGATCCAGCGCGGTACACGTTTGAGCGGCTCGCCCGGGTATCCCGTTCATGCCGTCTCGTCATTCCTTGAAAAGCCGGAACTCGCGCAGGCTGATGCCGCATTGCGCGCCGGCGGCTTGTGGAACACGCTCGTCCTCACGGCCAGCGTGGACACGTTGTGGAAGACGGGATGGGCCTGCTTTCCCGACATGATGCCGCAGTTTGAGCGTCTGGCTCCATTCTGGGAAACCCCTGACGAGTCCGCCGGGATTGCTGATGCGTATCATCACATGCCGCAATTCAACTTTTCATCTCACCTGCTCCAACGGCTCCCTGATCGCGTGGCGGTCATGGAGCTGACGGGCGTGCTCTGGAGCGACTGGGGAAAACCGGCACGGATCGCCGAAACGATCCGCCGTATCGGCAAGACTCCGGCCTTTCCG
>DKBD01000227.1:7450-11606 GCA_002451055.1 Nitrospira sp. UBA6909 | reverse complement strand
GCGATCTCCAAGACTGGCTGGATGCGGAGCGGGAGATTCTGAGCCGCCAGCAGCCGGCCTGAATCGTGGACGCTGTTCGGGATCCGTGGATATGGGAAGAGGTGGACGGCTTAGGGACGAACAAACCGGTTCTGGCCAGACTACCGCCTTTGGGCACGATCGACATCATGCAGGTGAGGACGACTGAGGCGCTTCCCTCACATGTTCCGCCGAACTCCACCGTTGATAGATGGTCAGAATGACCGTCATCCCCGTCACTCCCAATACAATGACCGTGAGCGCATAGATCGGGAAGGATTCGGTGCCTTCGATGCCGCCTGCCACGGGAAGAAATGCCATGACCGCAGTCGCCACACCGCGCGGGAACATGGCGGCGATCACGAATCGCTCGCCTGACGTCCAGGTTTCGGTCGCTCGCCCAATCACCTCGGTCAAAACGGCGCGCACCGCCACGACAATGCCGAATAACCCCAAACTGGTCAGCGCGATGCCGACCGTCAACGCGGAGAAGTCCAGAATCAAACCCAGCAACACATAGAAGAAGGTCCGCACCAGAAACGACAATTCCTCGTTCATCCGCTTCACGAATTCGCCCAGCACGAATTTCGCTTGATCTAATTCGTACCCGATCAACGTCCGAATCGGTTTCGCCAACCGTCCGACGAGAAATTCCATGTTGCTTACCACGATCCCGAACAGGAGAATCGTGATGGCGCCGTTCGCGCCGAGCAGTTCCGCGACATAGTACAGCACCAGAATCGCCGCCATGGTCAGCATGTAGGACAGTGCTCTGCCTTCCAGCCAGGCCAGCAAGCGAGCCCACAACGCACCGGCCAGCACCGAGAGCATCATGGCATCCCAAAAGGCATGAAACACCTCACGAATCAGGTGCCCACCACCGCCGCTCGCCTCTTTCATCATCCCCATGAGCGCCAGAGCCATCACGACGACGAAGACCTCGGAGATCGCCGAATCCAGACTCAGCAACACTTTGGCCGAATCCCCGATCGAGTTCATTTTCGACGTTACGGGGATGATAATGGCAGCCGCGGTCCCGCCGAGAATCGTCCCCAACAGCAATCCATGGAGCCACTCCCCCTGTACCACCCAGACATAGAACAGCATGACCGTGACGATCGTCAGGCCGAACACCGACACGGAATACAGGAGCGCCATCGGCGTCTCATTGATCACCTTGACGATGTGAAGATTGATCCCGCCGTCGAAAAGAATGACCAGCAGCGCGAGTGTGCCGAAATAGGGCGCCAGCTTCATGACCTGCGCAGCCTCGGTCAAGTGAAAGACCGGACCCAACAGAACACCGAAACCCATGAGCAGCAAGACGCTGGGAATCCCGGTGCGTTTGAACACCACCTCACCAGCCAAGCCGATCAGGATGACCACTCCGGTCAGGCCCAATACGACTTCGACGCTCAATAATTGCATCAGAACCGATCCCTTTCAGAGCCTTTCGGTGGAGCCTCACGGCATAACAGCCGTGACTTCCTGTATAGGCGGGTCAGTGAGCCATCGCAATTATGCCTGCCTCACGTTCCTTTAGCAACTCAAAGGAAAGTCTGACAAATCCCCGACAGATGAGTAGCGTAGCAATGACGGGTATGGCACAATCAGCCACATTTGCTCTCGTCATTCAGGAGATGATGATGTCGGAGTCGAAGAGACCGAATCTACGCTCATGGCACGCACGCGTTCACCGATGTCCCCTGTTGGCCTTGAGCGGTCTCGCGCTCTTACTGCTTTTCGCCGGCCTGGCCTACGCCGATCCCACGCCTTCTGATTCAGGTTCAGGCGCTCCGGTACGGTTCCAGGGTGAAACCCTGTTCACCATCCAGACAGGGCTGGCCAACGTGGACCCCGCCACCAGAGCCACGGCCATCGAGAAGCGGCTTGAGCGGCTGGCCCACTCCGAGCCTTCCACCCTCGACAGCCTGAAGATCGAAGACCATGAGCAGACGTCCTATATCGTGACATCCGAAGAAGTGTTGTTCGTCGTCACTGAGAATGAGGCTGAGGCAGCGGGTAAACCACGACACCAACTCGCCGAGGAACAGACGGAACGCATACGAAAGGCTCTTGGCGGTACAGGTCCCTCTCCCTCCGAACCGGCGCCTCAACCGCCGCCTGAGCCGAGAGCTCCGATCACCGCGCGTGATCTGCTGTGGGCCGGCGTCGCGACGGCCCTCTTGCTCTTCTTCACCGTAGCGGCCCGAGTCGGCTTTCCTCTGCTCTATGAGGCCCTCAACGCCTGGCGCGGAACTTGGTTCCGCCCGGTTTCATTTCAAAATCTCGAAATGATCTCGGCAGATCAACTGACCGATGGCCTTCTGTTCCTGAGCAGATTCCTTCGAGTCATCCTGTCCACCTTTGGCCTCTATATATACTTTCATTTTGTCTTCACCCTCTTCCCACAGACCCGCGAGTTTAAAGAAAGGTTTCTGACGGCGCTGGATCAGATACAGGAATTGAGCGCCAATTGGGGAAGTGTGGCCGCCGGCCTCCTGCTGACCCTGATCTCGACAGCCCTATTCGTAGGCCTTCTGAAACTCTTGCGCCATCTGTTTCCCCGCGCGCTTCACGTGGTGTCCGAATGGGGCCATACGACCCAGTACTCCCTCAAACTGCAGCGTGTGGAACTGCTGACTGGATCACAGATCGCGGAGGGGATGCTGGGCCTCATACGGGCGATCCAGTTCGGAACCTACGTGTCCCTGATTTATCTCTACGTCACATCGGTCCTGGGGTTCTTTCCCGCAACCCACCAGCTGTCTCTCGAACTCTTGGGCTATCTCATCGAGCCGATCAAAGTGATCGCGTTGACGTTCGCCTCCTCACTCCCGGACATCATCGCCATCGCGGTCATCGCCCTGGTCACCAAATACATCATCAACCTGATCCACCTGTTCTTCACGGGAATCGAGCGAGGGGCGATCAGCTTCGTCGGATTTCACCGCGAATGGGCCACTCCCACCTACAAGATCGTCCGGTTCTTCGCCCTGGTCTTCGCCGCCGTGGC
Organism: Nitrospira sp. UBA6909; assembly: GCA_002451055.1. GTDB lineage: Bacteria > Nitrospirota > Nitrospiria > Nitrospirales > Nitrospiraceae > Nitrospira_D. Next base: position 8,572 of record DKBD01000227.1, on the reverse strand, counting down.
CATCATCCCGTACATCCCGGGGTCTAACTCTGAAGCATTCAAGGGCATTTCAGTCTTTCTCGGCGTCCTCGTATCGTTGGGAGCCGCCGGATCATTCAGCAACATCGTAGCCGGCATTGTTCTCACCTACATGCGGCCGTTCAGCGTCGGAGACCGCGTCAAGATCGCTGAAACGATCGGAGACATCACCGAAAAAACGCTGTTGGTCACCAGAATCAGAACCATCAAGAACATGGACGTCACGATTCCCAACGCCCTGGTGTTGAGCTCGCACATCATCAATTTCAGCTCGTCGGCCATGGCTCCCCCGCCGCTCATACTCCATACGAGCGTGACGATCGGCTACGACCTCCCATGGCGAAAGGTTCACGAATTGCTCGTTGCCGCGGCTAAGCATACGACGCATATTTTGGAAACACCGGAACCGTTCGTCCTGCAGACCAGCTTGAACGATTTTTATGTCACGTACGAGATCAACGCCTACACCGGCCACCCTAATAAGATGGCGATCATCTATGCGGAACTGCATCAAAACATTCAGGACCAATTCAACGAGGCGGGCGTGGAAATCATGTCGCCCCACTACTCCCAAATCCGTGACGGCAACAGGACGACGATTCCCGATCAGTACCTGCCGAAGGGCTACCAGGCTCCTGGCCTTCGGATTTGGCCGCTGGGCAACGTCTCCGGCGGTTCGAATGATCTCGGAAACGCCAAGAAAGAATCAACGCCATGACGGCATCCGCACAGCTCTTGTCGAATCGGACGTCGGGCCGTGTCGTGCGCATACCTTCTTCATTCGGCTGTTCTGCCATTACCTGCGCCGCCATATGGTTTCCGATCAGAGATCGAGCTGAGCCGCAATTATTTCTTCACGAGATCATGGCATGAACGTACCGATCTTGGAACGGCTGATGCAGATTGTGAATGCCCCGCTCTATACCGCCGGGCAGACGATCATCACGCCGGTCACGCTCATCTATCTCTCCGTATTCACCGTCCTTCTGTTCGTCGCAACGGCCAAACTCAAAACCTGGATCGTGGAGCGGTTGCTGGCTTCCAGCCACGTGAATATCGGAGTCCGTCACGCAATCGGCGCCATCGTCCGATACGTGGTGGTCA
>DKBD01000227.1:0-7421 GCA_002451055.1 Nitrospira sp. UBA6909 | reverse complement strand
GATCGTATCGAAGTCGGCAACGTACATGGAGATGTCGTCAACATCTCGCCCCGTGCGACGACGATCGTGACCAACGATAATATTGCCATTATCGTTCCGAATGCCGAGTTCATTTCGTCGAAAGTCGTGAATTGGAGCTACACTGATCGCAATGTGCGTTTTAACTTCCCCATCGGAGTTTCCTACCACTCCGACCCCGATAAGGTCCGCACGGTTCTACTGGACGTCGCGCGAACTCATCCCGGCGTACTGACAGACCCTGGACCGAGCGTGCTCTTCCACGAATTCGGAGACAGCTCGTTAAACTTTATGCTGAGAGTCTGGACGAGAGAGTTTGCGACCATTCCCGGCGTGCTTCGCAGCGAATTGTATTTTTCGATCAGTCGCGCGTTCAAGGAACATGGCATCGAGATTCCCTTCCCCCAACGAGATTTCCATATCAAAAGTGGAACGCTCAATGTGAGACGGGTGCCGTCCGGCCAGCCAAACGCGTGAGCGGCCGGCCCTTACCCGGCTGTACGATGGAGTAGAACAGCTAGGGCTGGCCTGTTCGATCTCGGTCCTCATGTGTCGTCAAAGAGAGTGGCACGGGATGAAATCTCAGGACTGTCTTAAGAATGCCTGTTTGTGCAATACTACAGGCGTTGAAGACGGAATTCGTTAGGCTCTTGGAAGGCAGCCGATTCAATCGCTGATTCTCGCGTGACGGAAAGGAGGACTCCCGTGGAAGTCTTGGCTTTAATTTTCTCACTGGTAGCGATTGCGATGGCATTCATCGCACTCCAACGTACGGGGGGAGTGAAAGATCTGAAACAACAGATGGATCTCCTGAGCACGAAGACCGAGGACGCGACGAAGGGNNGATGATAAGGGGAAGGACGAGAAGGCACCTTCGCCTCCGGAGTCTGAATCGAAGCCATGAAAGCCTGGCTGGGCCTCATCGGCGGGTTCGCGCTTGGGTTTCTCGCAGCTATCGTCACCAATCTCGCGGCTCCCGATCTCCTTACTCCCTATACCCAACAGTTCCTCCCGCCCGATCAAACCGAGTCCGTCAAAGGAACGGTCGTCAAGAAACAGCGGGAGTCCACTCGCTTGCTCTTGACGTTATCCACGCCGAAAGGGGTCCTCCTTGCGACCTTTACTGAGAAAATGGACGAGCTCGACCTCCTCATCGGTGAGGGCTATGTGGTCACCATCAAACTGAGAGTCTATTCTCCGTTCATCGAAAACCCGCTCCTCGAACGAGTTGAAACCGCAACGATGGCCGATGATCGGCCATCGGATCCAGGGGAGACAGGATCGACAATTCGTTAACGGTGCATGATAGACGCCGACGAAACCCTGTAAGAGTGAGTGCTCTGTATGACTGTCCTGATCGTCGCCTTATTGCTTGCCCTCGGAACAGCAACGTTCGCGCTTCAAAACACGGAGGCCGTCACCATCCAATTCCTCATGTGGGAGTATCAGACATCGTTGGTGCTGGTCATTCTTGGTTCTGCTGGGTCCGGTGTCATCCTAGCGTTGCTCGCTTCGCTCAGCAGCCGTTGGAAAAGTAGCCGCACAAAGCGATCGCTCGAAGACACGGTCCGTTCCCAAGGAGAGCGGATTCGCGAACTGGAGAACCAACTCCGCCTGGCCCGTGAAACTCTCCACCCACCTGAATCCGACTCATGAACGTCGCGTCCCAATCTGATAAAAGATGACCATGGACTTCTCTGTCCAATTGCGTGCACAGAGGGCGACATGAGTCCCCCGCAAAAGCAAAGCGTGATCGACCGGCTTCGCGCGCTCACACGAAAAGGCAAGTTCGTTGAGGCCCCCCGCATGGTCGTCTCACCACACGCCTTGTCTCCCTCACAGACCTTGGCGACCCGAATGCTTGTCGTCGTCTTGCTGTTCGCAGTGGTCTTTGGCTTGTTGTGGTGGGACCGCGCCGGACTTCACGACCAGGCCGACGGAGAAGTGTCGTTCACCGATGTCGTGTACTTCACCATGATCACCGTCACGACAGTGGGGTATGGGGACATCGTCCCCGTCTCGACACGGGCCCGGCTCATCGATGCCCTGGTGGTCACGCCGATTCGATTTGGTCTCTGGTTTCTGTTTTTGGGTACGGCCTACCAATTGATTATACGGCAATACATGGAGGGATACCGCATGGCGAAACTCCAATCGACTTTAAACCGCCACCTCATCGTCTGCGGATTCGGCCACACCGGTTTCTCGACGACGAAAGAGCTGCTGGCTCGAGGAGCCCAAGCGGAACAGATCGTCGCAATCGATCCTCGGGAAGATCGTGTGCGTCTGGCCGGATCGCTCGGCGTCGCGGCGTTTCAAGCCGATGCCACCCAGGAGGCCGTCTTGCGCAATGCCGTGATCGAGAAGGCCAAGGGCGTCATCATCACGGCGGGGCGGGACGACGCAAGCGCGTTGATACTGCTGACCGCGCGCCACCTGAATCCCACCGTTCGGTTGATCGTGGGCGCGAAGGAAGAGGAGAATGTCAAGCTGTTCAAGCAAGGAGGCGCCGATGCCATCGTCTCACCGGCCACATTCGGCGGGTATATTCTCGCCGCCGCAGTCGATCACGGACATATCGTGCATTACCTGGATGACTTGCTGACCGCCGAAGGGAATATCAGCTTAGTGGAACGCACTGTTCGGCCAGACGAAATAGGAAAAACCCCTGCTGACCTGAAACCCGATCTTCTGTTGCGCCTCTATCGGAACAATCGGATCCTGACACTCGCGGAACTCGATCAAGTCGACCGCCTCGAACGCGGCGATACCATGGTACTTCTGAAAAGTTCCCGAAACGGTACATGACCGGCCGTCCGTCAGCCGCCATCGCATCTCAGGAAGCGGAGCCTCACGGATTGAGTTGACTCCGCCGAAGAAGCTTCGGCCGCGAAGGCCGGACAGTCCTGGTTTCCTGCATCGGCGAGAGAGTCGCGCCGCCCTCCCTTGGCAACCGATGCAATCCGCTCATCACCCGGCTCGGATGACTGAATCATGTCCGCGCCAACTTTTCGAGATTGAAGATCGGAGAGGGTTGCGTAACTCCTTCCCTGCACAGTAAGGTGCAGGGAAGGGTGTATTGATGGAAAAAGCCTCTTATAAGCTCGCTCAACGCCTCGGACGGAGGGCGCGGCCGGTTTTCGAAGAAGATGAGGCCACCCCGTATGGGGAAGATCTCCGGACCCTGGCCGGAAAACTCCTTACGGTCCAGGACGAAGAGCGGCGCCGCATTTCCCGCGATCTCCATGACGATGTGAATCAGCGTCTCGGGGCGATCGGCCTGCAACTCGACTCGCTCAGCCAGAGGCTCCCTGACAGTCCGGCTGAAACTCGCAAGCGGATTCGCGCCATTCGTCGGCACATCAGTGAGCTTTCTGACGATGTGCGACAGCTCGCGTACCGCTTCCACCANNTCATCCGATACGGTGACGCTGGCCATTGAGGATAACGGGATCGGGATGGATGTCGAGGAAGTCCGAAGGCGTAAAGCCGGACTCGGCATGCTCAGCATCCAGGAGCGGGCACGATTGTTGGGTGGCACGGTTACCTGGCGCTCATCGCCAGGCTCCGGCACTGAAGTGAAGGCTCGGCTGCCGATGGAGAAGCCATGAAGAAGCCTCGAATCCTCTTGGCGGACGACCATACCCTCTTCGTCGAAGCGCTTCAGAAAGTTCTGGAAACGGAATTCGAATTGGTCGGCTCCGTGGGAGACGGCCGAGCCTTGTTGGAGGAGGCGGCTCGCCTGCTGCCTGATGCGATTCTGCTCGATCTGTCAATGCCGCTTCTGAACGGCATTGACGCCGCCAGGCAGCTGCGCCGCTCGGTCCCGGACTGCAAACTGGTGTTCCTGAGCATGCATGGCGATCCCACGTATGTCACCGAAGCGTTTCGCGCCGGCGCGTCGGGATATGTTATCAAACGAGCGAACGCGACGGAACTGGTCCAAGCGATCAAGGCGGCCCTGCGGGGACACTTGTATGTCTCGCCTTTACTGGCCAAAGGCGTCTTGGATCCGCTGCTGCAGCAGCACTCATCGCCCGTAAGCCCGCAGGCTGAGCTGACATTGCGCCAGCGCGAAGTGCTGCAACTAGTCGCCGAGGGGCGATCGTTGAAAGAGATCGCCTCCATCCTCTGCTTATCAGTCAAGACCGTTGAGTTTCACAAGACGCGAATCGCCAAGCAGCTTGGGTTGCACACCACCGCCGATCTCACCAAATACGCCGTTTCCCACGGTTTGATTTCCCCCTGATCATCTTCAATCGATAGCTTCCTCCCGTTCTCCGGTAAGCGGGCAGACGATCAGCCCACAGGTCCGTCCAGGGAACGTATCGGCCAGAACCGGGGATGCACCTAGTTCTCTCCGGCACCGCCACATGTTTTCATGTCATCAGTCTTGACGAAACCTGGTCGGACAAGAACGATTCAGCAGGGAAGAAATGCGCGCCGTGAGTGCATCTCGTTTTTCAAAATCTCCGAGGCAGGGCATCCACAATCGGAGAGTCCGTTGGGGCGATCTGGTGCGAGTTGATTTTATGGCCTGGCTGGAGGACGGAACCTTGTTCGATTCCACCCTCCTCGGCAACCCCCTCGTCTTTATGCCTGGGAGGCATTCCGTCATGCGAGGGGTAGAACAACTGGTCATCGGCATGTCCGCCGGTGAATCGAAAACGGAACGGATACCGCCCGAACTGGCCTTTGGCTGTTACAAGCCGGAGTTGTCCTTTCACGTGAGTCGAAGTTGGCTTACCCATCATGACGTCAAGCCGGTGGTCGGCATGAGACTGGAAATCAGCAAGAAGAATCGGGCACTGATCAGCGTCGTCGTCACCGAATTGAACGGCAAGCGAGTCACGCTCGACGCCAATCACCGATTGGCTGGCAAAAGCATCATGGTTCAACTCGATCTCCTGGAAATATTGGACTGCTCCGACCTTAACACTTCTCCGGCGAATACCTCGGGCGATGAGTAGCGGGAGGTGAAGCCATGATGGAACTTGTTTTGACAGCTGCGGCAGTGATGCTCTTGGGTTTGTTCGGATGGAAGCAGCGTCATCGGCACACGGCACGGGCCCGTAAGAACAGGCCGCTCCACTATCTGTCGTTTCACCCGTAAGGATTCCCTGTGTCGAAGGTTGCAGGAAGGCCTCTGACATGAATACCTCCCCAATCCGTCACGTGACGATTTTCCCCATACAGCTGTCCCGGCGACCGATTCTCTCGGCTCCTGTCCTTATCGCCGTGTGCTGGCTCTTGCTGCAGAAGGGGTGTGTATGGAACCCGGATATTTCTCCCGCCCATGCCGTCGTGAATACAGACACCGCCGCCACCCACTTGGCACCGGCAGATGAAGCCGACGGCCTTCAGTATGACCGAATCTCCGCGGCACCGCCTTTTCTTCAGAGAACCACCGGTCCATACCGGACACTCAAGCCCGAAGGGCCGTCTTACGCCATGAGACCTCCCGGCATGCGTGGCCAGTTCAACCAGTACCAGCGATTGACCACACCGCCTCCGCTTTCGCACGATGGCGAGCGACTGGCGGATTAATAGACCACCAAGAATAGGGAACTGAATATAATGACTACGCTCAACACCAATGGAACCGGAGCATTCGTGGAAACCTCATCACAACCACCTTGCCCAGCCTGTGGAAAGCCGGTCGATCTTGGACAGAAAGACGTCTTGGTGGAAATGGTCGAGAAACCTCCGTCTCAGCATACAGATGCCATCGCGTGGCACCAAGACTGTTACGATCAGTTCTTGGAAGATGGGGAGGAATGTTAACCCCATGGGTGGAACGCGCGATGAGCGGCGGGTGCCCTTGATCGTAGACATTCCTAAGACCAGTCTCCCCAAGGAGTCTCGACAGGTGTGTATACACTTCTTCAAGAAGCCCCTCACCCTCAATAGAATTGGAATCCTTGTCGCTCTGATCCTCAGTCTGAGCGGCTGTGACTATTGGCCCCCTGCCCTGCACCATGAAATGGAGGAACTCCGATCCCACTTGAATGATGTCCTGGACGAGCGTCAGCAGCTCAACAACGATATCGCTGAATTACGCAGCCTGCAGGCGTCTCTGCAACGAGAGGTCGAAGAAAAAGAGCATGAAAACGAGGAATTACGCAGTCATCTTGCGCAATTGACAGATGATCGCATTGAGCAAGATACGCCGACTCCGCAGCCGACTCCTTCTTCAAAGCGCTCGCCACAACCAACCGTGATGAAGGGGGGATACGTGCTGCTGCAACCACAGACCCCTCCCATAAAAGGACCGCGTGTCGCGCGCGTGCAGCGACTCTTGCGGCAGCAGGGGTTCCCCATTCGCGTTGACGCCGTGTATGGACGGGACACGGTGTCGGCGGTTCGGGGATTTCAACGCCACCACGGACTGGTGGAAGATGGAGCCATCGGTCCACAGACAGAACGGGCACTGCGCCGCAGTACCAATGCCCCCACACTCGCCAGACAACTCCGGTTGCAAAGACCTCCTTTGAAGGGACAGGACGTCAAGCTCGTCCAGCGCGCTCTAAGTCGCGCTGGTCACCGCCTGATCGCAGACGGGCGCTTCGGGCCGGAAACGAAAATTGCCATCGCTCGTTTTCAGAAGAAACACGGCCTCAGGCCTGACGGCATCGTCGGCCCCACGACTTGGAATACCCTTGTCAGGCCACGGCGGTGACCAGGAAAAGCACTGCGGCTGCGTTAATTAGAAAGACGGCTTTGATTCCTGCATGATGGTGATGCCTGCGGTATAGAAATTCGGAGCCGTCGAGCCGAACCGACGAGCCGACCAGAGGTACAAACAATATGATGCACACCCGCCTTGACTCCGACGAGCTAACCCGTTATTTTTACGGGTCGTGGCGGTGTAGCTCAGTTGGCAGAGCAGCGGACTCATAAGCCGCGGGTCGGCCGTTCAATCCGGCCCACCGCCACCAAACCAAGCTGGCTCGTACCGCGGGCTATTCAGGCGCAGCCTCTCTTCATTGGCGCCCGCGGATAAACGCCTTCGCTGTTTCCCATTTTCAAACCAAGCTGGCTCGTACCGGCGGCTCTTCAAACGACGCCTCTCCCCAATTACCGCCGCCGGATAAACCCCTCCGTTGACATTCTGCATCACGCTGGGAAGTCCCTGAGAAAACGGCTATATGGAGCGCATTAATCATCGCTTCCGGGACGCGATGCCGAATAGAGACCGATCTGATAGAATCTATGCGATCCTGGTGCTCATTGAACGGTGGAGACAGGTCTCTAATTGAATTCGTTTGTTTTACCGATGGTTTATGCCTAACGAGAAGCCGCGGGTATTGATTCTGGGGGGTGGATTCGGCGGGATGTATGCCGCGCTGGAATTCGAACAAGCACTGGCACGAGGCGCCGACTTGGACGTGACCCTCGTCAAC
>DKBD01000266.1 GCA_002451055.1 Nitrospira sp. UBA6909 | reverse complement strand
TGGTTTCATTTTGTCGTTATTGTCGCGTCGCATATTCGCAGGATCCGCTCCAACAATGGCTTCAAGTGATGTAACGGTACCATGTTTGGCCCGTCTGACAAAGCCTCGTCCGGATTGGGATGCACTTCCATGAAAAATCCGTCGACGCCGGCACCGGCCGCCGCGCAGGCCAGTGGTTCCACAAATTCACGCTGACCGCTCGATCGGGTACCTCCGCCTCCGGGCAGCTGCACACTGTGGGTGGCGTCGAACACGACGGGATATCCGAAACTCCGCATGATGGGAAAGGAGCGCATATCCACGACCAGGTTGTTATACCCGAACGACGACCCTCGTTCGGTAAGAATCACCCGGCGGCTGCCGCACTCTTCAACTTTTTTCACCGCGTTTCCCATCTCAACCGGAGAAAGGAACTGACCCTTTTTCACATTGACCACCTTGCCGGTATTCGCCGCCGCGATCAACAAATCCGTCTGTCGACACAAGAAAGCTGGAATTTGGAGCACATCCACGACCTGCCCCGCTTCCACCGCCTGTTCTTCGGTATGGACATCCGTCAAGACCGGAACGCCGATCTGTTGCTTCACGTTCGCCAATACGGCAAGACCTTTCTCCAGGCCCGGCCCCCGGAACGACTTAATCGAGGTGCGATTGGCCTTATCGAATGAGGACTTGAAGACATAGGGCATGCCGAGCGACCGTGCAATCTCGGCAATTCGTCCCGCCGTATCCATCACCAGTTGTTCGCTCTCGATCACGCATGGACCGGCGATCAAAAACGGCGGACGTCCCTGGCCGACTTTGAAGGAACCGATGTCAACGAGATGCGCCATGGTTTTCAGTTTCGTTTCACGTGAGATGCTCAAACCGGCTTTCCGATCTCACCCGCCCAACCCTGAGGGCGCCGAGACGCCCTCGTGTCCCACACCAAGGCCGAGAACGCCGTTGGAAGTCGGTTTCAGCATCTCACCTCATTGTCCCAGTTTTTTCCGCAGAGCCGCGCCCACAAACCCACTGAACAGCGGATGTGGCCGGTGCGGACGGGAACTATACTCCGGATGGAACTGTGTTCCCAAGAACCAGGGATGGTCTTTCAATTCAATGATTTCCACCAGCCGGCCGTCTGGAGAGAGTCCGCTCAATACCAATCCTTTGGCCGTCAACTGCTCGCGGTAGGCATTGTTGAACTCATAGCGGTGACGGTGGCGTTCACGAACTTCTTCCACCCCATACATTTTCTGGGCGAGCGTGCCTTCGCCGAGCTGACAGCTGTAAGAACCGAGGCGCATCGTGCCGCCCTTGTCGCTGACGCCATGTTGATCGGGCATCAAATGAATGACGGGATGAGGCGAGCGCTCGTCGAACTCCGAACTGTTGGCGCCGGCCAATCCCGCCACATTGCGCGCAAACTCGATCGCCGCGCACTGCATGCCCAAACACAGGCCGAGAAACGGCACCTGCCGCTCACGCGCATATCTGACCGCCGCGATCTTCCCCTCGATCCCCCGCGCCCCGAACCCGCCGGGAATCAGGATGCCGTCCGCCTCACGCAGAATCCGCTCCGTCCCCAGCCGTTCGATGTCCTCGGACTCGATCCAGGTGACCGTGACCTTGGTTTCATGATCCAGCCCCCCGTGGACCAGCGCCTCTCCGAGGCTCTTGTAGCATTCCTTGAGGCCGACATACTTGCCCACGAGCGCCACCGAAATTTCGTGCTTGGGCCGCTTGATTTTCTGCACCATCGCGTCCCACTCGCGAAGATTCGGCTGCCTGGTCTCCAAATGTAGCTGCCGGACGATCAGCTCATCCAAACCTTCCTTCCGGAAGACGATCGGCACTTCGTAAATCGTCTCGACGTCCTTGGCGGTGATGACGGCGTCCTGCTCCACGTTGCAAAACATGGCGATCTTGCCCTTGAGCTCCGGAGGCAAATACCGGTCGGTGCGGCACAGAAGAATATTCGGCTGGATGCCGATCTCGCGGAGTTTATTGACCGAATGTTGGGTCGGTTTNNCACGTTTTCGCGCCCCACGTCGTAGGGCAACTGCCGGATGGCTTCGAGAAAGGGCAAGCTTTCGATATCGCCCACCGTCCCGCCGATTTCGACGATCGTGACATCCATGCCCTTGGAAATACGCATGATGGTCTGTTTGATCTCGTCCGTGACGTGGGGCACCACTTGCACCGTTCCACCGAGATAGTCCCCGCGCCGCTCCTTCGTAATGACGGAGTGATAAATGCGACCGGTCGTGTAATTGCTCTCCTTCGTCAGCGACAGCGACGTGAACCGCTCATAGTGCCCCAGATCGAGATCGGTCTCGGCCCCGTCGTCCGTCACGTAGACCTCGCCGTGCTGATAGGGATTCATCGTGCCGGGATCCACATTGATGTACGGGTCCAACTTCAGGAACGTGATCTTCAATCCGCGGCTTTCGAGGAGATTCCCGATGGACGCCGAGGCCAATCCCTTTCCCAGAGATGACACGACTCCCCCCGTCACAAAAATAAATTTGCTCATGGCTGCCTCCACCGTTGGAGATCGGACCGCTCTGACCCGCCTGGCATGCTCATCGCCTCGATCCAGCCTTTCTGAGTTCCGGCTCGTGTTTCATGAGGTCGGAATTCCGCAATGTGTCGGCCACAGCCTGCACATCTTCCGGCTGATCAACCCGCAAGGATGCCTGCGTGGTTTCCCAAACCCTGATACCGATACCGTGATCCAATGCGCGGAGCTGTTCAAGTTTCTCGGCGTCTTCCAAGAGACTGGTCGGCAACGCGGTTAACTTGAACAGGGTTTCCCTTTTATACATATAGAGCCCCAGATGGACATAGTGCAGCCCGCCGACGACCCGGCGATCAGGATCATCGCGGACCAGGGGGATCGGCGCCCTGGAAAAATAGAGGGCATACCCGCGGGAGTCCGTTACCACTTTGACCACGGCCGGATTGTGCAAATCCTCCGTCGTCTCTATCGCCCGTTTCAGCGTGCCCATGTCGACGCCGCTTTGAATGAACGGATGGATGAGATCGTCCAATACCTTTGGATTCAACGGAATTTCATCGCCCTGGAGATTCACGAACAGATCGCCCGCCGACATGCGCGCCACAGCGGCTACCCGATCAGTTCCCGTGCGATAATCTCCGCTCACCATGACGGCACGGCCTTTGAACTGCTCGACTGCCTGTTGAATGCGGCTGTCATCGGTCGCCACTAACACGTCCGACACGGCCTGGCAGGCGGCGGCTCGTTCGTACACGTGCTGAATCATCGGCTTCCCGTTGAGCATGACCAGCGGCTTCCCGGGAAATCGAGACGATCCGAATCGCGCCGGAATCACGACGGTGACAGGACGCGATGGGCTACCCATTCCTCAACGCTTTCGACAATTGTTCGGGGGACACCGTGGCGGTCCCCACCATGCCGACCACGATACCGGCTGCATGATTGGCCAACATAGCGCTGTGTTTGATGCTCGCGCCCACCGACAGCGCCAACGCCAACGTCCCNNCTCATGCCTTTTTCCCCGCGTGTGATGAGCACCGACCGGCATCCGAGCCGTTGGCGGATCATCGCTCCGGCTTCATTGATCGTTTGATCGTCGTCGCCGCGCAAACCGGACGCCTGAGTCGCCTCGAGATGATTCGGGGTAATCACCGTGACGCCCTTGTAATACCCGAAATGTTCGACCTTCGGATCGACGACGACGGGAACCCGCCGTAAGGCGGCCAGCCTGGTGATTTCCGACATCAACGTCGCCGACACGACTCCCTTGGCGTAGTCGGATACCACGATGCACGACAGCTCCCGCAACCGCGATTCGACGTACCGAAGAATTCTCCGCTGAAGGGCGGGCTTGAGTTCGTGTCGCCCCTCAATATCGTATCGGACAATCTGCTGATTATGGGCAATGACCCGGCTTTTCCTGGTCGTAGGGCGGTCATGGTCGATTACTACACCGCCGCGTCCAGATCGCTTCGCGCCGAGTTCCTTCATCAAGAGCCGACCGCTCTCATCCGCTCCGATCACGCCGCAGATATCGGCCTTCCCGCCCAACGCCAAGATATTGTTGAACACGTTGGCGGCGCCACCGAGCCGCAACGACTCCGCATCGACATGGACCACTGGAACCGGGGCTTCCGGAGAAATCCGGCTGACCCTCCCCATGACATAATGGTCGAGAATCAAGTCTCCCACGACGAGGACAGACGCCTGGGGAAACCGTTGGATATAGTGACGGAGCCCCTGCGGCGTCTGGGGCTGGCTCCCGCTGTTCGTCTTTCTTGCAGCCATGAGAGATCTCCGGCCGGTTTTCATTGAATCGCTTTACCGAATCGGTCCCACCGAACCCAATCCGCCCACGCGCCCTGCCCGCTCCACGACCAATAAATCCTGAACGCCTTGCCACGGATCTTTTCTTCCCGCACATACCCCCAGAACCGGCTGTCGAGGCTCTGATCGCGGTTGTCGCCCATCACGAAATACGATTCTTCAGGAACCGTCACCGGCCCG
>DKBD01000149.1 GCA_002451055.1 Nitrospira sp. UBA6909 | reverse complement strand
CTCACATCCTTTCCGGAAGAGAGCCGTTGTTTGACTGCTTGCCAGGAAACCGTTGCGGAACCCTATGGTAACCCAATCCGAACTCACCGCTGGTTTGGCAAGTCTGTTCTGAGCGTGTCGCCGCACCTACTGCCAACGTCGTGACCTAGGCCGCGGAGCGGGTGACTTTGACATCAACTCTGAGGCCGGCATGGGTCAGCATGGTGATGAGGGTATCCACGCTGAATAGATCGATCTTCCCTCGCATGAGGTCGCTGATCCGAGGCTGGGTGACACCAAGGCGTTCTGCAGCCTTTTTCTGTGTGAGGCCTTTCTCTCGGATGTGTTTCTCCAATTCGACCATCAGCATGGCCCGGAGTTTGAGGTTCTCTGCTTCTTCTGCTTTGAAGCCTAGGTCTCGAAATATATTGTTGCTCGATATATGCTTCTTCATGTGTGCCTCCGCTGACTCAGTAATAATTGAAGCCGCTGGCGTGCAGTCTCCAGTGCGACTTGTGGAGTCTTGCGAGTTTTCTTTTCGAACGCATGCAGGATATATACAGCCTCCGCCAATTTCGCCACATAGATGATCCGGTACTCGTTGCTGCAGTGAATGCGAAGCTCCTGAACGCCGCTGCCGACACTGTGCAGCGATTTCCAGTCCGATGGTTCCAGCCCTGACTGGATCTTAAAGAGCTGATAGCCGGCATTGCGCTGAGCGTCACCCGTCCAGTTCCGAACCTCTTCCAAAGACGAACCTAACCATGCAAGACGTTTCACGAGGCCCAGTGTATACAAACTTTTATATAAGAGTCAATCACCAGCGAGGAAAGATGGGGAATTCCGTGAGTGAATGCGCCAGGTAATTTGTCAGTTCGAGACGAAGGGAGGCAGAGGAGTATGGCGCGTGCCCGAGCTTCTCTTTCTTGAGAGTTCTGCGCGGGTGAGGCCAACGAAAGACGCGCGGAGACTCTCTGCCTATTTCTCCGGCATGACGGGGAAGCTGACGGCCTCAGTGGTATTGAACGTGTGTCGGTCCACCTGATGCTTGTGCAGAAGCCGTTGCAGCGCGCGCCGGTCGATCCGGGCTTGCCGTGCGGCAAGGCTGATGTTTCCGTGGGTGTTCGTCAGCAGGCAGACCACATAGGATTTCTCGCAGGCCTCCGCCGCGCGCTGCTTCGCTTGTTTGAGCGTGAGGGGCGCCGGCTGTTGACCGGATGATACGGCGATGGGCAGGTCGAGTACTTCGGCCGAGATGACGGGGTTTGCTGTAAGCATGACGGCCCGGTGCAGCACGCTTTCCAATTCGCGAATGTTGCCCGGCCAGTCATAGTGGAGCAGCAGGGTCATGGCGTCGGGTGTGAGGCGGCGTTCCTTCCCGTCCCAGTCGGTCTGGTATTGTTGGAGAAAGTGGCGTGCCAACAGGGGGATGTCGCTGGCTCGTTGGCGCAAAGGGGGCAAGGCGACATCCATGACATTGATCCGGTGGAACAGGTCTTCCCGAAATTCCCCTGTACGGATGCGCTGGCGCAGATCGGCGTTGGTCGCGACCAGCAGCCGCACGTTCGCCTGTCTGGTGCGGGCGGAACCAATCGGGCGGTACTCCCGGTGTTGGATGAAGCGGAGGAGTTTCGCTTGGGCGGGGCGGCTCAGACTGTCAATTTCGTCCAGAAAGAGCGTGCCGCCTTCGGCTTCTTCGACGAGCCCTGGCTCGGTTTGCCGGGCATCAGTATAAGCCCCCTGCATATGGCCGAAGAGTTCGTTTTCAAAGAGGATGTCGGGAACCGCGCTGCAGTTCAGAGCGATAAAGGGATGTCCCCGCCTGGTGCTACGGTAGTGAATGGCGCGTGCCACGAGCTCTTTCCCTGTGCCCGTTTCTCCGGTGATGAGCACGGTGACATCGGTCCCAGCCAGGAGGGGAATTTTCTTGATAATGGCCGCGAACGGTGGACTTTGGCCGACCATGATCGAGGAGGTTGCCCTGGCTTGAGAGAACGGTTCCACCGTGTGAAGCCCCTCTTTCGGTACCATGGTGTAGAGGCGGTGCAGGCGCGGCATCAAGTCTTTGCTGGTCACGGGGCAGGTGACGTAATCATTCAGGCCGCCCCTCAATCCTGCGAGGATATCTTTGTAGGTCTGATCGGCGGCGCAAAACACCCCGATGGTGGGAGTGGACGGCCAATGGGCTTGCATGAGCGCGAGACCCTGCGTGAGTTCTTCGGTCCAGTGACCGAGACGGAGGATGTGCAGGCTCGGGGCCGCAATCGATCCAAAATCAATGCTGCTGGTGGAAGCGTTGACGGCAATCGTAGCTTCTGGGTCGAACTGTTGGAGGAGTGAGTGAAGGGAGACGGGGGTGCAACGGTCACAGGCGGCGTCAAGTATATTGGAAATAAGAAACGGGGACGACATAGCGGTCTTCTTCTCCCATAATCAAATGGAAAAATTATCGATATCGATCAGAGGTGTCGACCACCTGAATGTCCTCAAATGGCGAAGCGGACCAACGTTTTTCTCTTTGGGGTGGTCCAGCACCCCAGTTAAACCCATGTGTACATGACCCTATGAGATCAGCGACTTTCGTGAACTTCAATAGATGAAACGCAAGGCCAGTACGGCCCAGTAATTACAAATATTCCAATGATATTGGCGCTGATACTTCACCTGCCTGCCTAGGAAGACACGGGTGTCACCCTAAGGTTCCACCCAACACCTTATATAGTGTAGGCGTTTCCATGTTTACGGTGTATGGATGTTCATATATTGTGCCATTTTGTACGTGTAGGTGTAAGTGATCGTGTAATAAGGAGAGTTTAGGAAATGGCCCTGAAGTCTATAGAGCTATCTATCTCTAGATTGTATGGAAATCAGACATGGTAAAAACCCTGAGTGCTGACCGCTTGAAACGTCGCAACTTCTTTAAATAGCGCGACAATATCGCAATGTAAGAAATAGCGGACAATGAACCTGCTGAATGTCGCGACTCAAAATGTGTCGATTTTTCAGACGAACTCTATCGCCCTGCTCTCCCTTTTCCTCGCCTTCGAGTGACGTTGAGTGAAGAGAAAAAGGGGGCAGCGACGGTCTTGGCTATCAAGAGCGAACTCGCTTCGCTGTGAATTCGTCCAGCGCACGTTTGAAGACCAGACCAGGCCGGTCGCCTTGCCGCACAAAGGCAATTTTATCCCCCGAGATCCGTCCAAGAAATTCGAAGGTATACGGGTGGCCTTCTGAATCGGCGCCTAACACATAGGCGTGTGTCGTGGTAAACGAGAGACTGTCGCCCTCGATTCTGCCATCGACGATTTTGGTCTCGCCGGTGATGTGGTAGGCCATGGTGCCGAGCACCCTGGTGCCGAGCACCTTGAAGGTAAAGCGCATGGGGTAACAGTGGCCGTCGAATGAGAGGCCGGGGTCTTCAGCCACCCACTGCCCGCTGATATCCTCCATCTTGCGAACTGGTGTGTGAACCCCCGCATCCTTGTGAGTTCCTCCCTCGACTCCTGTGACAAGGTTGTCCAAGACGGCGATCAGCCGCTGGCAATCTTGTTGGAACCGCGTGTCACTGATCTCGATAGCCTGCCGTCGAGCCAGCAGCGCGATGGCGTCCGGCAAATCCTGCTCGCGGGGCATGCCCGCGCCTCCAACCAACACGGGAATCACCGAAATGCGCCGGTCGAGGGCCGCGGCAACCTCGATCCTGACAAAATCCTGTGGATCATCGACGCGACGACGGCCTTGGGCGTCCTTGCACGTCAGCCACGATTTCCCGATAACGGCAATCAATGCGTCACAAGCCGTGACATTCCGATTGATCACCGCTGTAAAGTCTTGCCCCGGCGAAATCGCGTCAATGTCCATGAACACACGCTCGCGCCCAAAGTGCCTGCTGAGATGATCGTACAACCGTCCGGTATACCCCGCGCTATCCTCGCGTCGATAGCTGATGAAAATCCCGCTCATCTTCGGCCCCCTTCATCTGCCTTCGTAACGGCATAATCGTACACGTCTTGCTCGGTCCGCACGGAACGGTACCCCGTCATCGCTTCATCCTTGAGCTTGCCGAGCATTCACGCAGTGCGATGTAGGTTGCAGAGTGCCAGATTTGTGGAACGCGTTCAAATATTCGAACGACAGAAAATCCATTGGGCAAGGAGACCTGGAATTGTCCCGGACGTCGCAATTGACCACGACCGTTCTCGTCGTTCCCGCATGCTTCGAGCGGGAACCCAGTAAGTCCTGGCCCTGAATGCCCGCCTTCGGCCACAGGGGTCGCCGCAGGCAAGCCACAGGCGAAGGCAGCCCCCCTTTCTTGAGGCTGCCTCATCTTCCCGTCTTGCAAGGGGTCTTGATCGCTCTCCCGTGATAATACGGGTTAAGCCTTGCAAGATTTGCGACTCGTGGTAGTCTTCGAGCATGAGGCGTGTGCGGCGGTCGTTAGGCATTGTATCCACGAGAGTTGGTTTCACCCGCCGCACTTGTGCTCGACGGCTCCGTTTGTCATGCCAACTGGGGAGGGTCATGAGATGATGCACAAGAAAGAAAAGCGTGTAATGCCAGAGCCTCCTCTATCCGTCGGGAATTTGGCCGTGGCTCATGAACATGTCCGAGACCTCGAAGAAGGGAAGAGCGCGCTCCGTCCGCCTAAGCTCAGATTGCTTCAGAATGTTGCACAGCAGGAATTAGACGAAGAGGTTGAGGTCGACCATCGGGCTCCCGCAAAAGGCATCCTTACCGGTCTTCTTGTGTCCATCGCGATCTGGTGCCTCATCGCTCTCGGCATCCTGTTCGCGATGAGCTGAGTGCCGCACTTGCATATCGTCCTCCCGCCTCCTACAATAGACTCCTCGGTGTAACCCATTGGCTTTCTTCCTGTTTCAGGTCACTCAACGGTCGCGTAATCGTTGAGTGACAAGGACCACCTCTNNCGATTCGAAACTACCAGTGGTCGGAAGATGAAGGTCATGCTGATCTTCCCGCCAGACTGGTTCCCCAGCGAGCCATACCTTTCCCTTCCCTCCCTCACCTCCGTGCTTCGCCAAGCGGGGCATACGGTTATTCAAAAAGACATCAATCTCGAAATGTGGGATTGGTACTTCAGTGAGGACTTTTTGAAGAAGGTTCTGCGCCGGGTGCCGCAGCAGCTCGACCGGCTCCGCAAGCTCTCGAAAAAACGGGAACTGAGCGAAGCGGAGATGGACGTGCAGCTCTCGCTCTGTGAGGTCACGCGACAGCGCATTGATGAGTTGATCAGAAACGCGGAGAAGGCAAAGGCTATTATTAGAGGCGAAGCATTCTACGATATCAATCAGTTAGAGTTTGCACTTCAAGTCTTTCGTGAAGTCATGGCGGTGATCTCGATGGCGTATGCGCCGGCGCGGATCTGCATGCCGCCGATGCAATCGGACCTTTCCTACAAGGTCTATGTCTCTTCCGAAATCATCGACGCGGTCAACGACACCCAGGTGAATATCTACCGCGATGTGTTTGACCATTTGGTGAAGCCGGCGATTGAAGCGGAGCAGCCGGACGTCATCGGTCTCTCGATCGTCTTGCAGCAGCAGATGTTTTCCACGATGACCTTCTGCGCCCTGATCAAGCAGTACTTCCCCCATATCCATGTGACCATCGGCGGGAATACCGTCACCCGCCTACGCGATGTGCTGCCGCAGTCGCCGCTGTTCCAATATTTCGACAGCGCCGTGGTCTATGAAGGAGAGACGGCCTTCGTGCAATTGGTCTCGGCGGTAGGGGCGAAGCGGAGCCTGGCCGATGTGCCCAACACCATTTATAAGGACGAGACCGGCATCCACACCTCCGCCACCAGTTATGCGGAAGACCTTCACGGTCTCCCTCCGCCGGATTTTGACGGTCTCCCGCTGGAGAAGTATTTCGTGCCGGCAAAGATCCTGCCCTATCTGGCGACGAGAGGCTGCTATTGGGGCCGCTGCGAGTTCTGCGACCATGGCGAGGGCTACACGGCCGGTTACCGGTCAAAGACGATCCATGAGACTCTGGATGAGATCCAATACCTGCGTGATAAATACGGCGTGAAGCATTTTCATTTCACCGACGAGTCCTATCCGCCGGCCCTGTTTCGGAAGCTCACACGGGGGTTGATCGACCGGAAGATGGATATCTTCTGGACGACGCATATGCGGTTCGAGGAGAGCCTGCTTGAGGAAGCTGTCTGGGACGATGCGCGCGACGCCGGGTGCCGGTATCTGCATTTTGGCTACGAGTCGGGGGTGGAGCGGGTGCTGAGGCTGATGGACAAGGCGACGACGACCGACGTGATGACGAGACATCTCAAGCTCACGGCGGAGGCCGGCATCTGGAACCACTGCATGGGGTTCTTTGGTTTTCCCGGCGAGACGAAGGAGGAGGCTTGGCAGTCGGTGCAGTTTCTGGAGCAGAACAAAGCCCATGTCCATTCGCTGGGGTTCGGCACCTTCGATCTGGGGCGGCACAATCCGGTGGCGAAGCATCCGGAGAAGTGGGGGGTCAAGGCCTACAAGAATCCGGAGTGGGACCTGGCGCTCGACTACTACTATACGGTGAAGAGCGGGATGAGCATCGAAGAAGCTGAGCGGGTGTTCGAGCAATTCGAACGGCACCACCATCCAGGCTGGGACCTGCGGTTGTATATCCGTGAGTACATCTTTCTCTATATCTCAAAATTTGGTTTAGGAAAGTTGCCGGAGCTCCAATATCACGCGGTGAAGACGACTGGGGTGGTTCCGACATTGGCAGGCAAGATGTGAGTTCCACATGCTAATTGCTGAGCTGGTTCGCGGATGACGATGAACGCACATGACTTAGTCCAAATAGATGGCCTCGCCCCATTGACCAAGGCAGACCGGAAGACATCCAAGGTCATGCTGCTGTTCCCGCCCGAGTGGGTGCCGACGGCGCCCTATCTGGCGCTGCCGTCGCTCACCGCCGTGCTCCGGGAGGCGGGACATACGGTCATTCAGCGCGACATCAACATTGAGATGTACGACCATTTCTTCAGCATGGAGTTTCTGATCTGGCTGAAGGGGCGGTTGGGCATGCATCTGAAGCCGCTGCAAGACAGAGCCAAGGCAGGACGCCTCACGGAGCAGGAAGCGGATCACAAGGCCGTGCTGGAGCAGGCCTATGCGGTGGACCTGTTCGACCTGGCGGAACGGGCGGAAGATGCCAAGGCGATCGTGCGCGGCGAGCGATTCTATGACGCCGATAAGCTGGAAGGGGCGCTCAATACGTTTCGCGAGGTGATGCAGTATATCTCCGCCGCCTACTACCCGGCATCATTGGTTTTTTATCCGATGGAGAGCAACCTGGGCTATCGGCCCGGCGTCTCGAAGGAAGTCTTTGCCTGTCTCGATGATGAGCAGGTGAACGTGTATCGTGATATCTGTCATCAGCTGGTGCTGCCCTCAGTCTCCAAGGAGAAACCGGACGTCGTCGGTGTCTCTATCGGCACGCAGATGCAACTGTTGGCAGGCCTGACGTTTTGCAAGATGATCAAGGAGGCGTTCCCTCACATGACCGTCGTCGTCGGCGGCAACGTTATTACACGATTACATGAGGAACTTCCTCGACATGATCGATTTTTCAGGGATATATTTGATGCAGCCATCCTCTATGAGGGCGAGCATGCGCTGCTGTGGTACATCGAGGCTCTGAGCGGGCAACGGGCCCTGGAATCAGTTCCGAACCTGATCTATCGCGACGCGACCGGGGTACATGAGAACCAGGAGGTCTATACGGAGAAGACGACGGCGCTGCCCTTGCCGGACTTCGACGGCTTCCCGTTGGATTCGTACTTCGTGCCGGAGCGGATCATGCCCTACCTGGCGACGAGAGGCTGCTACTGGGGGCGCTGTACCTTTTGCGATCACGGGCAGGGCTACTTCGATCAGTTTCGTGGCAAGACGGCACAGCTGGTCGTCGAACAGGTAAAGGCGCTGCGGGACAAATATCACTGCCGCCACTTCCTGTTCAGCGACGAATCCTATCCGCCGGCGCTGTTCAAGAAGGTGTCGCAATTGTTGGTCGACCAGAATGTCGGCATCAAGTGGACGACCCTGATCCGGTTCGAGGAGTCGCTTCAAGATCAGGCTTTGTGGGATCAGGCTGCGAAGTCCGGCTGTTGCACGTTGTATTACGGGATGGAGTCGGCGAACGAGCGCGTGCTCAATCTGATGGATAAGCACGCCAAGCCCAGCGTGATGCGGAACAACCTCCAGCAAGCGGCGAAGGCAGGGATTTGGAACCACGTGATGGCCTTCTATGGCTTCCCCGGCGAAACGATCGAGGAAGCGATGGACACGCGGCAATTCCTGCTCGATAACCAGCCTGTCATTCATTCAACCGAACTGTTCTACTTCGTCGCCTATCGGCACACCCCGATGGTGCGCCATCCGGAAAAATTCGGCATCACGATCCACAAGCAGGAAGAGTACGATCTGCCGCTGGATTACTTTTACACGCTGAATGAGCCGGGCGGGATTTCCTGCCTTGATGCGATGCAACTGTGCGAAGAATTCTACAAGCGCGAATTCCATCCTTGGGCCGTACGCGTGAACGCGCGCGAACATGTCTTTCTCTACATCTCCAAGTTCGGGACCAATGTGCTCCCGCAGATTTATGCGAAACAGCCGGCGACGGTCGGGGCGTCGGAGGGTGTCTCAGGCCTCGTCACCTGGCCGATGGCTCTGGGAGAGGGAAGCGATGGGAAAGAGGGGATGTCGCGGGTGACGAGCCACGACGTGGGATGAGGAAGGTTGAGGTGGTTCAAAAATATGTATTTTCACCCGTAACGTTGACCTTGGCCGCATAATTTGGAGGTGTGTGTGCCTGAACAACGATCGCTGAAGTTCTATCAGGCTGATGTCTTTACCTCGCAACCATTCGGCGGCAATCCGGTCGCCGTATTCCCTGACGCCAACGGACTCACCGACAAGCAGTTGCAGAAGATCGCCCGAGAGATGAATCTCTCGGAGACCGTGTTTGTGTTCCCCCCGAGCGATCCGGCGGCCGTCGTGCGGCTGCGGATCTTCACCCCGACTCAGGAGATTCCATTTGCCGGCCATCCGGTCGTCGGGGCCATGTACGTCCTGGCCCATATCGGGTCAGTGAAAGCCCCGGAGCCTGTCACCCGCGCCGTCTACGAGTGCAACATCGGCTTGTTTCCGGTCGAGTTGCACGCACGGGATGGGCAGGTGAGCCGGGTCGTCATGACACAGCCGAAGCCCCAATTTGTCGGGAAGGTGGAGGATACGGCAGATGTGTACAAGGTCGCCGGCGCGCTCGGCATTTCAAAACCGGTGATTGCCGAGGCAAAGTGGCCCTTGGAGGTGGTGTCGACCGGCTTGCCGGTGCTGATCGTGCCGGTCCGAACTTTGACGGCGGTCCGCTCCATTGCGCCGAATGACGAGGCGATCGTGGATCTCTGCGGCCGTTTCGGCGCGAACGGTATCATGGTCTTCACAACGGTCACAGTGGAGTCCTTTGCCTCCGTTCACGCGCGGATGTTCGCGCCCTCCATCGGCATATCGGAAGACCCTGCCACCGGCAGCGCCGGTGGAGCACTGGGGGCCTATCTCGTACAAAACGGTGTCGTNNCGGCTGGTGATGTCTAGGAGTGCAGGGAAGGCCGGCATGGTTGTCCTCCTGCTCGCGGAACGCGGCACGCAAGATTCATCATATTGGTATGTCAAGGGCGGTGCTCGTTCAACGCGCGCAATCGAGGACAACCATACCGTCCTCTGATACCTATGATCGTACCAGCCGCTTCAAAGCTTTGTGTATGAGGGGAGGATGAAGAGATGAAAGCGGTGTTGTTTCGGGAGCATGGTGGGCCGGAGAAGTTGTCGTACGAAGAGGTGCCGACGCCGGTGATCGGGCCGGAGGAGGTGTTGGTCCGTGTCAAGGCCTGCGCGCTCAACCACCTTGATATTTGGATCCGGCAGGGGAACCCCGCCTATCCGATGCCGTTGCCGCATATTTCCGGATCGGACATCGCCGGGGTTGTCGAAGACGTCGGGAGTCACGCGAGCGGCGTGCACGTTGGAGATCGGGTCTTCGTGTCTCCGGGTCTCAGTTGTTGGCGTTGTGAATTTTGCCTGGCCGGCCGGGATAATTTTTGCCGGACCTATTCGTTGATCGGCGCGATGACGCACGGCGGCTATGCGGAATATGTCAAGGTCCCGGTGCGGAATGTGCTGCCGATGCCGGAGAATCTGTCGTTCGAACAGGCCGCTGCGTTTCCGCTCGTCTCTGTGACGGCCTCTCATATGCTGTTTGCCCTTGCCGGCTTGCAGTACGGCGAGACGGTGTTGGTGATGGGGGCGGGGAGCGGCGTGGGGAGCATGGCTGTTCAGCTGGCCAAGTTGGCTGGGGCACGGGTGATGACGACGGTCGGTGCCGACGGCAAGATTCCGAAGGCGGTCGTCCTGGGTGCCGATGCGGTGATCAATCACGCCAAGGAGAACGTCGCGGAGCGGGTGAAGCTGTTGACCGAAGGGAAGGGCGTCGATGTGGTGATCGAGCACGTCGGTCCGGCTGTATGGGACATCTGTTTGCAATCGTTGGCGAAGGGAGGGCGGTTGATCACCTGTGGGGCGACGACCGGGGCGGAGGTCAAGCTGGATCTCCGATATGTCTATTCCCGCCAGTTCACGATCAAAGGTTCCTACATGGGGACTCGCGCGGAACTTGTGAAGGCGGCGGAACTCATGGGTCAGAAACGGTTGATCTCCGTGATCGACCGGACCTATCCGCTGCAGGACGCGCGGGCCGCGCAGGAGCTCATGTTGAGCCGGAAGTTTTTCGGCAAGATCGTGCTCGTGTGTTGACTCGGATCGTGCTGAGAACTGAGTGCTGAGGAGCGAAGTTCAAATCTCCAGATTTGAAATGAGTCTCGGCTGGAACTTTTGAAATTTCGTCGCGTGCTGTACCTCTGTCTGATGGTTCTTCTCGTGAACGGCCTCGCACGTTCCAATCATTCATGATACTCTATGCCCGACCGAACGGAATCGGTCTTTGAACGTCTGCAGTCAACCTTGTGGAGAGAGGAAGATGAAAGGGGGAGGGGATGGCCAGCATTAGTCAGATTGCGAACAAACGTCTGAAGTTCATCGGGCCGAAGGCATCGATCGCGAGCGCCGCAAAGACGATGCGCACGGCTCGGGTAGGGTCATTGCTTGTAAAAAAAGGAAAACAACTGGTCGGGATCGTGACCGATACCGATATCGTGCGACGGGCTGTGGCGACGGGTAAACCGCTGGGGAAACTCACGGTGGAGAAGATCATGACCACGCCGATCTGCACCATCGAGGGGAACCAGTCGGTCGATGACGCACAGGACATGATGGCTGATCTGGGCGTGCGCCATCTCGGAGTCACCAAGAACGGCGAGATCGTCGGTGTCGTCTCCGTACGCAACCTCCTGCTGCACTACAAGCGCTACGCGCAGTCCATGATTCCGCAGGATATGGGGTATTCGGAGCCGAAGATCTCGCAAGACTAGAAACAGTGAGGGGTAAAGGGTAAGGAGTAAGGTGTGAAGACAAGTGTCTGACGACTCCCCTCACGCCTCACTACTTACCACTTACCGTTACTTTGAGAGTTGCTGCGCCAGGTGGTCGAGTTCCGGCAGGATCAGCTTTTCTCCAGTCAATTTCAGAGCTGCTTCGGATCCTGGCCAAGGCATGATGGTAGGCCCTTGCAGAGGCTGGATGTCGCTCGGTTGGCTGATCAAGGCGAGTTCCAGTGGACGGTCGCCTTATAGTGCATTCCGTGTCTTCAGGTCGGTGACGACAGCACCGATGTAGAGGAGCACGGCGACCCCCAGCAGGGGGATGCCGACGAAGGTGCCTAAGCCGATCGTCCAGGCCCCGAACTCGTACCAGAGGAAGAGCAGAATGCAGGCGAGGCCAACGATGGCGCAGTTGACAGCCAGCATCAATTGCCTGGTCACCCACGTTGACGTCTGGTACGAGACTGTAAGTTTGTCACTGTCCATCAGGTCCTCCCGCCATTCTGCGTGACGCATCCCGGTTGGCCATCGCTACGGTTCGCTCGTGAGGGAGGGGATGCGGCGGTCCATGGCACGTGACGCAGGCGATGCGATCTGCCGACAGTTCCCCCACAAGTGTCTGGTGACTTTTGACGCGCTCCCATTTTCCGGTTCCCTGGTGACACGACAGGCAATTGGAGTTTGCATAGCTTCCCACGTACTGGATAGGGTCAGGGTAGGTGTTGGTTACATAATGGAACCAGTGCCGGAAGCCGTCCCGTTTGCCAGCCAGAGTTCCGGTCGCGCCGTAGGTGACGTGGCAGGCGTAGCACTGGTCTTTCGCGATCCAGTTGTTCCGGTAGTGCCGGGCGGCCAGCGTGGGGCTGCTCGGGTTGGTCATGTCATTCACGAACGGATGCATGACGTGGCAGGATCTGCAAGCCTGTACCGACTTGGTGCCTTCCATCACCGTCGCCGTCGTGCTCCAGGTTGCGGTGAGCGGCAAGAGAAATACCCCGACTAGGAGCAGCCGGTGGTAGGTGCTATGTGAGAGACGCTTCCGGTACACGTACTGCACAAGGATAAGCAGCAGGATGCCAGCCACCGAGGCGGCGATGCCGATACTGCGGAAGATGTCCACGCTGGACACAGCGTCACGCATTCCGGCTGCCCAGGCCGGCGCGGCCCACAGGCCGGCGACGGTCATGAATGCGATGAGGGATTGCCGGAGCGGCCGTGCCATTGTCTCTCCGTTGCTAGACCGTTTTCGTTCGGACCGATACCGCACAGCGCTTGAACGCCGGCTGTTTTGAAAAGGGGTCGTGTGCATCGTGGGTCGATTGATTGATAAGGTGCCGGGCTGAGTGCATCGTCGCGAACACCATGCCGGGCCGCACGATGTCGGACAGGCGGGCGCGCAACTCGACTTCTCCGCGCCGGCTCTTCACGATGACCGGATCGCCGTCCGTGATCTTGAGCCGGTGGGCGTCATAGGGGTGGATCTCCAGGTAGTCAGGATGGATGTCCTTGAGCGTCGGCGCCTGGCCGGTGATGGTCATCGTATGCCAGTGCTCCAGGATCCGCCCTGTGTTGAAGATCAGCGGGTACTCGTCTGAGTATAGATCCAGCGGTTCTTCCTGATGATCGAGCCAGACCACAGCCCGCCCGTCTGGTTTGCCGTAGAAGTCGAACCGGCCCGTGCCGGAGGCCATGGGGTCCTGTCCTGGGACGTACCGCCGTTTGGTCCCCGGATGCGTTTCTGTGGGGCAGGGCCAGAGTATGCCGCGTTCCTTCTGCAGCCGTTCGTAGGTGATGCCCTCGAAGTTGTATTGCGAGTGAGCCGATACCTTACGCCATTCGTCCCAGACGTCCCGTGGTGTACGAGCTGCGATCAGGTCACCGTAGCCGAGACGGGTCGCCAGATCGACGAGAATCTCCAGGTCGCTTCGAGCCTCGCCAGGCGGATCGACGAGCTTCGGATAGAGGTGGTACCTCCGCTCTGCGTTGCCTGTCACTCCTTCCTTCTCCACCCATAGTGCGGCAGGCAGCACCACGTCGGCGAATTTTGTCGTTTCCGTCGGATAAAAGGTATCCACCACGACCAAGAAGGTCTTCTCCATGCCCTCTCGGTAGGCCGTGACGTTCGGGAGCGTCTGCCCGGGATTCGTGCACATGACGAGGCAGCACTTCACGGCTCCACGGTTCATCGCGTCGAACAGGGCGACGGTGTGGTGGCCTGGTTTGGGGCTGATTCGTCCGCGAGGGACGTTCCACAGATCCTCCATTTCCTCACGGTGTTTTGGGTTGGCAACGAGGCGCCCGTTCGGAAGTGCATGCGCGAGCGAGCCGGTATCACGCACGCCGCCGCAGGCATTCGGCTGGCCCGTCAACGAAAACGGCGTGGCGCCAGGTCGGCCAAAGTGCCCCGTCAGGAGATGCATGGCACTGACCAAGCGGTTGGAGGCAGTCCCCTGCACCTGCTGGTTCAGGCCCATTGTCCACAGTGACAGGGTCGCCTTCGACGAGGCGAACAGGAACGCCGCCTCGCGGATGTCCTGCGCGGTCACGCCGCAGGTTTTGGCGACCGTCTCCGGTTCGTACTTCGCGATGTGCCGCGTGAAGTCGTCGAAGGTCCGTTTCTGCTCGCCCTCCTGGAACGAGAGGTAGTGCTCGACCATGTCCGCATCGATGAAATTCTCTTCAAGAAAGACGTGGATCATCGCGTTGTACAGCGAGACGTCTGTGCCGGGCAGGATCGGCAGGTGCAGGTCCACGTGCCGTGCCGTGGGGGTCTTCCGTGGATCGACGAGGATGATCTTCGTGGCGGGATGGCTCCGCTTGCGGTCCCGGACTCGCTCCCAGATGATGGGATGGCACTCGAGGGTGTTCGAACCCGTGATGAAGAAACACTCGGCATGGTCGATGTCCTCATAGCAGCCAGCCGGCTCGTCCTTACCGAAGGTCGTGGTGTAGCCGGTGACTGCCGAGGCCATGCAAAGCCGCGGGTTGCCGTCCACATTGTTCGTGCCGATGCCGGCCTTGAAGAGTTTGTTCGCGGTATAGCTTTCCTGCGTGTACAGCTGCCCGCTGCCGTAGAAGGCGACGCTGTCCGGCCCGTTCGCCTGAATGGCATCTTTGAACCGTCTGGCGACCAGCGTCATCGCTTCATCCCAGCTTGCAGGCTGGAGCTCGCCGTTCTTCCGTATCATCGGGTGAAGGGCGCGCCCCTCTGAATAAAGAATGTCACGGGTGGCCAGGCCCTTGATGCAGAGGCGGCCCCGGTTGTGGGCGTCGTCATCCCCTTTGACGTCCGCTACCTTATTGTCTTTGAGGCCGATCATAACGCCGCAACCGGTTCCGCAGAATCGGCAGACACCCTTATGCCAGCTATCCACGGGAATGGCCGTTTGGCGTTCCCAGAAGCTGCCACAGCCGGCGAGGGGGGTGAGGCAGGCCAGACCGACCGATGTGCCTAGGACTCGGACCAGTTCTCTGCGTGTCAGCCCACGTGGTTTGTCTGAATCAGGAGGCATGATGATTCGTTCTTTGAGTGTATCACGAATTTGCGGTTAGACGGGTCTTATGTACTCATCGACGAATGGGTCTGCATTCTTGAGGGGGGACTCAGCAGCGGCTGTCGGGTCGTACGAACCGGGCATAAGATGAAAGCGTCGCATGTCGGAAAGAGAGGGTCACTTGTTGAGTTGCTGTACCAGGTGGCCGAGTTCAGGCAGAATCAGCTTCTCCATCGCCAACGTCACGGCATTCTCAGAACCGGGGATGGAGAAAACCACCCGGTTCTTGACGATGCCGGCTGTGGCGCGGCTCATGATTGCCGGTGATCCGATCTCTTGGTACGTCAGATAGCGAAAGATCTCGCCGAAGCCGTCCAGCCGTTTCTCCAACATCGCATCGACCGCTTCAAACGTCGAATCCCGCCGGGAGATGCCGGTTCCTCCGTTGATGATGATCGCCTGGATCTCGTTGTTCGCGGCGCCTTGGCCGATCCGAAACAGAATCTGTCCCGGTTCGTCATGGACGATATAGTAGGCGACGACGGTATGCCCCGCATCCTGGAGCA
>DKBD01000242.1 GCA_002451055.1 Nitrospira sp. UBA6909 | reverse complement strand
TCACTGCCGCCTCAAACTCCTTGGACGAAATCTCCTTGACTTCCGAGGATTGCAGCGTCACGAGACTCCCGCTCGTTTCATCCTTAAACTTCACTGCTCCTGCTCCACCCGCCTTGTCGATCTCATTCGTGTAATACGCCTTGCCCGATGCAGGATCGGTGACCAGATAATAGCTGGTGCACCCCGACGCCAGCACTGTCAGACCGAACAGCGACACAACCGCAAGTAGCTCTTTACGCATGGAAACATCCCTGGTGTGAAGCGTGGTGAAGACGGACGACCATGCCATTGGCGGACGACCAAGTACATGCTTCCACCACGAGCGTCCTTTCCACCTGGTCTCTCGTTGCCTCTGTGGATGGCCAAATCCTCGACTCCGGATCGTCTCCTGAAGGGCTCGAAGCATACTGCTCTTTAAAATGAGTTCCGCGGATCGTGCTTCAGAACAACCGAGGTCTCGAAAGATCTTCGCGCTGCCGTTGGTCACGGGCGCACGTTTCCTCATCGCTCTCCCCTTCTCGGCCAGAGTGGATCAGCATACCGGCCTTTGCCGAAGTCCAAAATCGACCGGTGCCGGCAGGTTTCATAGAATGCCAGGAACGGCATATTCATATGCAGGGTTCATATTGAAAAGCCCGACGCTACGCGTGTGCTAATGAAATGGACCCAGCCTTCCCACACGCGCACCGGCGCGGCAAGATGGGTGGTGGTACGCGCCACACACACTCATGATCAGGAAGAAGGGAGGGCCTGTTATGCACGTCACGACATTGGGGATCGATTTGGCAAAGCATGTGTTTCAGTTACACGGGGTGGATGAGCGGGCAGGCCGTGCTCAGTCGGCGTGTGCGACGCCATAAGTTGCTGGAGGTCGTCACGAGTCTGCCGCCCTGTGTGATCGGGATGGAGGCGTGCGCAAGTGTCCATCACTGGGGCCGAGCATTTGAACAGTGCGGGCATACCGTCAAGCTGATGGGTCCCAAGTATGTCAAACCCTATGTCAAGACCAACAAGAACGATTGTCGAGATGCCGAAGCAATCTGCGAAGCTGTGAGCCGACCGGCTATGCGCTTTGGGGCGATCAAGACCGTAGACCAGGCGGATGTGCAAGCCGTGCACCGCTCCCGGTCGCTCTTGATCAAAACCCGGACAGCCTTACTCAATCAGATCCGCGGACTGCTGGGGGAATATGGCCTAGTCATGGCTCGCTCTCCCGAGCAGGTCCGCCCTGCGTTGGGTGCGCTGTTGAACGACGAACAGACCGGGTTGACCCCCTTTGCCCGAGAAACCTTCTCCGAGTTGTACGGACAACTAGTGGATTTCAAGCAGCGCATTGTGCGGGTGAATCAGCGGGCGGATCGCATCTTCAACGCGCATCCGGTGAGCCGGAAGCTCCCCACGGTGTTGGATTACGCGGTATTCCAACTCTCGTGCGCGTGACAGTCTACTCGTCAACCTGGATGACATTGCTTTCGGTAATCAACACCGTCACGGATAATGTCGCCAATCGAAGAGCAGTCGCAAACCAACGGACCACACCGAGTCAAGATCCGGCGCGGAGGCGCCGACAGGCGCCGCGACAGTCGCGGAAGTCGGCACGTAGACGCCACTAAAGAGTTGGAAGAGCAACGTCGAGCTCTGGTTGGCGCCGAACGCCCGGAATGGCTTGTATTCCACGATGGGCACATCGATATAAATCGACTTGAAAGCGATCACGTCGGGAGAAGCGCCTGGGGTATTACCCGGGGCTAGCACCCGATCTTCATCGATTACGCCGTAGAAGACGACGCCTAGCTCGCGACCCAGCACGAATTGAAAACGCCCGATCGCCGTGGCCCATCCAGACTGCCACCCGAGCAGACCCCCGTTGGCCGCCGAAACTGCCATGCGTGTGTACTGCTCAGGCGCGAAGAAATATAGTGGAGCGAGTAACAGCAGGTCGCCTGGGATCACGTAGAAGGGCATCCGCAATCGGGCGGAAATCCCCATGCGTGCGGGCATCGCTGCCGCGAGGTTTCCGCCAATCTGCGCGAGAGCAGGATCGGCGATCGAATGTGAGGATGAGGACTCGCCGCGCAGGCCGGCGGTCAGGAACACCAACCCGTCACCAGACTCGCCGGTGACCCCCTCCAGACCGAGGCCTAGCCGAGCGGCTAGTTCGACTCCCCCGACCACACCACCACTCTCTGAAGAGGTAAAACTGCCGTCCACATATCGGCCGTCGAGTGCGGCTGCCAGCCCAAGGAACGGTCCGACTTCGCTCCGAAACCGTGGCATCGCGCCGAGCCCAGGCCCCAGTCCGGGAATGGGTGTACTCTGCAAGACCTCAGCCGCCAACTGAAACCCCTCCTCTGTCACACGCACTCCTTCTTGCCGTCTCATTAGGGTGTTGTTCTTACACACGTCGAAGGCCTCGGGCTCCATCGGGGCGGCTGGTGTGTACACCATATTGGTGGCCCGCGGGAAGCCGGCGGCCGTGTCCAGCACTTGCTCAAGGCTGGTGCGGACAGCGACGGCGGCGCGTTCCGCGTCCTCCGGGCGCATGTGGGCATCGCCCATCAGGACCACCGAATGGACGACCTCCGACTGGCTCGTGCCCTTCCAGAAAACCACCTCGAGACCGTTGGCGTTGTAGAAGTCATGCGTGCCTTGGCGCTGTGAGTCGTCACCCCAGGTGCCGGCAACGTGCCCGGCAGCAAAGACGTCCTGCAAGAAGTGAAGCGCAAATGCTTCGTCGAACAGCATGGATCTCGCGAGCCGCTGTCGCTCCTCGGATGGGAGGTGGTCGATCGCGAGACGAGTGGCCTTTTGCAGAGCGCTCAGGTGATACCATCCATACACGCCCACCGCGCTGATCTCGGACTCAATACTCAACGTCAACTTCGCGTATTCCTTTGGCGTGGTATCGGTGCGCGGGCGGGCGAGGAGAAAATGCGCATAGTTCGATCTCGCCCGAATTGCATACTGGGGATCGGCCTTCTGTAGCTGATTGTCGGCCTTCCTCAGGGCATTAATGCGGGCGGCCCGCTCGCCTTCGCTCTGTACCTGGCGGCGAACGTCGGCAATAAGGTCCTTTTCGGATTGGGTCTGCCCCGCTGGAGGATGCAGCTCGATACTAGAAAAGGCGACCTTGAGTTGAGCGGCGACGTCGGCGACCTTGAGGATCCAGCCCGATTCGAGCCCGATACCAGACATGTCTTCACTCGAGCACGAGTGATCTCCGGCGATGGCAGCCAGCGCGGCCCAGTCGAGGCATGCCGGCTGAACGCCTTGCGCCGTGTCGGCCCCCTGTTCACACAGCCG
>DKBD01000204.1 GCA_002451055.1 Nitrospira sp. UBA6909 | reverse complement strand
GAGCCGCGTGGGTAGTCATGTATAGCCAACGTTGACTTTAGCATTGCCCCGGTTCTATTTCCACACTGTATCCGGATTCAGCTTGGCCGCAGAGCTGCCTTTGGCAATGTATTCGTCAAGGATCGTCGCGACGTCCCCTTCAGTGACCTTGGAGTACCATGTATTGTCAGGATACACGACGACGGTGGGACCCTGCTCGCAGGGACCGAGACAGCCGGTGGCGGTGACCAGGACTTCGCCGGGTGGGACGGATCGCTGCATCAGCCCCATATTGAAGGCCATGAGCAGCTGCGCAGCGCCGGCCGAGCCGCACGAAGGTTTTGGGTGCCCCGGGGGCCGCGAATTGGTGCAAACCAGGATGTGATATTTGGGTTTTGGCATCGAGTTCTCCTTAATTAACCATTCGACATTGTAAGCGTAACATTGGCCGCAATGGGCCTATCGAGGCCTGTATGCTTCCCACTGCTGCATCTCCTCTTCGGGAAGCTTCCACTGCCTGAGCCCCTTCATCACCCAATCGAGATAATGATCCTTGGGTTTGAACTTGCCGATGGGATTGGCGGCATAGGTCGTGACCAATTCTTTTTCCCCGGCCTGGTTGATGATCGTGACTTGCAGATGCCGGTACGCACCCTGCGGGACATCGTTCTCGAATTCATCCATCATGTTGACGTCCTCGTCGGTCAGTTCAAACACGCCACCCCAGACTTTTTCGCCGGGCGACGGCACGATGCTCGCTAGGCCGCAGCGCCACTGGGACGACCAGCGGCAGAACCTGATCGTGTGGTCCGCCAAGGTGGCGAGGTAGAGGAACTTATGTTCCGGAGCTCGGCGCGTGAGTTGAGCAGGGTTCAAGTGGTCGGCGTACAGGAAAAACTTCATGCGATGCGCTCATGGTGTCTCGGTCATTGTGACGCGTGTGCGTACTTGTAACATACGGTCTTTTCGTCAGACAAGCGGTTGTGCCTCGGATTCGTCCGTTGACAAGAGAGAAAGGCTCTTCCTAAGATACCTTTCTCGTAACCCGTGCGGCATGATCACGGAGTTCGGTATTCAGGTATAGTAGCGGCACGATGGCTGAGGCGAAAACACTTGATCGAGTCCCTGTGTATCGGGTCGTCCATTTTGCCGTCATGGCGGCGCTCGTGCTTGGCGGCTTATATTATGCGTGGACGGGATTGCCGGCAGTCACTGAGACAAAGGACAAGCGAGAAGCGGAAGCGCTGGCGCTTGTGCAGTCTCATCCCGCCATCGGCGCCGACACCATTCTGGATGCGATGAACGAGCACGTGCGCTCCATGAAGGAGCGTGGGCAGGGGGTTCGGCTCGGAGAGTGGCGTGTTCACCACGTCGAAGACGATATCTACGAGATCCGCGTTCAACTGCGGGACCAAAGCGTGCGCGGTCAGTGGTTTGAGCGCGAATTCATCTGGCATGCGCATATGGCGCTCAAGAAAGTGAACGCAGCCTCGCTTCCCGCGGACGGGGTGACTCCCAAAGCTCCCGACGCGGAACCGTCCGCACCGCCACAAGCCTCTCGACCGGGCTGAGCCGCTTACGGTGCCCGCAAACCTGGCGGCAGGGCGATCTGAACCGACTCGCCGTCGACGCGCACTCGACAACAGGCCACTTCGAAGTCGGGGTTGCCCTCACGCAGCCCGGAGACCACGCTGAATTTCCATCCATGCCAGGGACATTCGACGGCGGTACCGTTCAGCTTTCCCTCGCCGAGCGGGCCGCCGGCATGCGGGCAGCAGTTGTCGATCGCGTAGAACGTCCCTTCGACGTTGAACAGCGCGATCCACACGCTATTAACCTCGACGGTTCGTCCGGTCCCCGGGGGAATGTCGCATACCTTCGCGACCGTGATGAAATCATCCGTTTCCATTATTATGGAGCATCCGTTTCCGCCGCGCCGGGCCTTGTGGGACGAGAGCGCTTGCTTGATTTCAGAAAAGGCTTATGGCATACAAAGCAGTGAGCAAGCTTTTGCCCAGTGGACGATCTCCCTTCTCGCGTCGACGGCGAGGTTAGCAATGAGGTTGTTGCATGGAACTGACTCTGCTGCTCAATTCTACGTACGAGCCTCTGCGGGTCGTCAATTGGCAGAAGGCAGTTGCGCTCCTGTGGCAAGGTAAGGTCGAAGTTCTCGAAGTCTACGACCGGGAAGTTCACGCCGTCTCGATCTCCTTCAAACTTCCTGCGGTCATGCGGCTGCTGAAGCTGGTTCGGCTGAAGGACAGCCACCGCGCCGTCAAATTCTCTCGCATCAATATCTTTACGCGCGACGGATATACCTGCCAGTACTGTCTCCACCGCTTCCGGACGGAAGAACTGACCTTCGATCATGTCGTTCCCATCGCCAAAGGTGGAAGAAAAATATGGGAAAACATCGTGACCGCCTGCTGGAGGTGCAACAACCGGAAAAGCGGCCGCACGCCGGAAGAAGCCGGGATGAAGCTGAAGAAGCGACCGGTGAAGCCTCGGTGGAGTCCCATGATCACCATGACCATCGGGATCCGCAACACGCCAGAAAGCTGGCGAGATTATCTCTATTGGAACATGGAATTGGACGCGGATCCCTCTGACACGTAGCGCTGAATTGTGAGTTGCCGGTAGTAAGATTGCGGGTGCCT
This sequence comes from Nitrospira sp. UBA6909, assembly GCA_002451055.1. GTDB lineage: Bacteria > Nitrospirota > Nitrospiria > Nitrospirales > Nitrospiraceae > Nitrospira_D. The sequence continues at coordinate 11,660 of DKBD01000204.1, read as the reverse complement.
TTCTCGCCTCCCACGCACGACCCTTTACAGGAACGGATGCCCACAAAGCAGTTCTTGCGTGGATCCTTATCGTCCGGTCCTTCCGGACTTCTGGAGCACCAGCGCCGCATTATAACGATGGATCGGCGAAAAGGGGAGAGCGCATGGTTTACGGTCCAAAATCGTCTCATGTATGATACGANNGGTATTGGTTATCGGTGGAGACGAGGAGGCAGCCGAGAAAACCCAGCGACTGCTTGAATCCGGCGCGCGCGTCATCGTCATCAGCCCAACGCTGAACGACACGTTGCGCGATCTGGCGGCATCGGGGAAGGTCATCCATCGAGGACGGCATTTCCGCGACATGGATCTCGAACATGCGATTCTCATTTTGAACACCATCCGCGGGGACCGCGACTTTGCCAGGGCGCTGCTGGTCAAGGCAAGAGAGAAGCGCGTGTTGGTCTGGTCGGTGGATTTTCCGGAGGCCTCGAGTGCCATCATGCCGGCGGTGGTGGCGTCGGGCCATGCGCGGGTGGCGATCAGTACGAGCGGAGTTGCTCCGGCGCTGTCCGGTTTCATGAAGGAAGATCTGGAGCGAATCCTGGATGCCGAGTTCGCCGCCTTTGTCGAGTGGTTGGGGGAATTGCGGGAACAGGCGAAAAGGGATGAGCCGGATGCCGAGAAGCGGCGGGCGCTTTTGCGTGAAGCCCTGGACGGATTTCGTCTCTTAGGCAAGGTCCAATATCCCAAGGTGTGGATGGATGAACGGTCCAAGCGGACGTCGAATGTGAAAAGTGAAACGTGAAACGAAAGAGACAGGGGGGAGAAGAGATGGTGTTGTTGGAATTCAGCATGTCGCCGTTAGGCAAGGGAGAAAGTGTCGGGAAATACGTCGCGCGCTCATTGGATATCATCGACAAGAGCGGGATTCCCTATCGTTTGAACCCGATGGGAACGGTGCTGGAAGGAGAATGGGACGACGTATTCGGTGTAGTGAAACAATGTTATGAACGGATGAGGAAGGACTGCAACCGTATTTCCTGTACGATCAAGGTGGATCACCGCAAGGGCCACAAGGACCGGTTGCAGAGTAAAGTGGCGACGGTCGAAAAGAGACTCAAGCGCAAGATCAAGCAGTAACCGGGGAATCTGCGTCGCTCGTATCTCGTGAAGGGTCGAGCTTGACAGCACGAAGAGTGGTTGAGTAAGATCCCTCTGCCTTTAACGCTCATCCGGCGAGGTGAGCAAGGAGCTAAACGTGACAAGCTTGCCGGCACGTGCCGGATTATACAAATCAACCTTTTCACCGCTGCGGGTGGAAAGGTTTTTTTATGCCGAAAAACAGGAACGATATTGTCGCGTGAGGCCGTCGGTCGGCACATGAGTTGTGAGCGGGTATGACCACTCAAAATGAGTCAAAGACAGATCGAGTCGATGAAAAGCTGATCATGGACGCCGGCGATATCGCCCGCGCCTTGACCCGCATTGCCCATGAGATTGTGGAGCGCAACAAAGGCGTGAAGGATGTGGCGCTGGTCGGAATCAGGACCGGCGGCGTCCATCTTGCCCATCGACTGGTCAAGCGGATCCAAACCATCGAGGGTACTCAGGTTCCCACCGGTGAGCTGGACATCACGCTGTACCGCGACGATCTCGCGCTGCGCAAGAATCAGCCGGTGTTGCGGAAGACCTCGGTGCCGTTCGATATTGCGGACAAGGTGGTGGTGCTGGTGGATGACGTGCTGTTCACCGGCAGGACGATCCGCGCGGCGATGGACGGCCTGATGGATTTAGGACGGCCGGGGGAAATNNCGCTCATTCTCGACACGACGGATTCCTTCAAGGAAGTGACGGGTCGCGAGATCAAGAAGGTGCCGGCTCTGCGAGGCAAGACGGTCGTCAATCTCTTCTTCGAGCCGAGCACGAGAACCCGCACGTCGTTCGAGCTGGCGGCGAAACGGCTGAGCGCGGATGTGATCAACTTTGCGCCGTCGTCAAGCAGCGTGGTGAAAGGCGAGACGCTCCTCGACACCGCTCGCAATATCGAGGCGATGCAGGCGGACATCATCGTGTTGCGCCATTCTTCAGCCGGGGCGGCTGAAACGCTTGCGCGCGGGGTGAAATCCTCGGTCATCAACGCCGGAGACGGGTGGCACGAACATCCTACCCAGGCGCTGCTCGATCTCTATACCATTCGGGAACGGGGACTCACGTTCCAGGGATTGCGCGTGGCGATCGTCGGCGACGTGTCACATAGCCGCGTGGCTCGCTCCAACATTTACGCGCTCACTAAGCTCGGCGCCGAGGTCCGCCTCGTGGGGCCGGCCACCATGATGCCGTGGGGAGTCGAGAAGCTTGGGGCGACGGTGTATCACGATATGGATGAGGGATTGCAGGGGGTGAACGTGATCATGATGCTCCGCCTTCAGCTGGAACGGCAGGGGCGGGCCCTGTTTCCGACCATCCGCGAATACGCGCGGCTCTATGGGTTGACCGCCGAGCGGGTCAAGTTGGCTGATGCCGGCGTCATCGTGATGCATCCGGGGCCGATCAACCGCGGGGTGGAAATTGCGCCGGACGTTGCGGACAGCCTCTCGTCGGTGATTCTTGATCAGGTGGCGAACGGCGTGGCGGTGCGCATGGGCATCCTGTATCTCATGTCCGAGGCCGGGTGACGGCATGGTTGAAAGGGATAGGTGACGCAGTGCAGATTCTGATCAAGGGAGGGCGTGTAATCGATCCCGGCCGGTTTACCGGCTTGGGCGACGTGCTGATTGAGCAGGGCAAAATTGCGGCGGTAGGGCCGAACCTTCAGGCTCGGCCAGGATGTACGACGATTCAAGCCGATGGGCTGCTGGTGCTGCCGGGGTTTGTCGATCTGCACGTTCATTTTCGGGAACCCGGGTTTGAATATAAGGAGACGATTCAGAGCGGCAGCGCGGCGGCCGTGGCAGGCGGGTTTACGACGGTCTGCTGTATGCCCAACACGAGTCCGGTCAATGACAATCAAGCGGTCACCGAATTCATTCTGGAGCGGGCCAGGCTGGCCGGTCTTGCGAATGTGTTGCCGATCGGGGCGATTACGAAAGGCTCGGAAGGGAAGGAACTGGCGGAGATCGGCGATCTCCGGCGGTCCGGGTGCGTGGCAATTTCCGACGATGGGAAGCCGGTGATGAACAGTTTGGTGATGCGTCGGGCGATGGAATATGCGCGGGCATTCGATCTCACCGTAGTCGATCATTGCGAGGATCTGCATCTGGCGGAAGGCGGCTGCATGAACGAAGGTCTGATCTCCACCGAACTGGGACTGCCCGGCATACCGGCGGCCGCGGAAGACGTGATGGTCGCGCGCAATCTGTCTCTATCTGAGCTGACGGGGGCGCGGCTCCACCTCGCCCATATCAGCACGGCCGGGTCTGTTCGAATGGTGCGGGAAGCCAAGGCGCGCGGCATCAAGGTCACGGCGGAGGCCTGCCCCCACCATTTCACACTGACCGAAGCGTTGGTCCGGGGGTACAATACGCATGCGAAGATGAATCCCCCGCTGCGCACGTGGGACGATGTTCAGGCGATCAAGGAAGGGCTGCGCGACGGCACGATCGACGTGATCGCAACCGACCATGCGCCGCACGCCACGCAAGAAAAGCAACAAGACTTTACCGAAGCGCCGTTTGGAATCGTCGGACTTGAAACGGCGCTTCCCTTGACGTTGGGATTGGTCGAAGAGGGAGTGTTGTCGCTGGACCAGGCGGTAATAAAACTGACGTCCGCTCCGGCGGCTGCGTTCGGGCTTCGGAAGGGAACACTGGCGGTCGGTGCCAATGCTGATGTGGCGATCGTCGATCAGCACGCTCAGTGGGAAGTCGATCCCGGCGCGTTTCGGTCGAAAAGCCGGAACACCCCGTTCGCCGGATGGAAGGTCAAGGGGCGGGTGAAGACGACGATTGTGGGGGGGCGGGTGGTATACGAGGCTGCCACGCGGGAGCCATAGCCCGGTGCGGCCCATGTTTCGCTGGGGAGTGATCGGGTGCCTCACGCTGGAATGGCTGGCGTTGGGCCTGTGGGTCGGGGGCATGGTGGTGTTGATCGGAGCGGTGATTCCGGCGGTGTTCAATACGTTCGGAGGGCAGGATTCCGGAGGGCTTTTCCTGACACGGGCGTTTGAGGGGTACCATCGCTTCGTCATAGGAGCCGGAGCGGTGTTGTGCGCCGGATCGTGGTATCGGTGGTGGATTGGAGAACCGTCTGTGGCGGTCGGCCGAGGAGAACTGATCGTCTTGGCTCTGATGGTCGTGGTGGCCGGCGTCATCATTCTGGTGCTGCATCCTGAGGCCGCCGCCCTTCAAGCGCAGGCCTTCGCGGCGCAGGGAGATGCGAAGAAGACAGCCTTGGAATCGCTGTTTCGTGTGCTGATGCCGATTCGCGTCTTGTATATAGTGACTCTTATACTGGGGATTGTGTTGATGGGAATCAAAACGAAACGATCGTTCCGGCCGGCCGGAGTGCATCCATGAAACGGGCGTTGTTAGCATTGGCGGACGGCGCCTGCTTCGAAGGCCGGGCTCTCGGCTACGAAGGGGATACGGTCGGAGAAGTCGTGTTCAACACGGCGATGACCGGTTACCAAGAGGTGTTGACCGATCCGTCCTATAAGGGGCAGATCATTACCATGACCTGTCCCCACATCGGAAATTACGGGACGACGCCGGAAGATATTGAGTCTCGGCGACCGTGGGCGGAAGGATTCGTGGTGGTGGAGGCCAGCCGTCTGGCCAGCAACTGGCGGAGCAAGCAGACGATTCACGAGTACTTGACGCAGGCAAAGGTGGTGGCGATCGAAGGGCTCGATACCCGAGCGTTGACCAGACACTTGAGGGAACATGGATCGCAGCAGGGGGTCATTACGCACGGCGGTGTCGACTCCGCCCGCGCCGTGCTGAAAGCAAGGGAAGCGCCCGGTATAACTGGCCGGGACTTGGCGGCGGAGGTCACGTGCCGGCGTTCCTATGAATGGGGGACAGGGTCCGGAGCGTGGGCCGTCGACCTCGGTGCGAGCCACCACCCCTCACAGAAGCGCCGATCGTGGCGGGTCGTCGCCTCTGACTTCGGTGTCAAGGAGAACATCTTGAATCGNNTAACGAGATCGACGCCCTGCGGCCTGACGGGATTTTCCTTTCAAACGGTCCCGGCGATCCGGAAGGTGTCCCCTATGCCGTGGAAACGGTGCGGAAGCTGATCGGCCGTTATCCGATCTTTGGAATCTGTTTGGGGCATCAAATTTTGGGGCTTGCGTTCGGGCTTCAAACCTATAAGCTGAAATTCGGCCATCATGGAGCGAATCATCCGGTGATCGATCTTCGGAGCAGGAAGGTTGAAATCACCTCACAGAACCATAATTTTGCGGTCAAAACTCCTTTGCCGTTGAAGAACGTGCCTGACAAACCGCCGACGGTCGATACCGAGTATGGAACGCTGTCGATCACGCATCTCAGCTTGAATGATCACTCAATCGAGGGGATGTCCTGCAAAAATCAATCGGTGTTTTCGGTCCAATACCATCCGGAGGCTTCTCCGGGGCCTCATGATTCCGCCTATCTGTTCGAGGAATTTGTCCGACTCATGGAGACTTATCATGCGTAATCGGCTTGTTGCAGTGATGCTCATAGGACTGTTCATGTCAGGCTGTACGTTCAATTTTACGCTGTTTCCAGGCCAGGGGCCTCTCAAAGAAACACAGGTCGGCGGCACGGGGACTGCGAAGGTGCTGCTGATCGACATCTCCGGCATGATCAGTTCGCAGGAAAAAGAAGGCATCATGCCCGCGTCCAGCCTCATTGCGAAGATCAAGGAACAGCTGACGAAGGCCGCCGAGGATGACGAGGTGAAAGCCGTCGTCCTCCGGATTAATTCGCCGGGCGGCACGGTGACGGCGTCGGATATCATCTATCACGAACTCAAAACGTTCAAGGCGTCCAGAAAAGTTCCGATCGTCGCCTCGATCATGGATCTGGGAACGTCCGGGGGCTATTACATTGCCGCAGCCGCGGATTCGGTGTTGGCGCATCCCTCCTCGGTCACGGGAAGCATTGGCGTCATCATGCTGACCGTCAACGCCCGGGGGTTGCTGGAGAAGGTAGGAGTTGAAGCGACGGCGGTGACATCGGGGCCGCGCAAGGACATGGGGTCGCCGTTCCGAGCGATGACGACCGAGGAACGCGCTATTTTCCAAGGGCTGATCGACTCCTTTTACCAGCGCTTCTTGAANNGCCGATGGTCGCATTTATACCGGAGATCAGGCCAAGGAGGCCGGCTTGGTGGATGACATCGGGTATTTGGAAGATGCCATTGAGTTGGCAAAGAAAAAGGCGAAGATCACAGAAGCCCGTGTGGTGACCTATCGGCGTCCCGGCGAGTACTCGAACAATGTCTATTCCAGGCTTCTCGCGCCTGGCCCATTGGCGAGTCTGGCTGCTCTCGATGTGATGACGTTCGTTCAAGGAGGTTCGCCGCAATTCATGTATCTGTGGATGCCGTAAAGGCATACGTCGATCCGGCGATCGGCTTCGAGGGTGTGAGTTTCTGATGACACAATTGTCCGATGATGTGCTCGATCAAGTGCTTTCGATGTCGATGGGCCGCCGTGCATTGCTCGAAGGCGGTGCCCGCTGTGCGATGAGATTGTGCGGTCTTCTGGGCATGGGAGGGGCTGCTGGACTCGTGTCCGCACTGGCTGGTTGCTATCGCGCGCCGGGGACTGCACGCGATCAATTCATATATATTTCTGAAGAAAAAGAAATTGAGATGGGCGTCAGCGCATTCCATGAGGTCTTGCGCAAGGCGCGGTTGAGCGACGATTTGGAAATCAATGAAATGGTCAACCGGGTCGGCAGGCGAATCGCCACCGTGGCGAACAAGTCTGAGTATCAGTGGGAGTTTGCCGTCATTCAGGATGAGCGCATGGTGAACGCATTCGCCCTGCCGGGCGGCAAGGTCGCGGTCTTCACGGGGATTCTCAAGTACACGAAGAATGAAGACGGATTGGCGACCGTTATCGGGCATGAGGTCGCGCATGCGCTGCAGCGCCATGGGGCTGAGCGGTACAGCCGGGGGATTCTCGAAACCATCGCTCAGGTCGGCGCCTTGGCCGCGGGCGCCGCTGCCGGACGGCCGGACGCCGCGGTGGCGGCGATGAGCGCCTACGGCGTGGGAGTCTCGTTGCCGTTCGGACGAAGCCAGGAGTCTGAGGCGGATTTTATCGGGCTCCGGCTGATGGCTCAGGCAGGCTATGATCCTCGCGAAGCGGTGCCCTTTTGGGAACGGATGAGCGGATGCCCCAGGCAGTTGATCGGCAAGGCCTGTTTCCGGGCGCAACAAAACATTCCAGAGTTCTTGTCGACACATCCCTCCGATGTGTCCCGTATCAATCAAATTGAAGCCTGGCTGCCTAATGCACTGAAATATTACGAACAATCGGGAGCCGGCGATCCGTCTCCGGCTCCGCCGGAACCGTACCGCCCGCTGATCGGGCCTCTGCCGCAATCGGGTTGAGTGTCGCCGACTACTAGGAGCCTATGCCGAAACGAACAGACATCCACTCCATTCTCATGATCGGGTCCGGCCCGATCGTGATCGGTCAGGCTTGCGAATTCGACTATTCAGGCACACAAGCGTGCAAGGCCCTCAGGGAAGAAGGCTATCGGGTCATCCTGATCAACAGCAATCCCGCCACCATCATGACCGANNTTGGAGAAATACGGCGTCAGGCTCATTGGCGCGTCAGCCGAGGCCATTCATAAGGCAGAAGATCGGGAAGCTTTCAAGCTGGCGATGCAACGAATCGGTCTGCGTGTTCCCAAGAGCGGCACGGCACACACGCGCGATGAAGCGACCTCGCTCCTAGAAACGGTAGGGTTCCCCGCCATCATTCGCCCGTCCTTTACGATGGGAGGAACCGGAGGAAACATCGCCTACAATCGGGAAGAGTTCGTCAAGTTGATCGATTGGGCGCTGGCCATGAGTCCGGTCAGCCAGGTGCTGATCGAAGAATCGGTTATTGGGTGGAAGGAGTATGAGCTGGAGGTGATGCGCGATCTCAAGGACAACGTCGTGATCGTGTGCCCCATCGAAAATCTCGATCCGATGGGCGTGCATACCGGCGACAGCATCACGGTCGCGCCGGCCATGACGTTGACCGACAAAGAGTATCAGCGGATGCGGGATGCGGCGCTCAGAATCATCAGGGAAATCGGCGTCGATACAGGAGGGTCCAATATCCAGTTCGGGGTCAATCCGGAGAATGGAGAGATGGTGGTCATTGAAATGAATCCCCGAGTCTCTCGCAGCTCGGCATTGGCCTCCAAAGCGACCGGATTTCCGATCGCGAAAATCGCCGCCAAGTTGGCGATAGGGTACACGTTGGATGAAATCACGAACGACATCACCGGCGTGACAAAGGCGTCGTTCGAGCCGTCGATCGACTATGTGGTGGTGAAAATTCCGCGGTTTGCATTCCAGAAATTCAAAGGCGCCGATCCGACGCTGACGACGCAAATGAAGTCGGTCGGCGAAGCGATGGCGATCGGACGGACGTTCAAGGAAGCGCTGCAGAAGGCGATCCGTTCTTTGGAGTTGGATCTCAACGGATTGGTCTCACGGGTGGGAATCGATTGCGGGGTTCCTCCCGGATTTGATCGGGGCGACCTGCTGGAGAAGGTTCGCCGAACGTTACGAGCGCCGTTGCCTGAGCGGTTGTGGTATCTCGCCGATGGGATTCGGCTGGGCCTTGCAAACGAAGAACTCTTCGCTATCACGAAAATCGATCCGTGGTTCATCGAGCAGATCAGGGAGCTGATGGAATTCGAGCGGGCGCTGGTGGAGAAAGCCGATAACGCGGAGACCGCGCTGGCGGGTGACTCGCTCTGGGAGGCCAAACGTCTGGGATTCTCGGACGATCGGATCGGACAGTTGCTTGGCGTCGAATCGTCCCAAGTCCGCAAGCCGCGTATGGGCTCCAACGCAGGTGAAGGAACAGCCCCTCTCGACGGATCCGTCACTTACAAGCGCGTCGATACCTGTGCCGCGGAGTTTGAAGCCCATACGCCGTATCTCTATTCCACTTATGGGAGCGAATGCGAGGCTCGGCCGTCGAATCGGAAAAAGGTCGTCATTCTCGGCGGGGGCCCCAACCGTATCGGACAAGGGATCGAATTCGACTATTGCTGTGTGCACGCAGCCATGGCGCTTCGGGAGGAAGCCGTCGAAACGATCATGGTGAACTGCAATCCCGAAACAGTAAGCACGGACTATGACACATCGGACCGGCTCTACTTTGAGCCGCTCACGGAAGAGGATGTCTTGAATATCGTGCGGAAGGAACGGCCGATAGGGGTCGTGCTGCAGTTCGGCGGGCAGACTCCGTTGAAGCTGGCGCTTCCCTTGTCTCGTGCCGGCGTGAAGATCCTGGGCACGAGTCCTGACGCCATCGACCTGGCGGAGGATCGGGAGCGGTTTCGCAGCCTCTTGGAGAAGCTCGGCCTGCGCCAAGCGGAAAGCGGGATGGCACGGTCCGTCGATGAAGCGGTGCGGATCGCAGAGGCGATCGGCTATCCCGTTATGGTGCGCCCTTCGTATGTGCTTGGCGGACGTTCGATGCAAATCGTCTACGATCAATCAGGACTGTTGGAGTATATGAGTTCCGCCGTCAAGGCCTCGCCGAAGCATCCTGTGCTGATCGATAAATATCTGGCCGATGCCATCGAAGTCGATGCCGATGCAATCTCGGACGGAAAGACGGTCGTCGTGGCCGGTATCATGGAACACATCGAAGAAGCGGGCGTGCATTCCGGCGACTCGGCCTGTTCTCTTCCTGTCTATACACTGGACAGGATCGTGGTGCAGGATATCGAACGGCAAATGAAATTGCTGGCGCTGAAGCTTGGGGTGGTCGGCCTGATGAACGCGCAATTCGCCGTGAAAGACAAGACCGTCTACGTCCTTGAAGTGAATCCCCGGGGGTCGCGTACCGTGCCCTTCGTGAGTAAAGCGATCGGTGTTCCGCTGACGAAGTTGGCGATGAAAGTCATGCTCGGGCGCACTCTCGAGGAACTCGGTTTCACGGTGGCTCCGCAGCCGGCCCATATGTCCGTCAAGGAAGCGGTCTTTCCATTCAATAAATTTTTAGGGGTGGACGTACTCTTGGGGCCGGAAATGAAATCAACCGGAGAAGTCATGGGGATCGACGACGATTTCGGATGGGCATTTGCCAAGTCTCAGGCCGGGGCCGGAGCCGCTCTTCCGAAATCAGGCACCGCGTTCATCAGCGTGAAAGAGGACGATCGGCCCGTCGCATTGGATGTGGCAAGGCGGCTGCGGACGCTTGGGTTTCGGATTCAAGCGACCACCGGGACGGCCGGGTATTTGATGGAGCACGGCATCGAAGCGGCGACGGTCAACAAGGTGAGCGAAGGGCGGCCACACATCGTCGATCATATCAAGAATGGAGACGTGGCGCTTGTGGTGAATACGGTAAGAACCGCCTCCGCGCATTCCGATTCCATCTCCATCCGCCGGGAGGCGTTACACAAGGGGTTGTCCTATTACACGACGATGCGGGGGGCGATGGCCGCCGTTCTCGGCATCGAAGCGATCGTCAGAAAGGAGCTGTCCATTCGTTCCTTGCAGGAGTATCATCGGACTTCTATTGCCCAGGAGCGATGACCGTATGCCGACACCGATTACGAAAAAGGGATATGACGCGCTGAAGGCCGAATTGGACCGTTTGCGGAAGATCGAACGGCCCAAGGTGATCGAAGCGATCGCGGAAGCCCGCGCTCACGGGGACTTGAGCGAAAACGCCGAGTACGACGCAGCGAAGGAGCGGCAGGGATTCATCGAGTCGCGGATCTCCGAGATCGAAACCAAACTGGCCGATGCCCGTATCATCGAAATCACGGGGCGGTCCAGCGAGACGGTGGTCTTTGGCGCAACCGTCCTGGTGATCGAACAGGAGTCCCAGTCGAAGAGGCAATATACGCTGGTCGGCCAAGACGAAGCCGACATGAAATTCAACAAGATCTCAGTCCAATCTCCGGTCGGCCGCGCGCTCATCGGAAAACGGGTGGGCGACTTCGTCGAGGTCAACACGCCGGCGAAAATGGTCGAATATGAGGTGATAGAGATCAAGTTCGAGGAATTCTAGCGTGCCCCCGGCACGGCCTCTTATTACCCTCCTCACGGATTTCGGCGAACGCGACTGTTTTGTGGCCAGTATGAAAGGGGTGATTGCGTCGATCAACCCCGTCGCCGCCGTCGTCGATCTCTCGCATGAGATCGCCCCTCACCAGATCGATGAAGCCGGGTACTTCCTCAGGTCATGCTTCCATTATTTTCCGGAAGGTACAATCCACGTCGCCGTCGTCGATCCCGGGGTCGGGACGGAGCGCCGGCCGTTGCTCATCTCTACGGGCCGCGAGTTTTTTATCGGGCCGGATAATGGACTGTTCAGCGAAATCTTGGAGCTGTACGCAAACGCGGACGTTCGGCGGATCGATAACCGGCAATATCGTTTGGACACGGCCGGCTCGACCTTCGATGGCCGCGACGTATTCGCGCCGGCGGCCGCCTGGCTGAGCACCGGAGTCCCCAAAGAATTGTTCGGCCCTGTGATCCACGATCCGGTC
>DKBD01000165.1 GCA_002451055.1 Nitrospira sp. UBA6909 | reverse complement strand
CGTCATGAGCCCTGACTCCGAATTTCTCCGCTACTTGAAACAGCGGTAACAGAATGCTGACCAAATCTGCCAGCGTCGTTCTCGAGTCGCGCGGAAGCTCATCGGGCAGAAGGCGAAGCAAGCACCTACCAGCTCGCCATTGAGTGAAACGAGCGGTTCGCGGTTCAAGGAACCCTGGTATGTACCTCCTCGCCCCTCCGCTCGCTGGGACCGTGCCTGCGGAGAGGCGCCTCTTGGGGCATCGTGGTGGGGCAGGTAAAACGATCGGCCTTTTTGAGCATCCTGTTGGCTTGGCCGATACTCTCCATGGTGGTGAATTCTAGATGGTCAAAATCGTTGTTCTTCAGCCTGTGAGCCGTTCCTCAAGACGGCTCCGTCAGACTGAACATCAGCGTCCCTCTTCGAGACTTTGTTTCTCCAGCGTTGGGACGATCTGACTCTGCACATCCTCCGTAATGGTGTATCGGACGTAGGCGTTTTCGACCATTTGGTTGGCATAGAGCCGCCCGGTCGGCGCCTCGACCTTCAGATCCACGCTGGTCGGCTTGTTCGGCTCAATCGTGATTGTCTGCTCAATGTCGTCCCTGACGTACGGATGCCAGACCTTCACTTTATAGGTGCCGGGTGGAATGTCCGTCAGCTGGAACCGTCCCTCGTTGTCGGCCACTGCATAGTATGGATGGTCGGCGACCAACGCCCAACTCTCCATATAGGGATGGAATCCGCATTGCATGGTAAAAATCTTCCGGCCTCTCGTCATCTTGACCGTTTGAGTCACGATAGCCCCTTCATAGTGCTTGTGGAAAGCAGCGCTCAACCCAGCCTCACTAGGATATCGTTTGCTGATCGGCAACGGAAGATTGAACAAGACCCGAGGTCCCAGGTTCGATGTTTCGTAGGCTTGAATGTCGTGAAAGGCAGGGTCCATGTTCACGACGATGACATCATGGAGATCGCGCACGACGTTGACAAACGGCATGAAGCGGCAGTCAATAGCTTCGATTCTCGGAGGCGTGTACTCACTGAAGGGCTTTCCCTTGTCGATGCCCTCGAGATACACGACCACGCTGCGAAATTCCCCTTTCGATCCGACGTCAAAGGGCTGCAGCAATCTCCATCCTCTCCCGTCTGAAATCCGTCCACAGTAAACCGGATCCGGCACGGTCGTGAGGTTGTACCCCTTCGGCATTGGTACCTTACCGCCGAGATGAACCGTTCCCGAGAGCGATCCGGTCTCAGCGATGGAAATTTCCTCATAGGCTTCGGTGACTGGTGTCACTGCCAGACTGAACGCACAGGCACAAGCAACCATCAGACTCTGCCGCGCAACCGCTCTCATCGTCGCCTCCTTGCAATCTTGGAAGACATAATAAAAAGAGGAGCTGTCCGGTATCACCCTGCATTTTCAAGATGCAAGACGGCCGTCGGGCCCATCGTATGCACAGGGTCCCCCAGGTCCGTCCAAATGTTATACCTCAGGGTGCCGGCTCGACTGAAACACGCGCTGACATAATCACCCGCGTGAATGGTCACGATATCTTTAATTTCTCCAAACCACGTGGTGAACCCTTTTCCGCAACGGATCTCCTTGATCGGCCTCACGCCAAGAAATCCCAGATGAACCGGCACCGAAAGTTTGTTATGCCACCGGATCTCTTCACCGACGATCGCGCGGGTCTCACCCGGAACGATCAAATCCTGTTCTTGGATATTGATATCGCGCACCGGCCAGGCAGTGTCTCCCTTCGAGAAGAATCCACATCCGGAACCTATCGAGAGAAGAAGAAGCAGCAGCACACTGCTCATGTATGAATATTTCAGCATATGACCATCCTCGAGTGAAACCGTACCGTCCCGAGCAAGGGTCGATGGCACACCATCGTAGACGTGAATCAAGCTACAGATGCGCCTTGAGCGCCTACATGACCCTATTCGGGATGGCGCCGATGACCAGGCACAGAAACATGTGACACGTCGGTGGTCTGAGGTGGGTCATAGCCATGTCGATAAGACGGCACCCACAGATTTCTCAGCCGCGCAAGGGTGAAATTCGGGGATAAGCGGTATATTCCGCTCACGGGGAACACAGCTCTTGTCTTTGCCAAAATCATCGGTCTCATGACTTTGTATGACGTACATCTTATATATAATTTCTCCCGAGCGCTTATGCAACCTCCCTATGATCGCCGCAGATGCGTCAGAACCATCCAGCTATCAGGAGTTCCACGGCTTGAGTCTACTCCGATGAAGCAGCTTAGCCTGCGAAGGCCGGGCGGCAGTGGCCCCCCGCGTAGCGCCTCCCCTGTTCCAGTCACAAGGCCTCTCCTTTTCGGACACCCAGCTTTCCGTGACCGCGCCGTGCAAAATCCTGTCGGGATCGGCGGACCGCATTCGAGGTTCGACCGCACTGGAGCACTGTCCAGGGATCTTCGTCGCCGAGCCTAGGACATTTCCTAGTTCCAAGATGGGGTGCCATCTGCGAATGTGACTGTGAGCTAATCTTGCGAAAGACCCTTCCAGCTGGCCTGTTTGAAAAGCCAGCAAGACAAAGGGCCCACAGACTAGCGAAAGGAGGGATCCATCATGGCAGCATCATCTTCACAAGGAACGCAGGGCCCAGGCTACGACATCTCGTCGTGGTA
>DKBD01000002.1:2962-4396 GCA_002451055.1 Nitrospira sp. UBA6909 | reverse complement strand
TCGTTCCAGCGGCTCATCCGGCGAAGCCGCTCTTCATTGAGCCGCCGGATACACACCTTCAGTGCCCTCCCCATTTCCAACCTTGCTTGCGCGTGCCGCCGCCGCATCAGGCGTAACTTCTCTTCTCTTGTTGGCGCCGGATACATCCCTCCAGCGTTCGGTTCTTTTCTGATGTTCGTGCGTTCCGACGGCCAAACAAAGCTCGCTCGACCCGGAACCTATGCGATTGTTCTTGGTACCGGGATACAACCCACACGTGTCTTGGCCTTCTTTTTTCCAGTCCTATAGCCGCTCCCCATTGCCACCACCGCATATACGCCGAGCCAGCCCCTGCGTATATCCTTGGCACCCACTATTTTCGACAGTATCAAACTTGCCACTGTCCTGGATTTAGGACATACTGCGTGGGTGAAGTCCATCACGTTTCATCCAAAAGCCCTGGCATTCATTCGCGACCAATCACCGCCGGTCAAACGTGAAATCGGCGAAGCACTTCGTGATATTCAGAAGGGTATCAGTCTCGGCTTGCCTCTCAGTAGGCCCAGGCCTGCCGTAGCATCAGGATCTCATGAGTTGAGAATCACAGGTGCAACGGCAATCGTCCGAGTGTTCTACTTCGTGAAACTGGCCGACACGATCGTGGTGTTTCACGGATTCCAGAAGAAGACTCAGAAGACGCCCATACATGAAATTGCCATCGGACAACAGCGCCTAAAGGAGATGTTAGATGAGATCTAAACCTTTCAAACCTACAACGACCAGTACGGCCGAAGAACTAGGGCAAGCCTTTGGGTTATCCGCTGCCGACACAGCCGAAATGGAGTTCCGTTCGGATCTCACCGTTGCCTTGTCCAAGATCATCCAAGCAGGACGGCTGACTCACGCCGAGATTGCCAAGAACGCCGGTACGTCGAGAACCAGAGTGACCGCCATTGCGAATGGGAACACCCACGGGATCTCCACGGATGTGCTCATCCGTGTGCTTGCCGCGACTGGTCATCGCGCCGAAATTCGGGTCAAACAATCAGCCGCGTGATTAGTATTCGGCATTTGTACGGACTGGTTGCCGCATGAAGTCACGTGATGACACCAATGCGGCGATCATCCCCAATAAGTTAATAGTCAGGCCTGGCCCCAAGTCTTGCTCACGTTCCTCGGGTGGATCGAGCGGTTGGTGCGAGGGAAGCCATTGGCCAATGTCCCCGCGGCCCAGACGACGCCCACTCGGCTGTCCCCGGAGGCGGTCCTGCAGCATGTCCCCGGCGATCTATCGCGTTCCGGTGACCGACATCCTCGCACGTAAGCATCGGGAGGCGTATCAGGCAGCGGTCTATATCTTAGGCACGCCTGTCATCCGTCTGCGCACACAACATCTCCCTTATAGGGGCATCATAGGCATGCACGGCCCGAAACATGCCAAAGCGACACAGCCCG
>DKBD01000002.1:0-2938 GCA_002451055.1 Nitrospira sp. UBA6909 | reverse complement strand
GGCTTTTCCCAATATCTGAGCGGAATCTGGCGATCGTCCCGCTGATTCCAATCGGCAACAAGCAGGATTCCACCCGGTTTCAGCACGCGCATGAGCTCTCGAGCAAATTGTGCCTTGTCCGGCATGTGCAGTCCTGCCTCGATCGACCAGACCACATCAAAACTGGCATCTGGGAACGACAATGCCAGCGCGTCATCAACCTGAAAATGTGCATTCACCTCTGGGGCGGTCAGTTCTTGAGCACGTCTGACTTGCCGAGGGCTGAGGGTGATTCCGGTGACCGTAAAGCCATAATCCCGTGCCAGAATGCGACTGCTGCCGCCAATGCCGCAGCCCACATCTAAAACCGTGGTTCGGGAAGGAAGCTTGTCTAACCCACCCCAATGCACCATTTCATGCACAAAGTCTGACTTGGCTTTGAGAAAATCCTTTTTGNNGATCAGGAGAGCGACGATCGCCAATATAACAATGTCCATCATGATGAATGTCTAAATGAGCGTGCTTTTAGGAAAATGGGAGCAGGTCTTACAATCCAACACTCCTCTGCTCCGCCTGCTTGAGACGGCGACTCACCGTCACGTCATGCACCCCCAGATGCTCAGCAATCTCTCGCAGGCGATACCCATACCGCCGATAGGCCACGGCGATCAGCTGGACCTCGTTCCCATGGCGCTGAAACAATTGCTTCAGCGACGGCCGGATCGCCCGCGTCTGTTGCCGGGGAATGTCGCGAAGCACCCGGTCCGGCTGATGCTGCGCAATGAACGCGTCTGACCCGAGATAAATCTGCCCTTTGAGCCGTTCCCAAGGCCTTGGCCCCTCTCGCCCCTCCGCGACAAACTGCCGATAGCGCACCTGCGCGTCCCGCTGCCGGGCGCCAAAGTGTCCCAGGATCCAGTCGGTTGTGAGCCACATCGGCGCGGTGCGCGCTCCTGCCGTGTCCCGATAACTGCTCCAGGCCCAGAGCCGTGGATGGGGCACCAGCTGGGCCCGAACGGGATTGAGCACGACGTAGCGGCAGAGT
Source organism: Nitrospira sp. UBA6909 (assembly GCA_002451055.1). Lineage (GTDB taxonomy): Bacteria > Nitrospirota > Nitrospiria > Nitrospirales > Nitrospiraceae > Nitrospira_D. The sequence goes on along the minus strand of DKBD01000002.1, from coordinate 1,914 downwards.
TCGAGGAGATAGGCCTCCTTTTCCACCAGAATCGCAGCGAACCGGCCGTGAAAGAGATGCCCCACCCGCTGATGCCGGCGATTGACGGCCTGGGTGTACGTGCCATTCAGCTGCCGCATGCCCCGGGAGAGATTCGGCTGCGGGGTTTCGAGCAACAGATGATAGTGATTATCCATCAGGCAGAAGGCATAGCAGCGCCAACCGAAGCGATCGATAACGTGGGCCAACCGCTCGAGGAACAGCGAGCGGTCCCGATCATCCACCACAATAGCCTGCCGGGCATTGCCACGACTCGTGACATGGTAGACGGCACCGGGATATTCAAGGCGCAAGGGACGAGCCATGGGGGAGGAGCATAGCAGATCACCTGTCGGATTGTAAGACCTGACCCCATTTTCATGACCCCATTTTCACCAGCGAGCCCCCCCTCGCTCAAATGCTTTTCATCTGAAGCTTGCTGGGTCATTGATGTAGGATAACATCTTAACTCCCCGGTTCGGGGGAACGGGGCAGAACCCATAGCTGTATGGAACGATCTGTGATAGGGTGCACGCCCACTGTACCCTCACTCTTCTCATCGGTGATTCTTCATCTATGAAGCGGTGGTCTTATCGGCTTGCTGTCCTCCTGCTCGCCATCGTTTCCTCGACCGGCCTTTCCGAGATCCAGGCGCAGGCCCCCTCCCATCATCAGAATGGCTCGCCTGACGCAAGTGTGGCCACTGCCCATCCAGAAGGGCATGCCAGTGGACTCGGGGCGAGATCACCCGACGAGATAGATTTTTCTGAGTTCCACCATCACGTCGCTGGTGTTTTCATTGTGCTGTTTGGCCTGGCCGAACTGGGAAATGCGCTCAAGTACCCCCTGCCGGTCTGGACCCGGTTCATGCTCCCGGGTGCGCTCAGCATGATCGGCGTGTTTGTGTTGTTTGGAGACGACCATAGCGCGTGGCCGATTGGCTCGATTGACTTTATCGACGCATTTTTTGGCCAAGACCGGGAAATGATGGAACATAAACTCTACGGAGTCCTTGCCCTCACCATCGCCTTTTTTGAGGCACTCCGTCGAAGCGGGAGAGGCTGGCAAGCCGTGTCGGCAGCCCCTCTCGTCATATTGACCCTGGCCGGTTCGCTGTGGCTGTTCGCCCATTCACACGGAGATCACCCCGCTCTTGCAAAGATCCAGTTTCAACATTCCTTGTTGGGAGTCGTCGGTATCGGCGCCGCCTTGTCCAAAGGGGTGGCGTCCTGGCTACCCAGCGCATCCCCTCATGTGACGAAACGGTGGGAAGTCGCCTGGGCGGGATTCGAAATCCTTTTTGGTGCGCTGCTCCTTATCTATTCCCAATAGGGTAGGTCGCGGATGCCCATACGCATCCATTGCGACGTGGAGACCGCTATGGCCTACGTGATCCTGAATGAGTACCTCTTGTTCAGAGGAATCTGCGAATGGGATTGACTCCAGGATTCACCGTCCTGCCTAACATCAGTATCCTAACGTGACAAATTATAGTCGCCTGCTATAGTTGCATCACGATGAAGAACCCAAAGGAGATCTCGATTCGACGAGAGGTCTCCATCGTCACCCTGTATGGCATCGCGTTGGCTTTTGTCACGTCCTGTCTTTATCCATTCCTGCCGGATATTGTTGCCCGCTGGACCGCTCCTCACACATGGCGCCCCTCCCTCAATGTCGCCCTCCATATGAGTCCGTTAGTTGCCACACCGGTGTGTCTCTCAGTCATCGCCTGCTTGCTCTACCTCAGAAATCTCCGTCATGGCCGAAATAGACTCCCCTGGATTGCCATCCGAGTCAGCCTTGTCACCGTGATGGTCGTGATGCTGGGAGCTACCTTTAAAACTATTTCAGAGGGTCGCAAGATATTAGACAGCACAATCGTTGAAGCACTCGCGC
>DKBD01000176.1 GCA_002451055.1 Nitrospira sp. UBA6909 | reverse complement strand
TCTTGCTGGCGACTTCGCGGACCAGTTGGGCGCCCATGTTTTCATAGGGATTCTTGAGCTCGACTTCCTTTGCGACGGTGACGCCGTCTTTTGTAATCGTCGGCGCGCCGAACTTCTTGTCGAGAATCGCGTTCCGGCCTTTCGGGCCGAGCGTGGCTTTCACGGCATCCGCGAGCTGGTTCACCCCTTTCAAAATGGACGAGCGAGCCGAGTCACCGTACATGAGTTGCTTTGCCATGTGTTTCCTCCGTGTGAGTCGTAAAGTTTCTAAAGTCTCAAAATGAGGAAGTTCACTCGGCCAGCGTGATAGCCGGCCGCCTTCCTCGCTCTGTGAGTCCTGCTGGTGCTATTGTTATGCTGTGAACAGGCCGAGGATGTCTTCTTCCTTGAGGATCAAGCACTCTTCATCCTCGATGCGGAGCTTGGTCCCTGAGTACTTGTCGAACAAGACCTGGTCGCCGACTTTGACGTTCTCGACTTTCTTCCCGATTGCCTGAACGATTCCTCGCTGCGGCTTTTCTTTCGCGGAATCCGGCACATAGATCCCTCCGGCTGTCCGCTCCAATTCCTCGGTATACGTGACGAACACACGATCACCCAGGGGCTGGAATCCCTTGGCGACGTCTTTCTTTTCCTTCGTGGCTGCGCTCATAACAGAACCTCCTCCTGATGAAAGTTAACTCGGTATTGCGAGCAATGTGGGGTGGGCCTTGACTCGATTGCGTCGGCAGTGACACGCTCGAACTGGCAGAAGCCCCGCTCTGGGTAACTGGAATGGGAAGATAGTCCTGGGTCGACCCAAGTCAAGGGGAGCACCGAAGATTTTCTCGCATCTCTGCGCCACGGAACCCTACCACCCTACTCGATTGAATAATCAGTATTCCGGGAATTGTTCGCAGATGGAGGTCGATGGGGCGAGAGCGAGAGAGAGGCTAAATCCGTAACCTGTCGAAATCTTTGACGTCTTTCTTGATGTAGTCACGTAGCCGCTTGATGATTCGGGCCTCCAACTGGCGCGTCCTCTCCTTGGTGATCCCATACTTGTTGCCTAAATCATCCAGGGTCATAGGGTTCTCGGAGAGGATTCGATTTCTGAGAATGTCTTCGTCCCGTTCCTCCAACGTCGTGATGAATTCGGCGAGCTTTGCGCGAAAGAGCGCCCGCAACTGGCGGTCGGCCAGCTGCTCGTCCGCGGGTTTCTGTTGGGATGGGAGAATATCGAACAGGCTGCCGTCTTGGTTCTCGCCGATCGGCTGGTCCAGCGACAGTTCCCAATTGCCGAGGCGTTGATCCATTTCAATCACGTCCCGTTCACGGACATGCAAGCGGTCCGCGAGCAGTTTCGTGTCGGGGGCGAATCCCTCCCGCTCGAGCTTCGCTTTTTCCTTTTTCAGGTTGTAGAACAGTTTGCGTTGATCTTGGGTTGTTCCGACCTTGACCAGCCGATAGGTATTGAGGAGGTACCGCAGAATATAGGCCCGGGACCACCAGGCTGCATAGGCATAGAAGCGGACGTTTTTTGCGGGATCAAATTTCTTGATGGCATGCATCAGGCCGACGTTGCCCTCTTGAATCAGGTCCATGTGGTCGGCGCCGGTGTGGAGATATTCCGCCGCGATCGCCACCGAAACGCGCAAATTGGCCATGATGAGTTTGACCGCCGCTTCGCGGCTGCCATGTGTGTGGTATTCCTGGAACAGTCGAAGCTCTTCTTCTTTGGAGAGATAGGGATAGCGGCGAATCTCCGCGAGATACTGCTGCAGCGCCGTGGCCGGCACGACGGCTGTCGTCTCGGGCGGTGCGTGATGGCCGAGATCCGAAGCGGGACTGAGTTCCAGGGCAGAGGACACATCATGCACCTCCTCGTCCGAGGGGGGCAGCACTTCCGGCTCAAGGGGTTCTCCCTCTTGTGGATCGCCGCGTTTAGTCATACGAATCGCAAACTATAACAGAACCTCGGCCCGTGACAATGGCCAATGTTCGGTGGTACATTGCCTCCGCATCGGCAGAGTGCGTTTCAATATCTTTCATCATCCATCAATTCTGTGACCATGGCTACGCCGTTCGACAGTATAGAGAACGCAATACGGGACATCAAAAAGGGGAAATTCGTCATCCTGGTGGACGACGAGGATCGGGAGAACGAGGGCGATCTCGTGATCGCGGCGGAGAAAGTGACTGCGCAAGCCGTCAATTTCATGGCGAAGCATGCGCGCGGGCTCATCTGTCTGGCTCTCACACCCGAGCGGGTTGAAGCGTTGCAACTACCGCCGCAGGCGGTTGAGAATACGGCAACGTTCGGGACCGCATTTACCGTTTCGATCGACGCGCGCAAAGACATTACAACCGGAATTTCAGCCGCCGACCGCGCCACCACGATTCAGGTGGCGATCAATCCAAAGACGAAACCGAGCGATCTTGCCCGTCCCGGCCATATTTTCCCCTTGAAGGCGCAGCAGGGCGGCGTCTTGAAGCGTGCCGGCCAGACGGAGGGGTCCGTCGATTTGGCGCGGCTGGCCGGATTGTATCCGGCCGGGGTGATCTGCGAGATCATGAACGAAGACGGCACAATGGCGCGTGTGCCGGAGTTGTCAAAATTCGCGAAAACGCACAACCTGACGATGGTGACCGTGAAGGCGCTGATCGAGTACCGCATGCGCCAGGAAACGTTTGTCCGGCGGATGACGAGCGCCAAGCTGCCGACGGTGTTCGGTGAGTTCGAGGCGATCGCGTTCGAAAACCAGATCGACGGGATCACGCACATTGCGCTGGTGAAGGGCCGGGTGGACAATGGCGAGCCGACGCTGGTGCGGGTGCATTCCGGTTGTCTGACGGCCGACGCGCTGGGCTCTCTGCGCTGCGATTGCCGTGACCAGCTTCATGCGGCGATGGAAACCATCCAAGAGGCCGGCCGGGGGGTATTGCTCTATCTCAATCAGGAAGGGCGGGGGATCGGCTTGCTCAATAAGATCAAAGCGTATCGACTCCAGGACAAAGGCAGTGACACGGTCGAGGCGAATTTGAAACTCGGGTTTAAGGCCGATTTGAGAGACTATGGTGTGGGGGCGCAGATTCTGGCAAATCTCGGCCTGCGCGAGATCAAACTGATCACGAACAATCCACGCAAGATCGTCGGGATCGAAGGGTATGGATTGAGGGTTGTCGAGCGGGTGTCGATTGAGATCGCGCCGCGTGCCGCGAACGTGAAGTATTTACGGACGAAGAAGGCCAAGATGGGGCATCTGCTGAGAAAAGTCTGAAGGCAAGACATCTTTATGCCTAAGTCGAACGGTGCGAATTCCAGACGTTTACCATGGCCGGCAATGCAGCGATGAAACTTCAGAAACGTGCCAGGAACACGGTTGAATTGAGGTTTGGGATTGTCGTCGCGACGTTCAACAGGTTTGTCACGAGCAAGTTACTCTCATCCTGTCTCGCCGGCCTTGCCAAACAGGGAGTGAAGGATCACGACATTCACGTGGTGCGGGTACCAGGGGCCTTTGAGATTCCGTTGGTTGCGAGAACGCTGGCGATGACAAAACGGTTCGATGCCGTGATCTGTTTGGGCGCCGTGATTCGTGGCGATACGCCGCATTTCGACTACATCAGCGCGGAGACGAGCCGAGGCATTGGACAGGCGGCGCTGGATGCCGGGGTGCCGATGATCTTTGGGGTGTTAACGACGGAGACGGTCGCGCAGGCCACCGAGCGGGCGGATCCGGCGAAGTTCAATCGAGGCGGAGAGGCGGCGAAGTCGGCGATCGAAATGGCACGGGTGTTCAGGCAGATCAACGCGATGGCGCCCGCGGCGAACGGAGCCGGGTCGGCGCTCCCTCCAAAGCGGGTCTCGCGAAGGCATGGCAAGTAAGCATGGGGTCGCGCCATCAGGCTCGCGAGCGAGCCTTGCAAATCTTATTTCAGTACGACGTCCATGGGAAGACGGGGTTCTGGCTCGAAGAGTATTGGAAACCGCTCCAGGTTGACGAGGACACGAAATCGTTTGCGGAACGACTGGTTGCGGGGGTGTTGGACAAGAAGAAAGACCTGGACCAGTTGATCGGCAAGTATGCGACGAATTGGAAAGTCAGCCGCATGCCCATCGTCGATCGGAACATTCTCCGCGCCGGTCTGTATGAACTCTTGTGGATGGACGACGTGCCGGCGAAGGTGACGCTGGATGAGGCGATCGAGCTCGCCAAAGATTTCGGCGATGACGAGGCATCGAAATTCGTTAATGCCATTCTAGACAAGGTGCTGGCGACAGAGCCGAAATTGGAACAGAAACGGGCGAATCCGGACCGCGGAATTTGGAGGAGAACCCAAGTTGATTGAGCGGTACACGCGTCCCCAGATGAAGGCCGTCTGGGATCTGAAGCACAAGTACGAGATCTGGCTCGAAGTCGAGTTGCAGGCCTGCGCTGCGTTTGAGCAGACGGGGCAGGCGCCGCGCGGGACCACGGCGAAGATCCGCAAGAAAGCCAAGATCGATGTGGACCGGATCGCTGAGATTGAAAAGGTGACGAAGCACGACGTCATCGCCTTCCTTGAATCGTTAGCGGCATCCGTCGGGCCCGAACACCGGTTTCTTCACATGGGGTTGACCTCTTCCGACATCGTCGATACCTCGCTTGCCATCCAGATGACCGAGGCGTTGGATCTGATTCTGGACGGGGTCGAAGGGTTTCTTGCGGGGTTGAAGAAACAGGCGTTCAGACACAGGCACACGGTGATGGTCGGACGGTCTCACGGCATCCATGGCGAACCGATCTCGTTCGGGCTGAAAATGGCGCTCTGGTATGAGGAAGTCTGTCGCCATGTGGAGCGGTTGCGGCAGGTCCGAGGCCACATCGCCGTCGGCAAGCTGTCCGGGGCGATGGGGACGTTTGCGCATCAAGAGCCCGCTATCGAAGAGTACGTGTGCTCGAAGCTGGGGTTGGCGTTCGATCCGGTGTCGAATCAAGTGGTGCAGCGTGATCGGCATGCGGCCTATGCGACGGCGCTTGCGCTGCTGGCCGCCACCATCGAAAAAATCGCTACGGAGATCCGTCATCTCCAGCGCACCGAGGTGCTGGAGGCGGAGGAATATTTTTCGGAAGGCCAAAAGGGTTCGTCGGCCATGCCGCACAAGCGGAATCCGATCGTCTCGGAAAATCTCTGCGGCTTGGCTCGCATTGTCAGGGCCAACAGCCTCGCTGCGATGGAAAACGTCGCCCTCTGGCACGAACGGGATATCAGCCATTCCTCGGTCGAGCGTGTCATCATGCCGGACAGCACGATCCTCATTGATTATATGCTGGCTCGTGTGACGGACCTCATCGAGAACCTGATGGTCTATCCGGATCGCATGAGGCGGAACCTGGAACTGACGGGCGGGCTCGTCTATTCCCAGCGGCTGTTGTTGGCGCTTATCGAGAAAGGCGCGCAGCGCAAAGAATCGTACGAGGCGGTTCAGCGCAACGCGATGGCTTCCTGGCAAGGCGCAGGGGGGCTTTACGAATTGGTGGGCAGGGATCCGTTTATTATGAAACATCTTAAAGAGCGCGAGATTGCAGCCTGCTTCGATCCGAAATATTATCTGCGGCATCTCGATCAGATTTATCGGCGGGTGTTTCGGGAGAAGGGACGAGGGATTTCCTCACGGCAAAGGAAAGGAGTCCGGCGATGAGGCCTCGAGTGGCCGTGCTTGTCGCGGTGTTCTTTATTGGGCTGGGCTTCTGGGCGCCGAATTCCTTTGCCGCAGCTGATCGGGAGAAGTTGCTCACGGAGCCGGGTATTTACGGCACCTTCGCGACGTTCAGTCTGGATGAAGACTGGACCAAGCAGGACCAGGCTACCAGGATTGTCCGCTTAGCTGCGTTGAGAGGCGTAGTTGGGCAGCATCGTGAGAAGATGGCGATCGATCTCTATCTGATGCGCGGGCTGTCCGATCATGCCGATCTTATGTTCCGCGTGCACGCTGCTGAGCTGCGGGATACCCAACAATTTCTCGTGGATCTTCAGAACAGCGTCTTCGGCAAACATCTCAAGGGTACCGGCCTGATGCATGGGTTGACCAAGAAACCCAATTACGTGCCTGGCTTCCCGGATCAGTTGAAGACCGACTTGAAAGAATCGGTCGAGGTGGGTCCGAGACCCTACGCGATCGTGATTCCCATCCGGAAAAGCGCGGACTGGTGGAGCCTCGATCTCGAGAAGCGGGCAGCGATGATGCGGGAGCACACGGAAGTGTCGCTTTCCTATATCAAGACGGTCAAACGGAAACTCTATCACGCCAGTGGTTTGGACGATCTGGATTTCATCACGTATTTTGAGACGTCCAAGCTGGACGATTTTCACAGTCTGATTCTGTCTCTGGAGCAGATCAAAGAATTTCAATACCTGCGTCGGTTCGGCCATCCCATTCTGATCGGCGCCCCCAAGTCGGTAGATGAGGTCATCGAGGTGCTCGCGCAATAGCGGATTCGATTGGAGACGGCTTATGGATGGAATCGGACCGATGTTGTATGAAGGGAAAGCCAAGAAGATCTTCGCAGCTGCGAGGCCTGATCAGGTCGTCCAATTCTTCAAGGATGACGCAACGGCGTTCAATGCTGAGAAACGCGGCACGATCATCGATAAGGGTGTCGTCAATAACAAGGTGTCGGAGCGGCTGTTCCAGCTGCTGGAGGAGAACGGCGTCCCGACGCATTTCATCGAGCGGTTGAGCGACCGGGAAATGGTGACAAGAAAAGTCACCATCGTCCCAGTCGAAGTGGTGGTTCGCAACGTCGTGGCCGGAAGCCTGGCCAAGCGGCTGGGCTTGCGGATCGGCGACGCGATCGAGCCGGCGATCGTCGAGTTCTATTATAAGGACGANNTCGGCTCATCGCATCAATGCGGTGCTGAAGCCGTTCTTTGCCGAGCGGAAGATGCAGTTGGTTGATTTCAAGCTTGAGTTCGGGGTGTATCACAATAAGCTGATCCTGGCCGATGAGATCTCGCCGGATACCTGTCGCTTGTGGGACATGGCCACGGGCGAATCGATGGACAAGGACCGGTTTCGAAAGGATATGGGGAAGATCGAGGAGGCGTATCAGGAGGTATTGAGGCGGGTGTGCGGATGAGAAGAGGATGGCGGGGCCATCCTCATTGCTCGCGCAACGCGCATGCGGGAATGATCGGATTGGATCGAAGCGGGCGATGCTCGTTGCATGCGCGCAGTTGAGGACAACCCCGCCATCCCCTTATAGAACAGAAGAGAGGGAAGGAAGAAGAATAGGAACAATGCTGCGGGCGTATTTGAATTATGGCCTGGTTGCGTCGGTGGTGGTCTGGGCGGCCATTGTCGGAGTCATGGCCTACCGTCTGAACGAGTCGCCCTGGCGATGGGCCTTTGTCGCTCTGGTGTTCGCCGGCGGCCTGACTGTCGCGGCCATATTTTGGATCAAGAAATACGTGGATCGTCAGATGAAATCGTCCGATCAGAGGAGCCAAGAGTGAAAGCCAAAATTCATGTGACGTTGAAACAAGGCATCTTGGACCCGCAAGGCAAGGCCATCGAACATGCGTTGGATTCGCTGGGGTTCAAGAAGACGACGAATGTGCGGGTCGGGAAATACATGGAGCTGGATCTCGACCAAACCGATAGGGCCAAGGCCGAGGCTGAGGTCAAAGCCATGTGTGAAAAACTGTTGGCGAATACGATCATTGAAGAGTACCGGTTCGAATTGCAGTGAACATGGCGAACTGGCAGGACTTGGTTTCTTGCTCGCGCAACGCGCACGTAAGAAGGCGCTTATCCCGTCGCCAAGAACAACCAAAAAGGCTCCGGGTCGAACGAGTTCTGTTTGGCGGTGCTCGTTGCATGCGCGCAGTCAAACCAAACCCTGACGGTTTGTCTCGCAGCATGAAGGTGGAGTGATGAATATCGGCGTTGTGGTTTTCCCCGGCAGCAATTGCGATCATGACTGCGAGTATGTCTTCAAGGCTGTGCTCGGGCAGGATGTGACGATGGTCTGGCACAAGGAGACCTCCGTCGCAGGACTCGATGCGGTCATCTTGCCTGGAGGGTTTTCGTACGGCGACTATCTGCGCACCGGCGCGATTGCGCGGTTTTCTCCTGTAATGCACGCGGTGAAGGGGTTTGCCTTCGAAGGCGGGCTCGTGCTCGGCATTTGCAACGGGTTTCAGATTCTGCTCGAAGCGGGACTGTTGCCCGGCGTGATGCTGCGAAACAAGTCGCTGCATTTTATCTGCCAGGATATTTTTGTCCGCGTGGAGAATGGGGCCACGCCGTTTACGAGCGCCTGCCGTCCCGGTCAAGTCTTGAAGATTCCGATTGCCCATGCGGATGGAAGCTACTACACGGACCCGGTCACATTGGCCGGTCTTCAAGCCAATGCGCAAGTCATCTTCCGGTATTGCGATGCGGAGGGCCGGGTGACGCCGGAGGCGAATCCGAACGGCTCGCTCGACAACATTGCCGGCATCCGTAACGCTCAAGGAAATGTCTTGGGCATGATGCCCCATCCAGAGCGCTGCGCTGAATCTGTCTTGGGGAACGAAGACGGACAGTTGATCCTGGCCTCGATGGTGGAATTCTTGAAGAAGAGGCTGCCAAAGATGGTAGGGGCATAACGGCGTATTCTGGCGGTGACCGAAACATCAATGAGATTATGAGATTCGTCTGAGACGGATTGAAGATCGAAATCAGTCGCGGTAAAGTGTACCGTTCGTTTGTTTAGGTTACATCGTACTCATATCTCTTAATTTATTAATGAGGAGGGTCTCAATGAAGCGTGTAGGTGCAGTGTTGGCGGTAGTCGGTTTGTTGGCCTTTGGTTTCGGCGTCGATGCCTGGGCCGCGAAGGATGACGGCAGCAAGGTCACGATCAAGAGCCCGGCACCGGGAGCAAAGGTCAAGAGCGACGTCGAAGTGGTCTATGAACTCGTCAAGGGCAACGACGCGACGCATGCCCATTGCTTCGTGGACGGTGAATATCAGAAGGGCTGGAAGGGGACGGTCAAGGGGATGTCCCGTGGAACCCATGAGATCAAGGTCGTGGCAGCGGATAAGGATCATGAAACGTTAGCGGCTGAAGCCTCCGTGACGGTGGAAGTCCAGTAGAGCACAGGATCAGGGTTCGCTGGTCACAGTAACGGACTCGGCGAGGCGCCCATTGGCCGCCTCGCCGATCCTGGTGCTCCATGCGTGAGTGGTGCATGCATATCTTCGAGTTGATTCCTTCATTGGTACAATGCTCAGTGAAAGCCATTCCGGCTATGATCGCTAGAGGTTGATACAGGCCGGCATGCCGCTCATCACCAAAGATCTCATCGCTCAGCACAATCTGACGGGCGATGAATACCAAAAAATCATCGCCATTCTCGGGCGCGAGCCGAATCTGACGGAACTCGGCATGTTCTCCGTCATGTGGTCGGAGCATTGTTCCTACAAAAGCTCGCGGATCCATCTAAAAAAACTGCCGACGACCGGGCCGCGTGTGGTGCAGGGGCCAGGCGAAAATGCCGGCGCGGTGGATATCGGGGAGGGGCTGTGCGTGGTATTCAAAATGGAATCCCACAATCATCCCTCGTTCATCGAGCCGTACCAAGGCGCGGCGACGGGCGTGGGTGGGATTCTGCGTGATGTCTTTACGATGGGGGCACGGCCCATTGCCCTGCTCGACTCGCTCCGGTTCGGCGAGTTGAGCGCCGCGAAGAACCGCCATCTGATGAAAGGCGTCGTCGCCGGCATCGCCGGCTACGGCAACTGCATGGGCGTGCCGACGGTGGGCGGCGAGATCGTCTTCAACGATATCTATTCTCAAAACCCGCTGGTGAATGTCTTTTGCCTCGGTATCGCCGAGAAGGACAAAATCTTTCGGGGTACTGCGGCAGGGGTCGGCAATCCCGTGATCTATTTCGGCTCAAAAACGGGGCGGGATGGCATTCATGGGGCGACGATGGCGTCGGATTCGTTCGATGACGAGTCGGAACAAAAGCGGCCCACGGTGCAGGTGGGCGACCCGTTTCAAGAAAAACTGCTGCTCGAAGCCTGTCTTGAACTCATGGCGGGTGATTTGCTGGTCGGTATTCAAGACATGGGGGCCGCCGGGCTGACGAGTTCCTCGTGTGAAATGGCTTCACGTGCGGGGAACGGGATCGAGCTGGATCTGACCCATGTCCCGCGTCGGGAACCCGGCATGACGCCGTATGAATTGATGCTGTCTGAGTCTCAAGAGCGGATGCTCATGGTGGCGAAGGCCGGCAAAGAAGAGGAATGCATTGCCATCTGCCGAAAATGGGACTTGGACGTGGCGGTGGTTGGAACGGTCACGGGCGACGGGATCTTGCGCGTGAAAGACCAGGGCAAGGTCGTGGCTGAGATTCCAGCCAAAGCATTGGCCGATGACGGGCCGCGCTACGACCGCCCCTACATGCCGCCCTCTTATCAGGATATGCTGACGAATCTCAATTACGACATCATTCCTGATGTAAAAGATGCGAACGCCGCTCTCCTGTCGCTCTTAGAGTCGCCGACGATCGCCAGCAAGCGGTGGGTCTATCAACAATACGATCATATGGTGCGGACGAATACGACAGTTCGACCAGGGTCGGATGCGGCAGTGGTACGGATCAAGGGCACGAATAAGGCTGTGGCGATGACGGTCGACTGCAACAGCCGCTATTGCCTGCTGCATCCCTACGAAGGAGCACGCATCGCCGTGGCTGAAGCCGCGCGCAATCTCGCATGCGCCGGAGCCGAGCCGATCGGTCTGACTGATTGTTTGAACTTCGGGAACCCCGAACGGCCCGATATCATGTGGCAATTCGTCATGGCGGTCGAGGGGATCAAGGATGCGTGTGAGTTTCTCCGGGTCCCCGTCGTGAGCGGGAACGTCAGCTTTTATAATGAGACCAATGGCCTGTCGATCTACCCTACGCCGATGTTGGGGATGGTCGGATTGATCGAGCAGGCCGATCAGGCGACGACCCAGTGGTTCAAAGCGGAAGCCGACGACATCATTCTGCTGGGAACGGCGCGTGAGGACTTGGGCGGGTCGGAGTATCTGAAAGTTGTTCATGCCCGGGAACAGGGCTCGCCGCCGTTTTTGAATATGGATGCCGAACAAGCATTGCAGGAATGCGTGCTGGCTCTGATTCGTGGCGGATTGGTGCAGTCCGCGCATGATTGTTCGGACGGCGGGCTTGCCGTGGCGTTGGCGGAAAGTTGCATGTCTGGGCCAGGCCGACCGATGGGCGCTGTGGTAAAATTAGCTCCGGGCCGGCTTCGAAAAGACGCGGTGCTCTTCGGCGAAAGCCAGTCCAGGGTCGTACTATCGACGAAACCGGCTCATCGACAGGCGATACTCGACCGCGCCGAGCGGTTGGGTGTGCCTGCGGCCGTGATCGGTGTTGTGGGCGGCGACCGGTTGGTTGTATCCCTGGGAAACGAGCAGGTTGCGGCTACGGTGATCGACATACCGGCGACCGCTCTCTACGACCGGTGGGCTTTCGCGATCGAACGGACACTCAAGAACGAGTGAAGGGTTAGCAGTAAGGGGTCAGGGGTTATGAACAAAGATCAAAAACATCAATCCGTCTCTTCACCCCTCACCCTTCACCCCTCACCGTTGATGATGCCGGATAAATTCCACGAGGAATGCGCGGTGTTCGGCGTCTTCGGCCATGAAGAAGCCGCGAATCTCACCTATCTCGGGCTCTACGCGCTTCAACATCGTGGGCAAGAGGCATCCGGTATCGTATCCGGCGACGGCGACCAGTTCTTCGTGCAGAAGGGGATGGGACTCGTGGCCGATCTCTATGACAAATCGGTGTTGGCAAAACTTCCCGGTCACATGGCTATCGGCCACAATCGGTATTCCACGGCTGGCGGCAACGACTTGAAGAATGTCCAACCGCTGATCGTGAATTTTGCGCTCGGCAATCTCGCCTTGGCGCACAACGGCAATCTGATCAATGCCCAGGTCCTCCGCAACGAACTGGAAGCCTACGGGGCGATTTTCCAATCGACGTCGGACAGCGAAGTCATCATCCACCTCATCGCGCATTCCAGGGCTGATTCGTTTCTCGGGCGTATCGTCGATGCGCTCAACCGGGTCCGTGGAGCATTTTCGGTCGTGCTGTTGACCGACAACGGCCTGATCGCCGCGCGTGATCCCTATGGCCTGCGGCCCTTGTGCCTTGGCCGTCTTCGCAGCAGCTGGGTCGTGGCATCAGAAACCTGCGCGTTCGATTTGCTCGATGCGGAATATGTGCGGGAGGTCGAGCCGGGTGAGTTGATTGTCATCAGCGACAACGGTGTCGACAGCCATAGGCCTTTCCCCAAGAAGGATCCGGCGATGTGCGTGTTTGAGTATGTCTATTTCGCCAGGCCGGACAGCCGAATCTTCGGCGGCGATGTGGTCTACACGACACGGAAGGCTCTGGGAATGCAGCTGGCGCGGGAATCTTGGGTGCCGGCCGATATCGTGATTCCCGTGCCGGACTCGGGCGTGCCGGCCGCGCTGGGGTATGCCGAGGGAGGAGGGATCCCCTTCGAAACCGGGTTGATTCGGAACCACTATGTGGGGAGAACCTTCATCGAGCCGGAACAGTCGATTCGCCACTTCGGAGTCAAGGTGAAGTTGAATGCGGTATCTGAGGTGCTGCGCGGCAAGCGTGTGGTGGTCGTGGACGATTCCTTGGTCCGGGGGACGACCAGCCGGAAGATCGTCAAGATGATTCGCCAGGCCGGTGCGAAGGAAGTGCATATGCGAATCAGCTCGCCGCCGATCGTTTCACCCTGCTTCTATGGGATCGATACCCCCACGAAGAAAGAACTCATTGCCTCCGATCACACGGCGGAAGAAATACGCAAATACATCACGGCGGATAGTTTGGCCTATCTCAGTATCGATGGAATGCTCAAGGCGGCGCCGGGAAGGCCGGATCAGTACTGCAGCGCGTGCTTTACGGAGCGGTATCCCATTCCGTTCACGAGGGCGGAAGAGTTGCAATTGGGCCTGTTCGAGCCGACGTATTGACCGAGGAAAGGGAATGCAGGGCGGATGAAGCCACGATCACGGTCGCGGGTCCCGGTCGATTATCACACGTCGTTTACCGGCGATAATATATCCGGGACAGGTCTGTTGAAAAATCTCGCCATCAGCGGCGGTGAGATCGAGAGCGACGTCCAATTTTCCATCGGCACGCATCTTTGCCTCCAGGTCACACTCTCCGGCGCCCGCTCACCGATCGTCATTGCGCTTGCCATCGTTCGGTGGAAACAGGGCGATCGGTACGGAATAGAATTCGTTCGATTCGAGGGCACGGCCAAACAGCAACTCGAAGAGATGCTCAATCAGCGTGACGACGCTCCATCAGCCTGATGCCTCCCTCATCCCATCAGTTGCTCCCTCAAAAAAAGCCATGCTAGGATGCCGTGACCGCTTTGAGGATTGTTCAAAGAGCGGTATGCATGGTACATGCGCCTGCTTGGCGGATGCGCTCAGTCGGAGAACTCTCGACCCTTGAACCGCCGGGAGCGCGGGGTACGGAAAATACGGTTACGGTAAGGAGCAACGGTAACGATGGACGAGATGGAAGAGGGGAAAAAGAAGTTTATGGAAGTCGTTCAGGAGGTAAACGCCGAGGTGCAAGTCGTGATTCCCGTGGCGCCGTCGAACAGTATGTTTCTGATCTCATTGACGAAGGGGCAGAACCGCAAGTTCATCACCGTGCCGGAAGACGACATCATCGACCTGCCGAACGACGCGGGGATTCTTGCCAAGGTGACCAAGACGGTGAAGGACGCCATTGCGGGTCTTTAGAACTTTTTGTGCCACACACTATCCGCCATTTACTATAGGCTCTTCTCCATGAAACAGCTTCTTCCAGGTATCTGGCAATGGTCATGGTTTTCCGAGGAGAAACAGCTCGACTTCAATGGACTGTTTCTTGTGGTCGGCGAGCACAAGATATTGGTCGACCCGCCTGCGATGACGGACGAGGCGCGTTCATTCATTCGCCGCAACGGACCGGTCGATTATCTCATCGTGACGAACCGTGATCATGTGCGGGAGGCTGTGTCCTATCAGAAGGAGTTCGAGTGCCGGCTTGTTGTTCCTGAGGCGGACGCGGCGCAAATTGATCTGAAGCCGACCCAAACGTATAAGGATGGCGAGTTGCTGCCCGGCGGAATCTGGGTCATTCAACTGAAGGATCAGAAATCGTCGGGTGAGTCGGCGCTGTTCATTCAACAGGGGAAAGGGGTGTTGATCGTCGGGGATGCCTTGATCGGCAAACCGGCCGGCAATGTGAGTCTGCTTCCCGCTGAAAAGTACGCCGACGTGGGGAGGGCGAAGGAGGGACTTCGCCGCCTTCTCAAGTATGAGTTTGACAGCCTTCTCGTGGGGGATGGCGCGTCGATCCTGATCGGCGGCAAGGCGGCGGTCGAACGGCTGCTGGGTGGGTCACCATGACGCTGCGTAGCGGGTCTTCCGAAGAATTGAATCGCCAAGGGAACGAGCTGTTTTCGAGAGGGTGTTATACGGATGCCTATGTCTGCTACGTCAAAGCCCTGGAGTGCGACCGGCTGAGCGGAGATCGGCGAGCCTTGGTCGCAACGCTCGGCAATCTCGGTAATATTTGTGCGGTCAGTGGCCGGCGGGATGCGGCGCAGGCGTATTATCAAGAGGTGTTGGAGCTGCAAAAGATTCTCGGTGACGAGAGAGGCATCGGAACGACGCTGGCAAATTTGGGAAATCTACGGGCGGATGCCGGTGAATGGGACCGGGCGCGCGC
Source organism: Nitrospira sp. UBA6909 (assembly GCA_002451055.1). GTDB lineage: Bacteria > Nitrospirota > Nitrospiria > Nitrospirales > Nitrospiraceae > Nitrospira_D. The sequence continues at coordinate 8,206 of DKBD01000176.1, read as the reverse complement.
CTATTATTTGGAGGCGCGCGACCTCATCACCAGAACCGGCGATGAGGCGGCTGAGGCCGTTCTGTACTCGGATCTCGGCCTGGTGGCGCGTGAGACCGGCCTGTTCGATGAGGCGATTCGCTGTTATGAGCGCTCGCTGGAACTGATGCGGCGTTTGGGCAATCAGGGAGGCATGGCGGACGCCTGGCGCATGATCGGACGCACCTTCCTGGTTCAGCAACGGTATGACGACGCGATCGCCTGTTGCCAAACTAGCCAATCGATTGCCGAGCGGTCACGTGACGAACTCCGCCTGGGCGGGGCGCGCTATGTGCTGGTCCAGTGTTATGAAGAAACGGGCCGTCTGCGTGATGCCGAGGCCCTGCTCGAACTAGTCGTGCTGATGGACCGCAAATACCAATTGCCAAAGCTCGAGGAAAACATGCGTCGTTTGTCCGCCTTGCGTGCCCGTCTCGCGGAACAAGACCGGCGGCGCCTCCACCAAGGGACTCACGCATGACCGAAGCTGCCTCGCCGGCTTGGCCACAACTCTGCGCCTCGCTGACGCAGACATTCCCGCAATTCTATGAGCTGGAACCAGAGGGGCCACTGATGATGGATCTCGGATCCGATGGCTGGCTCTTGGAGGTCAAGCCGGAGGGCTTGGTCGTCTGCCAATATGGCGTGGCGTTGGACGAGGTCATGGCGCTCATGTCGGAAGGAACTGCGGAGGATCTCGGCAGCGATGAAGTGGCTAAACAGGCCAAATATTTTATACAACCGGCCGTGTCGAAGTTTCGCCCTCTCCTTCTGCAATCGGGATTTACCGAAGAGACGGAAATCACCGACGAATTTGTCGCGGTGACCTTTGCTCGCGCCGTAGATGCGGAGAATCCAGCCAAGGTGCAGGACCTTATCCGGTGGTGCCGTCGCGAGATCGGGGGTATGGCATGACGCCCCGTATCACCACATTCGATGAGTTCCGCGAGGCCGTTTCGGCCTATCGCTTGCCGCGCGTCCTGTTGGCGGCGTTGGAGTTGGACGTGTGTACGGTGGTCGGCGATCGGACATGGACCATCCCCGATCTTGCCAAGACGCTCAAGGTCAGTGAGCGAGGGCTTGATATTCTCTGCCGGAACCTGGCCATGGCGGGTGTGCTCCTGAAAAAGGGAGAGCGCTACAAGAATAGCCGGCTGGGCGCCACGGCGCTCAATGCCAACCATCCGGCCTATCGCGGCGGCTACTTGGATTTGATCAAGAGTCACTGGACGGACTGGTGCCGGCTGCCGGAATCCGTGCGAAGCGGTCTGCCGATCGATCACCATGTACCGGATAGTCCGGATTGGCGGCGTCGATTCACCTGGGCGATGCATCATCGAACAGTGGAAGTCGCTCCGGCGATCGCGGCGCAGCTCAAATTGGGCCGAGCGAGGACATTCTTGGACCTCGGAGGAGGCCCCGGTACCTATGCGATGGCGTTTCTGGCCAAGAACCCTCGGTTATGCGCCACCGTGTGCGATCGCGAGGCGGCCCTGGAAGTGGCGAAGGAGATCGCCGCGACCCATAGGGCCGGGAGGCGGCTGTCCTATTTGCCGCTGGATTTTGCGAAGGAGCCGATTCCCGGCGTCTATGATGTGATCTGGTATTCCAACGTGTTGCACATCTATTCGCCGGAGGACAATCGCTCCATTTTCCGGAATGTGTTGGCAGCCCTGGCGCCTGGCGGGCGACTCATCATACAAGATGCGTTTCTCCATGATCGCGAGGGACTGCTCCCCGCGGAGGCGAGTCTCTTTGCCGTCTCGATGCTGTTGTTTACGGAGACCGGGAATACCTATTCGGCGTCGGAGACGGCACGATGGCTCAGGGAATGCGGGTTCGGCCGCGTCACATTGCGACGGATTAAAAAGGGGACGGAGGACTGGGAGGACGGGATTCTCGAGGCGGCGACGCCTGCACGACGTCCAAGAACGACCGTCCGCCGAAGACGATCAAGAGGAAGTTCAACAAACCGCTGACCAGACTGCTCAGCAGAGGGAAGAACTGGTCCGGATCTTTCGTCAGGATCTGGACCACAGTCGCCAGATCGAGCGCCAATCCCACCGTTCCATACATCACACAGGCCATTGCGGCCCACCGAAACCCGCGCCAGACCAGCATTCCTAAGCCAATCGGCATGAGGACAAGGAAGCCGACCCGCCAGATACCTGCCGGCGCCGTGGAGGCCATCAGTGCTGCGGCGTCGATGACCAGGATGCCAGCCAGCAAGGTGAGTAGGACGGTCCGGTGCTTCATGGGGAGACTATAGAACAGAGGAGGGATCCCGGCAACGGCTGATTGTTGCCGGAGCGCAGCCCCTCTTTCGAGGGAAATCTTACTACAGTGGGGAATTTACCGGCAGCTCAGACCTCCTGCAGAATACGCGCAACCATCAGGAGGATTTATGCAGCTGATTCACCGGTTCCCCTGGCTTCTTGAAAAGGCGAGCGTTCGATCACGAAGCATGTCCTATTGGGTGACCGGCGTGGGGTTATGCCTCTCGCTGTTGACGGGTGGCCCAGTCTGGGGCGATGCAGGGATTGGACAGAGTGAGGGCGGCGCGACGATCGTTGCTGCCGGTTTTGGGTTTCAGAACGGTTCCGAATCCACCATTACGGTGAAAGTGTACGAAGCGGTATCGGGTATGGTCCTGTCCGAAGACGTGTATGACTTGAGCGTGATCGAAGATCGCAGTGGGCGATCGACGTTGCCGGGGGCGCGCATCTTCGCCGGCGGGGTGGGGATGGGCGCGACCGATCTCTCGAATTTCGTGTTGCGTGTCTATGATGCGAAGACCGGGGAATTCCAGTGGGCAGGGCAGCTCAATCTTGGGGTGGATGGCGAGAGCGGGATGGGACGCATGATTTCGACCGTGGTGCCCCGGCGGGCGGTCGTGACCAAGATCCATGATGCCGGCGAGACCGATGTGCCCCATCCGCTGTTCTTGTTGCGCGCATGGGATGTGTCGACCGGAGGAATTATCTGGCAGGACGAGTTCTTCGCCGATAGCAAGGGTGCGGGGTCGGCGAAGCGGATTGCCTCCGGCCCGGCCGGTTCCAACGGAGTGGTGCTGGGAGGCGACATATTTGATTTCAGAATTCTGATGTTCGACCGCGGAGATCGGGGGGTGTTGTGGGAAGATCAGGTGTTTCAGAGGCCGGCCGACGATGAGGTCGAGGGCGCGGTCGATGATCGGGCGCAAAAGCTTCCGATGTGGACCCAACCGATCGAGCAAGATTCGACGCCGGAAGACATCTAACAGGCTACGGAAAAACTATTTGACCTTGCAGAAATGCACAGTGATGAGAATTCTTAATTTGACTCACGAGAGCCCGCAGGATGGTCAAAAAGGCCGTCCAGCAAGGCCGCAGCGAGCGAAGAGGCGAGGCGTACTCTGAGTCGTACGTTGAGCCTCTAAGCGATGCGAGAACGACGCTGGCGGGCTTTTTCACCATCCTGCTTCGCGCCGCGTCATTGAGCGGTGAAAGGGGCTGTGCTACGATCTGCCTCGGTATGCACGCTCCTGCCCAGTTGGAATCCTCCACGCCCTTTCAAACCTGGCTGGACCGTGTCGCGCGNNAGCCGTCGCTTCCGCCGGACGAACAGCGCCGCAGATTGCAAACGGCGGCTGCGATCCTGCACTCCCTCCGCGGCATGGCGCGGCAACGTCCCACGCCCCCCGCAGAAGAACCTCAGCCGGCCGTTTCTGGGCCTCGTTCAGACGGCGCCGCCCATCACGACCTCTGGACGTTGCCGATTCGCTTTGCCAAGGGCGTGGGCCCGAAGCGCACCCGGATGTTGGAGCGGTGGAAGATTGCCACGGTGGAGGACGCGCTCTGGACTGTGCCCTGGCGCTATGAAGATCGGTCGGTGATGACGCCGATCGGCGATCTTGTGCCCGGCATGGGTGCTTCGGTCTGTGGGACCGTCGCAAAATGTGAGGCCAAGCGGACGAGGAACCGGCGGATGAGCCTGCTCGAAGTCGGGGTCGAAGATCAGACTGGTCGCCTGCAGGCCGTATTCTTCAACCAGCCCTATTTGGAACAAATTCTCGCCCTCGGGAAGCGCGTGATGATGAGCGGGCGCGTCATAGCGGGCCGCCAGGGCTGGACGATTCCGCGGATGGATGTGGCGCAGTACGAGGTGGTCGGGGAGGAGGCGGAATCGACGCTGCATGTGGGGCGGATTGTGCCGATCTATCACGAAACGAAAGGATGGACGTCCCGCCAGATGCGGGTGTTGGAGAAAACCCTGTTGGAAGAGCATGCGCGCGGACTGCAAGACCATCTGCCGATGCCGCTCCGAGCCCGCCGGCGGTTGATTCCCATTCAGGAAGCGTTGCAGCACGTGCATTTCCCGGAGAACGGAACCGACCTTCAGCTGTTGGAACAGGGGAAAACGCCGGCGCATCGGCGGCTGGCGTTCGAGGAGCTGTTTCTCCTTCAACTGGCCTTAGCGACCAGGCAACGGTCGGTGCAGAACGAGCCGAAAGGGTTGCAGTTCAATCCGCGTACACCGCTCTTAGCGAAGCTGGGTCGGCTGTTGCCCTTCCGTCTCACGACTGCGCAGGATCGAGTCATTCAGGACATTTTTCGCGACATGCTCTCGGTGCGGCCGATGAATCGCCTGGTGCAGGGCGATGTGGGGTCGGGCAAGACGGCCGTCGCCCTGCATGCCATCGTCATGGCCTGCGGGTCAGGCTATCAGGCGGCCTTGATGGCTCCGACGGAAATTCTGGCGGAGCAGCATTACAGGAATCTGTCGGGGATGTTCGAGGCCTTGGGACTCAAAGCAATCCTCGTACGGGGCGGTGACAAGGCGGTAGTGAAGAAAACGCAAGTCTCCGAGCTTGCGTCCGGGGCGGTTCACGTCGCGATCGGAACGCATGCGCTGATTCAAAAGGGCGTGACCTTCCACAATTTAGGGTTGGCTGTTGTGGATGAACAACACAAGTTTGGGGTGCTCCAGCGGAAAATGTTGATCGACAAAGGGTATAAACCCGACATGTTGGTATTGACGGCCACACCGATCCCGCGGACGCTGGCGATGACGGTGTACGGCGATCTGGATGTGTCGGTCATCGATACGTTGCCGCCCGGGCGGAAACCGGTGCGGACGTATCTATTCGGGCGGGGGCAACGGCGGCGGGCCGTTCAAATCTTACGCGACGAACTGCGCGACAACCGGCAGGCCTACGTGGTCTATCCCTTGATTGAGGAATCGGAAAAGACCGATCTTCAAGCGGCGATTCAAGGTGCCGAACAGCTGCAGAACGGGGAGCTTGCTGAATTCCGCATCGGTTTATTGCATGGGCGCATGAAGGCGGAGGAGAAGGAGGCGGTGATGGCTGAATTCAAGGCCGGTGCCATTCATGTCCTCGTCGCGACGACGGTCGTCGAGGTCGGTGTCGATGTGCCCAACGCGACGGTGATGATGATCGAACATGCCGAGCGATTCGGTTTGGCCCAGTTGCATCAGCTGCGGGGGCGGGTGGGGCGCGCCGGTCATCAATCCTATTGTCTGCTTATGGCATCCGGAGCGGGACGCGCGAATGCCGCGAATGTTTCGTCGGGGCGATCGCCTGCGGGACGGAAAGACGGCATCTCAGCCGCCGAAGAACGGCTGGAGGCGCTGGTGCGGTCGAACGATGGGTTTGTGATCGCCGAGGAAGATTTGCGCATCAGAGGGCCGGGAGAATTCTTCGGAGTTCGGCAATGGGGGATGCCGGAGTTTCGAGTCGCCAATCTCGTGCGGGACGGAGAGTTGCTGTCGGAGGCCAGGCAGGAAGCGATCGCCGTATTGAACACGGACCCGGGATTGAAGGCGCCGGCCCATCGGGAGTTGCGAGAGGCGATGTTACGGAAATGGCAAGAGAAACTGGAACTGGGATCGATCAGCTGATAAAGAAAACAGTGATGCGTGATGAATAATGAATAATCGCTGGATAGAACGTGACCCAGGTGCTCACTCGTCACTGATTACACATCACTGATTACGGAGAATCTCATGGGATTCTTGCAGCGTTTGAAGGATGATTTGCGATCGGGATTGGCCACTCTGCGCCTAGGTACGGCGCATGCCGCCGGGCGGGCGCTCGAAGAAACGGAACTGCTCCGGATGCGGTTGGAACTCCGCAAACTCGATCAGCAAGTCGCCGATCTGCACAAAGACATCGGCGAACGGGCCGTCGAGATGAAGGAACGGGGCGAAACGGCGGAACGTGTCCTGTACGACGCCGAGATCGTCCGGTTGGTGCACGAGGTGCACTCGCTCGAAGAATCCAGGGAAAAGCTGGAAGCCGAGATGGCCGAGATTCGGAACGAGCAATGACCGCGTCGCCTCAGCGCTCACGCCGATTGGCCGGCATCGATATCGGTACATTAACCTGCCGTCTCCTCATTGCCGATCTCACCGCAGAGGGTTCTCTCAACGAACGACGTTCGGACCGGCGCATTCTCCGACTGGGGGAAGGCGTCGATCGTACCAAGCGGTTGAATGGCGCCGCCATGGACCGAGTCATCGCCTGCCTCAAAGAGTGGCGGGGGGTGATCGACGGGTATCATGCCGAGGCCATGACAGCTGTGGCGACAAGCGCGGTGCGCGATGCAGTAAATCGGGACGAGTTTCTCGATCGCGTCAAATGCGAAGTAGGGATCGACGTCGAGGTCATTACCGGCGATGAAGAAGCCCGGCGGACTTTGCTTGGGATTCGTTCCGGGCTTCCCGACGGCGTGACGGACATATTGGCAATAGATATCGGCGGCGGGAGCACGGAGTTCATTCTGGACCGGCCAGGCCGTGCCCCCATCGTTCGCTCGATCGATGTCGGTGTCGTGCGGTTGTGCGAGAGGGTGCTGAAACATGATCCGCCGACGGTGCAGGAAATTGAGCAGGCCAGAGATTGGGTGGGCAAGGAAACGGAAGTGGCTCTCGCCGGAATGAACCGGCCGACCGGTCTGACGTTCGTCGGCACCGCCGGCACGATCACTGCCCTTGCGGCCATGGCGCAGAAACTGCCCGCCTATGAACCGGCCCGCATTCACAATTACACATTGCCCCTGTCTTCGGTGCAGGAACTTGAACAGACCCTGTTGAGCCGAACGAAGGCCGATCGTATCGGGCTCCCGGGCCTCGAACAGAACCGTGAAGAAGTCATCGCCGCTGGCGCGATCATCATCCGGACCGTGATGGAGACGGTGGGGATGGCGAGTGTGCTGGTTAGCGATCTGGGGCTGCGCGAAGGCGTGCTGATTGATTTGGCCAGGCGGGGGGGCATATAACCTCCCTCTTGCGAGAGGTTATCGAGGTTCGATAACATAGCCTGGTGATAGAATCCTTTGCCAACCGACTTGCGGAAGATCTTTTCAACGATCGTCGGTCAAAGGCCGTTCTGAAATGTCCACCTGATCTGATACGTGCGGCACGTCGGAAGCTGCTCTATTTGCACGATGCTTCGGAAGTTGGCGATCTTCGTGAACCCCCGGGGAATAGATTGGAAGCGCTGAAAGGCGAGTGGAAGGGGTTGTACTCTATTCGAATCAATGATCAATGGCGGGTGGTGTTTCGTTGGCATGACGGCAACGCTTATGAGGTTCGAATCATTGATTATCACTGAATGCAGGATACTGTGAGGGTAGTACGATGAGACTTCCCAAAAACCCATTTCATCCCGGCGAGATGTTGCTCGAAGAATTCTTGATCCCCGGGAAGATGACTCAAGCTGCTCTGGCGCAGAAGCTAGGCTGGACGAGGGCGCGCCTCAATGAACTGATCAAGGGCAAACGCGATATTACGGCGGACTCCGCCCTGGATCTCGCGCGCGTGCTCGGCACATCCGCCAAGCTCTGGATGAATCTTCAGGCGACATTCGATCTCGACAAGGCGATGCGTCGGAGAAAGATTGCGTAGCCCACGGACTCGACCTCGAAAGGGCTCGTAGGTATCATCGCCGCCGGCGCGATCATCGTCCGAACGGTCATGGAGACGGTGGGGATGGCGAGCCTGCTGGTCAGCGATCTGGGGCTGCGCGAAGGCATCCTGATCGATTTGGCGATGCGGGATTCTGTTTGAGCTTCTTGCGGCTTTCGTGTGGATTCAGTGACTGTCCATTGCCCCTCGCGCCCCCTAGTTGGGGGGAGAGGGTGAGGATGAGAGGGGCAAGCGGCTAGTGGACTGTAACACCAAGTTA
>DKBD01000129.1:5434-8681 GCA_002451055.1 Nitrospira sp. UBA6909 | reverse complement strand
GGACCATGAGAGGCCAGGAAGCCTGAGGATAAAATGGGGCGGGAGTCGTTGCAGGTATGCGATATGCTCGCCGTTGGGCGATGTGCGCGGGGAGCCGATCACGAGGAGAGATACTGCCGTGGCACGCGTGGGCCGATGGTGCAGAGGACTTCGTAGGGAATTGTTCCGGTCCAGCGTGCAATGTCATCGGCGGTGATCCGTTCGTCGCCCTGGCGGCCGATGAGCACGGCCTCATCCCCGACGGCGGCCCCCGCGATGTCGGTGACATCGACCATGATCATGTCCATGCAGACAATGCCGGCGATGGGGGCGCGCTGCCCATGAATCAGCACATGGCCGCGATTGGAGAGATGACGGCTCACGCCGTCCGCATACCCGATGGGGAGAATGGCGATCGTGGCCGCTCGTTTGGCCGTGAAGGTTCCGCCGTAGCTCACCTTGTGCCCCGGTTGAACGGTTCTCAGTTGGGCGATGGATGTTCGCAGGGACAGGACCGGTTTCAGATCCGGTACGGCCACGGAACTCGGCAGGGTGTGGTATCCGTACAGCATGATGCCAGGACGAACGAGTGTGAACTGTGTCTCAGGAAAACGTACCGCGCCGCCGCTGCTGGCCGCATGGATCAGCGGCACCCGGAACCCGCCGGCCGCCACGGTCCTGATGGCCTCGCGAAAACGGGCCAGCTGTTCCTGTGTCGTGCCACTGTCAGGCCCATCGGCGTCCGCCAGATGGGTCATGAGCCCCTCAAGTTGCAGTGTGCCGGGAAACTTGCGGTGGTCCAAGAGCTTCGTGAGTTCGTCTTGCGTAAGTCCAAGCCTTCCCATGCCGGTTTCCACTTTGAGATGAATCGGATAAGGGGTAGGAAACGACGAGGCTGCTTGCGCCAAAGCAGGCAGCAGAGAGGCATCGCTCACGACGGGGGTCAGCTGATGGGCGAAGAGGTCTGAAAGCTGGTTCCTGAATAGAGGACCGAGTATGACGATCGGCGCATTGATCCCGGCTTGCCGAAGCGCAATTCCTTCGTCGATCGAGACCACGGCGACACGCGACACGCCTTGGCGAATCAGCGCCTTGCCTGTTTCCACGGCTCCATGTCCGTAGGCATTGGCCTTGACCACCGCCATGATGTCGCAGCCGGGGGACAGGATGCGACGGAATTGGGCCAGGTTATAGGCGAGGGCTGAGAGATCGATGGAGGCGTAGGTTGGGAGAAATGTCGAAGTGGTCGGCACGCTCGGGGACAGGAGGGAAGTCTGGACTTCAGACCTCCATGATTTCCTGTTCCTTCTTCTTGATGACGTCGTCGATCTTTTGTCCGAATTGATCGGTGAGTTTTTGGGTCTCTTGTTCAGCTTTCCGTAGTTCGTCCTCGGTCAGCTTCGCATCTTTTTGGAGTTTCTTCAACTCTTCGTTCGCATCGCGTCGGAAGCCGCGAATCTGCACTTTTGTCTCCTCACCGTGCTTCTTGCAGATTTTCGTCAGCTCTTTGCGTCGCTCTTCCGTGAGCGGCGGGAGGGGGATGCGAATGATCTTGCCGTCGTTTGACGGTGTGATACCGAGCCCTGAATTGGCCAAGGCCTTCTCGATGTCTTTGATCTGTTGGGGCTCCCATGGCTGAATGGTGATCAGCCGCGCTTCGGGCGTGGAAATATTCGCGATTTGCTTCAATGGCGTCATGGTGCCGTAGTAGTCGACGCGGACTCCGTCGAGAAGGGCCACGGAGGCGCGGCCGGTACGTAGCCCGGCCAAATCCCGCTTCAGATGCTCGACGGCGTGTTCCATTTGATCAGTGAGTTTTTGTCGAGTCTGGGCTGCGTTGGACATGACGACACTCCGTAATTGGGTTAGCGGTTGCCGAGTGTGACCACGGTCCCGATCGGCTCGCCCACGGCCACACGTTTGAAGTTGCCCTTCACTTTGAGGTTGAACACGATCAAGGGAAGATTGTTGTCCATACAGAGACTGATCGCCGTAGCATCCATGACCTTGAGATTCTGATTCAAGATCGCGATGAACGGAATTTCCGAATACTTTTTCGCGTCGGGATTCTTCATCGGGTCAGCATCGTAAATGCCGTCGACTTTGGTGCCTTTCATGATGACTTGCGCGCCGATTTCCATGGCACGGAGCGCGGCGGCGGTATCGGTGGAAAAGTAGGGATTGCCTGTGCCTCCCGCAAAAATCACGACCCGGTTTTTTTCCAAGTGGCGGATGGCTCGTCGGCGGATATAGCCCTCCGCCAATTGCCGCATTTCAATGGCGGATTGCACGCGTGTCGTCACGCCGGCGCGCTCCAGGGCGTTTTGTAAGGCCAAGGCGTTGAGCACCGTGGCGAGCATGCCCATGTAGTCGGCCGACGCGCGCTCCATGCCTGATGCGCTGGCCGCGATACCGCGGAAAATGTTTCCGCCTCCGATCACCACGGCGACTTGAACGTCGAGTGCGACAACGGCCGCGATTTCTTCTGCGAGGCCTTCGAGGATGGAGGGTTGAATACCGTAGCCCTGCTCACCGGCCAACATCTCCCCGCTGACTTTCAGAAGGAGGCGCCGGTATTTGGCAGTGCTCATGCTTCGCCTAGTTGATAGCGGGTGAAGCGACGGATATTCATGTTCTCGCCGATCTTGGCTATTTTTTGGGCCAGAAGGTCCTTGATGGTGACGGCCGGATCCTTGATGAATGATTGCTCCATCAAGCAACTTTCCTGACAGAATTTTTCGAGTTTCCCCTCGACGATCTTCGGCCAGGCAGCGGGAGGCTTGCCCATTTCCTTGGCTTGCCCTTCGTAAATCACCCGTTCTTTGTCGAGCAGGTCCTTGGGGATGTCCTCGCGTTTGACGTACAGCGGCTTGGCTGCCGCGACTTGAAGGGCGAGATCGTTGACGAATGCCTTAAATTCGTCGTTGCGCGCGACGAAGTCCGTCTCGCAATTGACCTCGATCAGTACGCCGATCTTTCCGCCCATGTGGATGTAGGCATGGACGAGTCCCTGATTCGTCTCGCGCCCGGATTTCTTGGCGGCCGCCGCGAGCCCCTTTTGCCGGAGGAAGTCGACGGCCTTCTCGATATCGTTGTCGTTTTCAGCGAGGGCTTTCTGGCAATCCAGAATGCCGGCGCCCGTTTTTTCGCGAAGCTCTTTCACCAACTGACTTGATCCTGCCATGGTCCGTAATTCCTTCTTCTGTGCGGTCCGAAATAGAGTCTGACGGAACAACCGCCGTCGTTATGATGCCGGGACACTCTCAAG
>DKBD01000129.1:0-5383 GCA_002451055.1 Nitrospira sp. UBA6909 | reverse complement strand
CCGGGAGGCTCCGCATATTCTTGATCCCGGACAGGTACTTTTGCAGCTTGACGATGTCCTTCTGCATCAAGAGAATTTCTTTCTTCTTGAGGCCGTGCTCGGTGGGATTTTCCAGGATTGATTCCATCTTTTTCATCTTGTCGATGCTGCGGCGGATCGTTTGAAAGTTCGTCAGCATGCCTCCGAGCCATCGTTGGTTCACGAAGAACATGTTCGCCCGCTTCGCTTCTTCTTCGAGGATTTCCGCCGCCTGTCGCTTGGTGCCGATGAACAGGATGGATTCGCCGGATGCCACGGTATCACGGACGAAGGCATAGGCTTGCTCCATACGCCCGAGGGTCTGCTGCAGATCGATGATGTAGATGCCGTTCCGCTCGCCGAAGAGGAACTTTTTCATTTTCGGATTCCAGCGATTCGTCTGGTGTCCGAAATGCACGCCGGCTTCCAATAATTCCTTGATTGCTACCACTCCCATACCTTCACCTCCCTTCAAGGCTTGCAGAGCGCCCGTAGAACGGGCGAGGGGAACCAGCCCCTTATTCTCAAGCCAAGCAGCGTATACGCTGATGTTGAATTTAAATAAATTCCATCTGCCCGATGGCTCGACCATGGGGCGAGATAGACGAATCCTTCCAGCCTGCAAAGACTTGGCACGCTATCATAGTCCCTGTAGGTTTTCAAGTTGCCTGATGAGAATTCCGATTAAGATCGGTAGCTTGCATTGATGCGGACATAGTCGTATGAGAGATCGGTCGTCCACATGTGGGCTTGCGCTCGACCTTGTCCGAGATCGACCGAGATCGTAAACTCTTTTCGTTTGAAGACCTGTGCGATTTTCCGCTCTGCGTCGAGGCCTGTTCCCATTCCTCGTCTGACCATGACGATGTCGTCGAAGCGGACTGTTATGGTGTCCGGATCGATTGGGATGCCGGAGCGACCGATTGCCCCCATCACTCGGCCCCAATTGGCGTCTTCTCCGAACAAGGCGGTTTTGACGAGATTGGATGTGGCGATGGTGGAGGCCACACGTTTGGCTGCCGTCGCGGTCGCGGCGCCATGGACCACGACCTTCACGACCTTGGTCACGCCTTCGCCGTCTCGGCAAATGGCGAGGGCAAGTTGTTCCGATGCCTCGACCAACAGCCGCTCAAAGATCCGGTAATGGCTGGTTCCTTGCCGGATCGGAGGATTCTTCGCCAATCCGTTGGCGAGGCAGAGGACCGTATCGTTGGTGCTGGTGTCGCCGTCGACCGTAATGCAATTGAACGATTGGTCGACCGCGGATTTCAGCGCGCGCTGGAGGGCCGCCGGCGCAATCGCCGCATCGGTCGTGAGGTAGGCCAGCATGGTCGCCATGTTGGGATGGATCATCCCTGAGCCCTTGGCGATGCCGCCGATTGTCACGAGCTTGCCGCCGATCTTGGCGCGGACCGCGACGGTTTTGGGACGCAGATCGGTGGTGAGAATCGCTTGGGCGGCTTGGTGTCCGCTTCGATGGCTCAGTTGGGCGATGACCGTCGGGATGCCGGCTGTGATTCGGTCGATGGGCAACTCTCGACCGATGACGCCGGTCGAACCGACGAACACTTCATGAACGGGGATGGCAAGAGCCTGCGCAACGACGGTCGCCATGGTCGTTGCCGCCGCAAGCCCTCTCGCTCCGGTGCAGGCATTGGCATTCCCGCTATTGACGATGATGGCGCGGCCCCGGCGCCGCTTAAGATGAAGGCGGTCGAGTCGCACCGGCGCGGCCGCGACACGATTGNNAGCGGCGCCGTCACTCCGGCTGTCTGGGTGTTTGTCACGATGTCCTTCGGCGGGAATGAAAGGCAAACAAGAATAGATCGCAGGTTGCCGGCATCATGGATAGCTGCTCGGTGCTGTGAGCCCGCTGTCTTCAGGAATGCCCATCATCAGATTCATCGCCTGGATGGCTTGGCCGGCGGCCCCCTTCACAAGATTGTCGACGGCGGCGACCGTGACCACCCAGCCTGTGCGCAAATCGTTGTACACGCCGACGTCGCAAAAGTTGGAGCCCTTGATATAGCGGGGATTGGGAACGATATCTTCGTAGAGCCTGACGAACCGTTCGCCTTTGTAAAATTCCTTGTACAAGGCGCGAAGATCGGCGAGCGTGATGTCACGCATCAGTTTGCAGTAGGCCGTGCTCAGGATGCCCCGGTTCATCGGCACCAGGTGGGGCGTGAACGTGACGGTCACGGATCCGGTTGACCCCGCTATTCCGGAAAGTTCTTGCTCGATTTCAGGAATGTGCCGATGCTTGCCGATCTTGTACGGCTCGAGAGATTCGTGAGCTTCTGGAAAATGATAGGGGAGGGCGGGGCTGCGTCCCGCACCGGAGATGCCGGATTTGGCATCGATCACGATCGTGTCAGGTCTGACCAAGCCGTTGGCCACGAGGGGCGCCAACTGCAAGATGGCGGCGGTCGGATAACAACCCGGAGAGGCGACGAGTGTTGCTTTGGCGATCGCGTCCCGATGAAGTTCCGGTAAACCGTAGACCGCTTCTTGTAACAGGCCGGGGTGTGCGTGCGGAGTCTGGTACCACGACTCATAGGCGGCGNNAACACCGGTCAAGCTGGGAAAAACCGAGGAGACCGGTTGGCCGGCTGATTTTTCAGAAGTGACCGCGGTGATGTCGTAATAGGGATGAGCGGCGGCAAGTCGAACGAGCTCCGCACCGGCGTATCCACTGGCTCCTGCGATTGCAACTCGAAACTTCTTGGCCATGGGACGTGTGATCTGCCGGATTCAAAAGCCGGCGTCGGCCTGTGAAGGATAAAAAAGGGAAGGCTCCGAGCCTTCCCTTTTTTGGATATCGTCTCCTCTGGCCCCTTAGCGCTTGGAGTATTGGAAGCGCTTGCGGGCGCCCTTCTGCCCGTACTTCTTTCGTTCCTTGACGCGAGAGTCTCTCGTGAGCAGACCCTCTTTTTTGAGGGGAGTCCGCACGGAAGGGTTCAGGGTCACGAGCGCTCGCGCAATGGCATGGCGGAGTGCTCCGGCCTGTCCCGTCGGTCCGCCGCCATACACGGTCGCGCTGATTGAATATTTCCCCAGGAGTCCGGCCATTTCAAGCGGGAGCTGGATGATCTGTCTGAGGGTGAGGCGGGGGAACACCTTCTCCAATGGCTGTTCGTTGACCGTGATCTCGCCGGCGGTGCCGGTAACCCAGGCCCTCGCGACCGCGCACTTTCTCCGTCCCGTTGCGTACTGTGTTGCCACTGCCATGCGACTCGCCTCCTTCTCTCTTAATTTATGGCTTTTTTATAGGGAAATTAATGCCGGTTGTTGCGCGTGATGCGGATGATCGGGTCCGACATACACACGGAGTTTCTTTGCCATGCCATTCCCGAGAGGATTCTTGGGTAGCATGCCCTCAATGGCCTGCACCAGCAGCTGCGTGGGATCTTTCCGAAACAGATGCTCGGCAGTGGCGGTCTTGAGGCCGCCCGGGTAGCCGGTATGACGACGATACAGTTTGTCTTTCATCTTGTTGCCGGTCAGATGGATCTTTTCGGCATTCACAATGACCACATGGTCACCCATGTCGACGTTCGGGGTGAATGTCGGACGATGCTTCCCTCTCAGGATGCCGGCTACCCGAGCAGCCAGGCGCCCGAGGGTTTTCCCGTCCGCGTCGACCAGATGCCACATTTCTTTCACGTCTGCCGGCTTTTCGAAATACGTCATGACCTGTCTCCACTTCTCGTAAGAATGAACTGCGTGATGATTCTATACTTCCTGGGCTCCGATGTTTTTCGTCTCAAGTTTGCTCAGCCAGGCGTCCAGATTCTGGCCGCTGCGCCGTCTCCAGACATCCTGGGTGACGTAAATCGGAGTGTGGCAACGGAGGGCCAATGCAATGGCATCACTGGGCCTGGCATCGATGGTTCGAGTCACACCTTTGTTCTCCAGATAGACGGTCGCGAAATAGGTGCTGCTCTTCACGTCCGTCAAGACCACTCGTGGTACCGTCACTCCAAGGTGTTCGCCGAAATGCTTGATCAGGTCATGACTCATAGGTCGAGGCGTCACTGCGGTGTCCAGCGCTCTCCGGATCGATTCGCCCTCCGCAGCTCCTATCCAGATCATAAACCGTTCTGTTTGCCCGTCAGTCCGTGAGAGCACGACGATGCGCGTGTCCGTAGTCGAGTCCTCCACGACTCGGTCGACGGTCAATTCGATCAACGGTTCTGCGGACTGGGGCGTCGGTTCAGACATAATGGACGATGCAGCCTAATCAGGAGTCCAATTTTCCAAAGTCTTCCGGTTTCAAATTTTCCAGCCACTGATCGAACTCTTCCGTGCTCTGCTTCTTGATGACCGACTCATTCACGAAAATCGGGGCCTGTGATCGGAGTGCGAGTGCGATGGCGTCGCTGGGTCTGGAGTCGATGGTGTATTCGGAGTCCTCGTACGTCAAATGGATTTTGGCAAAGTAGGTGTTTTCGTTCAAGTCGGTTACGACGATACTGATGACCTTGGCATTGACCGCATCGAGATAGGCCTTCATGAAATCGTGTGTCATCGGACGCGGCGGCGACACGTTTTCAAGGGCCAGACTGATCGCCCCGGCTTCCGATTTGCCGACCCAAATCGGCAGCATCTCCGACTGGTCTTCATCCCGCAAGATGACGATATACGCGTTGTTGTAGGGGTCGAACATCAACCCCTTGACCTGCATCTGTGTGATCATCTTGAGATTCTAGGCCCCGTCTCACTCCCTCTTTCGTGCATGACAGGATAGAGAAAGGGAGAAAGAAAACATAAATATCTAGCACTTCTGAATTCGTGCTGTCAATGAAATCATCTTCAATGCGGGTAGCGCTCAACGGTCATCGAGAACCGTCTGGTGCGCGCACCGGCATCTGTTGGATCAGTTGGTCGGTGGGCGGTAGTTCTCGGCAACCTTCGATGAGTCGGCTTGTTCTCCCAATTTCAAAAAGGCTTTCATCTGCTTGCGGACCAATTCGCGCCCGCTTTCGTCACCGAGATTCACATGGTATTCGTTGATAACCATGACCCGCATCCCTTCCCACTTCTTCCAGCAACTCAGGCACACCTTGGCTTTGATTTCCGCTTCAAGTTTGCCGAGAAAGAGGGGGGTGGCAATGGCTTCGCCCGTTTCCCCGCACGTCACACACGCTACGTCAGCCATATCGAGAACACTCCTTTGTTCGTCTCGTATCCGGTGAGACCATCCATTTCGGACATGTGAGGCTTTTACGCAATGCCAACATTCTAGCAGAGATGTTTCCATGAAGAAAAGGTGAGCGGGGTTGTCACATATTGTCCAGACGTAAAGAGACTGACCAGCCGGGAGTTTTTGTACCACCTCTAACGTGAGCCTTCAGCGTGCTGG
>DKBD01000039.1 GCA_002451055.1 Nitrospira sp. UBA6909 | reverse complement strand
TGGAAGAGTCAGCTGAAGTGTTCCCAGACGTTCGGCAGTGAGCCCTGCCTGCCGTAGACCGGTTATTCAGTCCCGCCTGGGTTTCGCCCAGGCGGGACACAGATCACGGCCCGTTGGGATGAATTGCAGACCACACCATGATCGTGTAGGGACAACCACTCGTGATCATCGTCCGTGGATGACCGATTAAGGGTCGTCACACAACGGTACGTTATGACCCGCCGTTGACCCTCACATCGAACGCCCCCTCAGCCGCCGACCGAACAGACAGCGCGTTGACATCGGCAAACACGCCGATCCCTTGGACCGACGTCAATCGCCCCTCCAGCGTGATGGTCTGGCTCAACCGTTGATTCAACACAGGCGCGAGAAGGTCTCGTACCTGATTGGTAACCGCTGTCACTCCCAACACGGTTTCAGACGCAACAAACTCCCTGAAGTTCGACTGGTAGAGCCACTCGGCGGATTTCTGCACGAGACGTGCCGTCTCAGGATCATAGTGCAGATTACCGATGTATATGGTCTGTGTGAGGATGTTCAATTGAGGCTTCCCGAAAAAATACGCATGTCCACTGGCATCTCCTTTGAAATCAATTCGAATCACCACTTGGTTCCCCCCATTGCCAGAAATGGACGCGTCGGCAATGATAATGGTGTTGTCTTCATTAGAAAGACGTCTCCCCCTCAGCCTTTCCGCGAGCATCTTGGAGAGGTCGTTATATTTCAACTGAGCATCAGCGACGATGCGGAATCCGCTAGCGGTCAGTTGAGCACCGAGTTGGGGAAGCGTTGCTGGCGCAGGAGGTGGCTCAGCGCCGTAGACGATCACCGGATTCGCGCTTATCTGAATGACATCATCGACAATGTGTCCATCACCTGAAAATCCGCGGTGTCCGATTTTGTCGACATTGAGCAGTAGCCACGCATCCTGGTGTAAGGGTATCGGATTGCGCAATGCGCTCCAGACATCTTCCACGTGAGACTTGAAACTGATCGTGTTGATCCGCGTCGCCGCGTTCTGGAGTCCTCCCCGTACGTTGTCCGACAGCTTATTATGGACTTCCTTGGCAATGTCGAAATCAGCGATGCTGATCGCGCAAGGATCAATGGGGTTGACTGCGGCGCCGGTTACAGAAGCGGACAGATCATAATTCGGCGTCAGATCGACGGCGAACCCCCCATTGAGTGTGGCTCTTCGCGGCCATTCACGGCCATCACCGCATTGGAACGGAACACCAGCTGCTGCAGTCGGCGATTTTGCCCCGATCTTGTATCGCAGGGCCGCACTTACGAATACGTTCGCTGCACGGTCGACACCTTTCCACCAATCACGCAGAAGCGCGCTTTCAGGCGCACTGATGGATAAGCCGTACGCCGATGGGGTCATCGAGAAGTTATCCCGCTCGGCATAGTACTTGTAGTCGGCGCCTTTGGGAATCTTGATATAGTCCCCCCAATGATCGAACTTCTTTGGGATGATGCGCTCATCATTGACCGCATCGAGAAATGGCGTCAGATCCGCGCGTATAGGAAAGTTAATGATGGCATCCGTCTTTGGTAAAACCGGGCTCTGTACAGCCGGCAGCTGCCCTGGCTCCGGCGGACGAATGGGAAGGTTGGCAAGGTTGGCGAGGGAACAACCGACCAAAGACAGCACGAGAGGCCAGCCCACGAGAAAACGGCGCACCGATTGTGGAAACATCCGGTTTATTTTCTCTGATAATCGGCCATCTTTATCTTCCATAATTTCTCACACCTCCACTCAAGCCGCCGCCCGCAAACATGTCCTTTGTGGTGAACAATTAGAATAGCAGAATCCCACAGCGGTTCGCACGGAGTATTTCCAGCGCCCATCTCGCCGATCAGCTGATTCATCGAAGCACGAACGGAACACTCCAGCTATTTCCATGGCCACTCCGTTCGTCCTGAAACTCTCACAGGATGAAGGGAGGGTGTTTCTGCAACCTCATAAATTGATGACTGTATTGGGGAAGGAAGTTCGGTGGATTGATGAGGAGTCCACTGCACATCCGACGACCGAAGATCGAGCCGCGTCAGCTGAAGTGCCACGGCATATCCAGCCCTCTCGTCTTGTCAATATCTTTTGTTTCCTTGCCAGCTTCCAGCCTCTCAGTTAGACTTTTTTCACGTCACCATGACAAAGTCAGCAGACAACCCTCGACCACTGCCCAAAGCAATTTCCGCTGAAGAAATTACGAACGGGACGGCAAGGTTTCAAGAAGTGCTCGCCGCAATCAATGATTTCAGCCGGGAGGGATTCCCTTATCGTGACGCCGCCAGAACCAAAGCCGAATCACAACTCCGCGAATGCGTAAAACAGATCTTCGGCGAACACTCTCACGAGTTTCGAACCTACCGTAATTACAAGCTTCTGGTGTCGAGCAACGGGGAGATCGCCCAAAGTATCGCGGACGTTGAACGCCTCATTCAAACCCTACAAGACAAGAAATTGGAACTCCAGGGATTCAAATCCCCATCGGTCGCATTCTCAACAACTGCCAAGACCAACCATCTGAGCACGGCACAGATGCGGCTTGTGCCCCCTGGCACTCAGGCAAGGCCATCCTCTCAAGGAGCACGTTCCCCACTATCGTCGACGGATTCAACCACTACCGCGACGAATCCTCGCTCGCCGGCTACGTCCATCGCTCAACCATCGTCTTCATCTCCCCCACCCAAACCACAAAAGCCGCAAACGACGGCTCCAAGCAATCGCCCCGCGCAACCGGCCCCCCCAAAGGCGGCCCCCGCTGCAACACCGGTCGACCCGACGCCACCGGCATCAGCAACCCAAGAGGTACGTCCGGCTCCAGCCCCACCGGCCCTGGGGGCTCCCTTACAACCGCCAGCCCCGGCTGCAACACCGGCCGGCACAACGCCGTCGACATCCGCAACCGCAACCCAAGAAATACATCCGATCCCGGCCCCACCGCCGCATGCAGCCACACCGGTCCTGGGGCCTCCCTCACAACCGCCAGCCCCGGCTGCAACACCNNCATCCCTACAGCCTGCGGCCCCTCAAACATCCCCTGCTGTCTCGTCATTCCAGACGCATTCCGAACAGGACCCCCTCCAACTTATCCGCAAAGTGTGTCTTCGATTCCATGCCGTGGTACGCCAGTTGCGCTTGAGAAAAGACTCCCGTCCGACGGTCGAGGTGGAGGATGATTATGACTTGCAAGACCTCTTGCGAGCCCTATTGAAGATGGAGTTCGATGAAGTCGGCGTAGATGAATGGACACCGCCCTATACTGAAAGCCTGGCGAGAACCGCGCTCTTACTGAACAGAGAACAAATTGCCCTCGTGGCAAAGAAGACAAGACCCGGGTTGACCGCAAAAGACATCGCCGACCAGGTGAAAGCTGACTCCGCCTTTTACTCAGCCCGTAATAAATGCACCACACTCTTTTGCTTTGTGTACGATCCAGAAGGTCGTATTGGGAGCCCGAAGCGGCTTGAGACAGACTTAACCAGCGTGAGCGACCGCTATACGGTCGAAGTGCTCGTCGCGCCAAAGTAAAACTATGCACAAACAAAAATTAAAGAAACCGCCCTCCTCCCCTCCATCATCATCCTCCAAGCCCAAACGTCTGTTGACAGAAATACCACCACTTCGCTATAGTCCCCAAAAAATGGATTCGGCGACGATCCCCTATACGATTCACACGCCTGAGACGGGAGCTCCTCCGATGTCGGATCGCGCCTACATTTTGATCAATGTGCTTCCCGGACAGACATCCTCCGTCGCGCAGGCTCTTTCACAAATTAAAGAAATCAAGACGATCGATCCCTGTTGGGGAAAGCCCGATATCATCGCGGTAGCGGAAGTGCCGGACCAGGATGCATTGACACAGTTGGTGCTGAATCGTCTTCACGGCATTGAAGGTGTGACCCATACCGATACCCATATGGTTTACAAACTGGCGGAAACCAAAACAAGATGATGCCACGGAGGTGCACAATGATGCGACGGATGGGATGGGCCGTTATGTCCCTCATGCTCCTGACCGGGTTCGGCGGNNGGCTTTGCTGTTGTATGGAAAAACGACTCCTCAGCCGAAACAGATTACCGGGTGGAAATGGGGGGGGTAATGCGCCCGTTGTATCTGTGTTGCTGGGGCGTCATCAAGAGCCGCGTTGAAGCCTCGGTAACTCCAGGGGCGGGGGAAACCACTGAGCTCCGTCTGGAAGTGTTTGCAAAAGGCAAACGCATCTTGTGGGAGGGTTATGCCCCAGTCCAGCCCCCGTATCCAGAGAGCTCGGCGAACCAACTTCGCCTGATCAAGAACAAGCTGAAAATCGTATCGCACCCATACACCACGCAAACATTTTTTACGATGAAATAGCCCGCGTGGCGGAAGTCGCGGCAACACAGCCGCGGCTTCCGGCCATGTCTGGTTTCACAACCATTTTCCCCCGTTCCTCGTCGGGTCTATCGTTCTTCCAAGCTTGAAGCTCTTGCTGACTCAGCCTTATT
Organism: Nitrospira sp. UBA6909; assembly: GCA_002451055.1. Lineage (GTDB taxonomy): Bacteria > Nitrospirota > Nitrospiria > Nitrospirales > Nitrospiraceae > Nitrospira_D. Next base: position 24,712 of record DKBD01000039.1, on the reverse strand, counting down.
CTTTCTCGATACCCTCAGCGTCCTCTCCGATATCCAGCCCGAAACGCTCCGCCATCCGATAGAGCGTGCGCCTGTCAATCCCCAGAATTTTCGCGGCTTTGACTTTATTTCCCTTCATCTCTTTCAGCACACGCAGTAGGTGCCGTTTTTCGACTTCTTCAAGAGACAGGTACGCCTCGTCAGCCAAGTCGCCACGTGAACGTTTCGCCTCAGCCTCGCTTGTTGCTTCCTGACGAATCGCCTCAGGCAAATCATCCGGCGTCAGGAGAGGCCCATGGCTCAACGACACTGCGCGTTCCACCACATTTTCCAACTCCCGCACATTCCCAGGCCAGCCGTATTGAGTTAAGCGCGCCATGGTTTCAGGCAGAATCCCGCGTACCGCATGGTCCATCCCTGCCGCACATTTTTGCAGGAAATGGTGCACCAGCATCGGAATGTCTTCCCGCCGCTCAGACAAAGACGGCAGTGTGATCGGTACCACTTTCAGGCGATAATACAAGTCGTCTCGAAACTTCCCTTCCTTGACAAGCTGTTCAAGGTCTCGATTCGTGGCCGCAATGATGCGGACATCGACCCTCGTCGACGTTGTCCCGCCGACTCGGCGGACTTCCTGATCCTGCATCACCCGCAGCAACTTCACTTGCAGTTCTCTCCCAAGATCGCCGATCTCGTCGAGAAACAATGTCCCTCCGTCAGCGGATTCAAACAGGCCTACCTTGTTCCCCACTGCGCCGGTAAAGGCGCCCTTTTCGTACCCGAACATCTCCGACTCCAGCAGCGTGTCCGGCAGCGCTCCGCAGTTCACGGGAATGAACGGCTTGTCCCGGCGAGGCCCATTCGAGTGGATGGCGCGAGCGATCAATTCTTTGCCAGTGCCGCTTTCTCCTTGCAGAAGCACGGTACTCTTGCTCTCAGCCACGCGCGCCACCAGTTTGTACACTTCCAACATCGCGGGACTACTGCCGACCAACGGAGACCACGCGTCCTTGCTCGTCAACTCTTCGCGGAACCTGGCATTTTCTCGAACCAACCGGCAGTGCTCCAGACTCCGTTTGACGACGAGCTTGATGTCTTCTTTCTTGAACGGTTTCGCCAAGTAATCGTACGCTCCTTGCTTGATCGCCTCAATCGCGCCTTCCAGAGATCCGAATGCCGTCAAAACCACGACCGCCGTGCCAGGACTCATCCGCTTAAATTCACGCAACACCGTCAGACCATCGACTGCGCCCATTCGAATATCGGTCAACACCAGGTCCACACAACCCAGGCGCCCGCGAGCAATGACCTCTTCTCCGCTGGCAAATGCCTCGACGGCGTAGCCTTCTTTCTTTAAGGCGTCGGCCAAGAGCTCACGCGCAACGGCATCGTCATCAGCTACAAGAATAGTTGCGGTCTGCATGGCTTCCTTTATACCGCCTGGGCGGGAACGTTCTGCCGCCCTGGTAGGGTCATTGTGACCGTGGTGCCGTGCCCGATCTCGCTCACAAGAGACAGATCCCCCCCGTGGGCCGCCACCGTTTCGCGACTCAGAAATAGCCCCAAGCCTGTCCCCTTACCGACAGCCTTCGTCGTAAAAAACGGCTCGAACGCTTTCTGTGCATCGGCCTCCGGCATGCCGCATCCTGTATCCTGAACCGCGATCGAGACGACCACCGGCGACATGGCATTGGCCAGACGGCGGCCTCGCTCCAGTTCGTCTGGCGAGGCCTCTCGGGATTGAGCCGCAATCTTCACCATGCCGTGCGGAGGGGTGGCGGCCAGGGCATTCGCCAGGACATTCACCAACACTTGATGCATTTTCTCGACATCGGCCCATACGAGCGGAAGATCCTCCGGGATCTCGACCGCCAGCGAAATTTCTTTGGCGTGAAAGGCGGGTTCCATAAGCACGGCGGCTGGGGAGATCACCTTCGCCACAGGCAGCCATTGTGGCTCGGGCTGGCGCGGGCGAGTCGAGGACAGCAAGTCTTGAATGATTCGCACCACCCGTGTGAGCTGCTCGTCAATGATGGTCACCTGTTTTTTCATCTCAGGCGTCAGCGACGGCTCCTCCGCCAACGCCTGCACATGCCACGCGATCGAATGCAGCGGCGTGCCCACCTCATGCGCAACGGACGCCACCAATTGCCCGACCGCAGCCAATCGCTCCGACCGGTTCAGCCTGTCTTTTGCCTCGACAAGCTGCGCGTTGGCTTTCAGAAGATTCTCCGTCTCGCGCGCCAGCGCCGCCCGCGCTTCCGCTTCGCGGGCTTTGCGTTCCTCCCAACTCATGCCGAGATACGCCACCAATAGCAAGACCCCGGCGACAACGCTCCGATTGATGACCGCGGCCTGAAACCGTCCAGGCTTGGTGGGCTGCAGCAAACCCGAATAGGTCGCAACGACACAAGCCAGCACGGTAACCAGCATCAACGTCCGGTTGCGAAAAGTGGCCACCAGCAAAATCGGCAGCACGTACCCGTACGCGCCCACGACGTTGGCAGGCGCGAACTCCTCGATGATAAGAATGATCAGGAAGCAGGCTGCGGCGATGGTCAGGACAACACGGTCGCGCGGCGTCATGGTTGACTGCCAACAACACAGGAAGCCATGGCTGGACGCTGCATGTTCCTACCCAGGAGAACGCTCTGAACGCAATCGCCCCACCAGCTGCTCGAACCGAGCGTCCTGCATCAGGTCTTGAACCGTCAGGTTCAATTTGCGGCGCCAGTTCGGATGCTGATCCAACGTTCCTGGAAGGTTTGTCTGAACTCGGGAGGCGATGATATCCTCGATGTTGGCCAGCACCAACCAGGCCGGCGTGCGAGCCAGAAATTGATGAATCGCCTGGGCCAATTCCCCCGTCATGACCGGAATCGAGGCTGGATCGTCAGTCGCATCGAGGGGTAAAAGCCGCTCGGATTTCAAGGCTTCGAGCCACCTTCTCTTATCCAGCTGCCGATCCGCCAGCGCCGCCGATCGGGCTTCTTCGGTCGGAATCAGGCCGAGAGCGGCGCGGGTTTCGATGTCGGCGCCCTCCCAATACCCCTTGAGGGTGGGGAGATCGTGCGTCGTCACCACGGCCAACGATTGGGCGGGATACCAGTGCGGCGGTTTGCAATCACCTGAATCCGTCCGTTCAAAATAGAAGACCCGGTAGGACAGCAGCCCCGCTTTCCCCAATCGCTCGCGCACCCAATCCGGAACCGTCCCCAAATCCTCTCCGATCACAAGCGTTCCTGCTCGAACGCTTTCCAGCGCAAGGATGGCAAGTAGGTCATCTGCCGGATAATGCACATACGTCCCCTTCGCCGCGGGAAGGCCACGGGGAATCCAGAACAGCCGGAACAGCACCATCACATGGTCTAGTCTGATCGCACCGCCGTGATGGAGATTCTTGCGAAGCAAGTCGATGAAATACTGATAGCCGGTCTCGCGCAGACGGATGGGGTCTGTCGGAGCAAACCCCCAATTCTGCCCCTCAGGAGCAAACGCATCCGGCGGAGCCCCACAATCGGCTTGAAGGGCCAACACGTCTTGGAAACGCCAGCCATCAGCGCCATAGCGGTCACTGCCCAACGCCATGTCGTGATAGAATCCAACCGGCATGCCGGCCTCGCCGGTCTTCTTCACGAGCGCACCCAACTGCTCCGCCGCCAGCCATTGGAGATACACAAAGAACCGAACCCTTCGCATGTGCCGGCGCTGAAATTCCCGGGTGGTCTCGGACGTCGGAGTCCGGTATCGCTCCGGCCATTCGGCCCAAATAACGGCTCCCGACGTTGCACGTTGATCTTCCTCCAACGCTTGAAACACCGCGTATTGAATCAGCGATTCCCCTTCTTGACGCACATAGGCCTCAAAGGAATCCCCCCGTGCCGTTGTCGGCTTCAACTCCGGTTCCGCGCCTGCGAAATTGTCACGCAAAAATGCCTCGTAGCAGATCTCCAGCACAGTTCGTTTGGCGTGCGCCACTGCATCATAGTCGACCAATTCACTCCGTCTGGCGACATCGAGTTGCGCTCGAAACAATGGGTCAGCGAGTCGACTCCTCACTTCCGACGACGTGAGACATTCGGGAACCCCCTCGACATCAATGTAGATCTCATTGAGAAACAGTCGACTGTTGGGAGAATACGGGCTGATGTGATACGGCATTGAATTCTTCAGGGCATGCAATGGATTGAGCCCGATCATGGAGACCCCCAGCCGGTTGCCGGCCCACTCCACCACGTCCGCAAGATCGCGAAAATCCCCGATTCCCCAATTACGATCGCTGCGCAATGAATAGAGCTGCAACCCCAGACCAGACAGGCGAGTCCCTCGATAGAACATGTCAGGGACATGGCATCGTTCAGGAGCCACAATGAACCGGAACGTCGCGTCCCCACAGGATTTCCCGCCCTGCACGCGGGCCGTGACTTTGTAATAGCCCAGAGATAACTCCGATGGCAGCGCGAACGCGACACGGACATGACGCCGTCCACCTATAACGCGCGACTCTTCAACCTTGAGTCCAGGCCCCTCCTCTCGCTCATAGCATGTGTCACCGCTCTCCGACTGTATCGACCAAGACACCCGTACCATCGCCTCTTCAGCGTTCTCGCAACACAGATGCAGCGACCATGTGCCGGAGTCCTGCCCCAGACGCACGATTCTAACGGGATCACAACCTTGTATCCACGGACGATCGTCCCAGGACGTCAATTCTTCAACGAGTTCGGTTCGGCTTGACGAGCGAAAACCCATTGAGGCCAAGATGGCGCGACGGGTTTCATCGGTCGTCACATGGCGCGTCCCGGCAATATCGTGATACTCGGCGGCAATCCCGGCGCGGTCGGCTAACAGGTGAAGCAGCTCGGATTCAGATTGGGTGTACATGCTGGTGAGTCTGAGTGAACAGGCAGGTCACGTCAAGTAATCATGTCGTTTTTGTGCCTAATCATTACCTACGAGCAATGGCTGAACAAAGAACACCGACCAATGAGACTGGAAACCTCGATATCCTTGCCAGCGAGGGACTCGCTTCGGCTGATGGGCGTCAAGCCAGGTCAAATGCAGAGACCAGTGAACTATACGGCCTACTCCCTGAGACTCCCCGCCCGAGAGCCAAAAACATACCACACGCCATCTTTGAGCTGGGCAGCGCCCGAGTTAGAAAATCCCGGCTTGTTTTTGGAGCCAGCGGACGTATTTCACGATCTGATCCACATCGTCGGGTGTCACGCCCTCGACCTTCGGCATGTTGCCGAACTCCCAATGGTGCGCCCTGACGCCGTTGGCCGCTGCATTCTGGAAGGCCGCGTCGCCGTGATGATTCGGCTCATAAATCTTATGGACGAGCGGCGGACCCTGATTGGTTCCCACACCCCCGGCGCCGTGGCAGCTCGAACACTTGGCGGCAAACTTCTGTTCTCCCTCTCGCAGTTCGGCAGGAGCCTCCCCTGCCGTTCGCTGCGGTTGCTGGTCGCTTTGGCTGCAAGCCGGTGCGCTGCCGATCAGCAGCATAACGAGAGCGATGCCCAATGACTGTGAAGTCTTCATGATCTTATTTACCCGGTACGTGTGGTTTACTTGGTTGAGTGAGTGTTCCTCGTTCATGTGGTTTCAGAAAACAGACCAGAAACACGATTGCGCTCTCTTGTTCCCTGATCACGTTTCAAGGCAACCGAGGATCAGCCTACCGCATAGGGGATGGGATCTACAACTCCCGCCTCTGAAAAACCTCGCTGCCGAATACGGCAACTGTCGCATTGCCCGCAAGCCACCATGCCGACAGGATCATAGCAGCTATGCGTGAGGTGAAACGGAACGTTTAGGGACATCCCAAGCCTGACAATCTCGGCCTTGGTGAGTGCCAGTAGCGGCGCTCGCACCTCAATTCCCCTTCCCTCCACCCCCGCCTTTGTTCCTGCTCGAACAACCGCCTCGAAGGCCTGGATGAATTCCGGTCGACAGTCGGGATACCCGGAATAGTCGAGCACATTGGCGCCGAAATAAATGACGGGCGCATCCAGCACTTCCGCATGGGCGGCCGCAAGGGAGAGAAAGATGAGGTTTCTTCCCGGCACATAGGTGATGGGAATATCGCGGCCCCGCTCGGCCTCAGAGCGGTTCTTGGGGACTGGCAACTCTCCGGTAAGAGCCGACCCTCCGATCGCCTGCAAATCGACGTCGATGACAAGATGCCCACGCACCCCCAATGCCGCCGCTACCTGGCCGGCTCGCTCGATCTCCACCGCATGCCGTTGTCGATACGCCACCGTCAGCAAATGGAGATCGTATCCGTCCCGCCGCGCCACGGCCGCGGCCACGGTGGAATCCAACCCGCCGCTCGCGAGCACGACCGCCCGTTGCGCTCCTTGACCGTTCATAGCGGCTGGTCTGCCCGCGCATCATGTTGAAGAGAACGACTACGAGTCACGCCTGAAATGACGGTGTGGAGAAATCGGTGGCTACCTAAAGGAAATACCGGAATCACGACCCCGTGGAACGAGCGGTCTCTATTCGCGCTCTTCTTCCCGTTCAATTTTTTCCAACAGCTCTTGGCGCGATTGGCATTCCACGCAGAGCTTCGCAAACGGGACGGCCTGCAGCCGTTTCTCGCTGATTTCAATCCCGCATTCCGCACAAATTCCGTAGGTGCCTTCGTGCAGGCGGGTCAGGGCTTCGTCGATCGATTGCCGACGGCGGTTTCGCATTTCCATCAAGGAAATGCCGAGTTCCCGCTCAAGATCCATCAAAGCCTGATCACCAACATCGCGCGCCGATTCCAGACGCCGCTGCTGGTCTTCCGTCAGAGACCGCCCCAGATTTCCTTCGATCTCCTTGATGATCTCCTGCCGCTTCCCCAGGAGCATCTTGTGAAGCACCTCCTGCCGACGCTCCCGTACTTCCCGTTCCTTGGCCGTTTCCTTGGGACGAACCGGTACGGCCACAACGGCTTCAGCCGGCTCAGACTTGACCGGTTCGGCCGCCTCCGGCTTGGCTTTTCCGTGAACAGCCGAATCAGGCTTCGACTTGCCCGCTGGGCTTTTCTTGGTGTGTGTTTTCGCTGCCATACGGATCCTACTCCTCGCTACAGAGCTACGAGACCAAAAAAGTTCGGCATCTATATCACGGCATACCCCGTTTGGCAAGATCTCGCAAATTGGGGCAGATATCCTTACGGATAGACGATCGTCGAGTGCACTGCGTATCCGGCGAGTCGTTCGCGTCCATTCAAACTTCTCAGTTCCACAAGAAAATCTAGTCCGACGATCTCTCCGCCGAGTTGTCGAACCAGATTGACCGTCGCTCCCGCTGTTCCCCCCGTGGCCAAGAGATCATCGACGATCAATACCCGCTCCCCTATTTCGATGGCATCCCGATGGATAGCCAAAGAATTCGCTCCATACTCAAGACTGTACTTCACTTCGTAACAGTCAGCCGGAAGTTTCCCCGGTTTCCGAACAGGCACGAACCCAGCCCCAAGGCGGGCCGACAAGATTCCCCCAAAAATAAACCCGCGGGACTCGATCCCCACCACTTTTCCCACGCGCAGGCCTTGGTACCGTTCCGTCAATTCATCAGCCAGGTTGCGAACCGCGTCCGAATTCTTGAGCAACGTCGTGATGTCGTAGAAGAGGATCCCCGGCTTCGGAAAGTCCGGCACTTCTCGAATGAGCGATCGGTAGTCAAGAGAAGCCATGGGATTACAGCAAGTCCGCCTGTGTCATAGTTTTCCGTTCAATAGTATTGCGAAGCCGAACCAACGCCGTCATCTCGATCTGTCGCACCCGTTCGCGGGTCAATCCCATCTCACGGCCGATCTCTTCCAGCGTCTTTCCCTCGTCTCCATCGAGCCCAAACCGCGACACAATAACAGTTTGCTCTTTTTCAGGCAACTCCCTTACCCAGGCCATCAATTCCGTACGCCGGCGCACGCCGTCGGCGGTTTGATCAGGAGAAAGACCGGCAGGATCTTCGATCACGTCGCGGAGAAAGGTATCGGTCCGATCATTGATCGGACTATCGAGCGAACAGGTTGTCCGGACCAATTGTTTGAGATCCAGCACCTCTTCCTCCGATGTTTTCATCTTCACGGCGACTTCGTTCGCCGTCGGCTCGCGGCCAAGCTCCTGCACCAACTGCTCGGTCCTTCCGAGATAGCGGTTCAATCGCTCAACGACATGAACCGGCAACCGTACCAACTTGCCTTGATTGATGATGGCTCGTTCGATGTACTGTCTGATCCACCACGAGGCATAGGTGCTGAACCGGAACCCGCGTTTGTAATTGAATTTTTCGACAGCCTTGATCAACCCCAAGTTGCCTTCTTCCACGATGTCGGAAAAAGGGAACCCGCGATGCATATAGCGCTTGCCGATGCTGATGACGAGGCGCAAATTGGACTCGATCATTTGTTGGCGGGCAGCCTCATCGCCGGCCATGACCCGCTTGCCGAGTTGCTGCTCTTGCTTGAACGTCAAGAGGGTCGACCGCCGGACCTCCCTGAGATAACTCTTGAGCGTATCAAGCCCCTCTGATCGGCCGGACTCCTTTTCCAGATGATCCGGCACATTCTCGTGTTCGGAATCATCGACACCACCGGCAGCCTGCCGTCGAGACTCACTCACCTCAAGACGCGCTCCACGTTGGCGACTCATGAAAAAGACTCCCTATTCCCTGTCTTGCTAGTACCAGATCCTGAACGTTGAAAATCGATCGTCTGCCTCGGCCCACTCCGTCTCGATCTGCGTCACATGCGCCGCAGGCGGCCCTTCCATCAGTTCTTGCAACAGCGCTTCGATTGCGGCTTTCGCTCCTTCGACTTCCAACTCAACCCGGCCGTCACCCAGATTTCTGACTCCACCGAACAGGCCACGGCTCGACGCGGCGCGGGCCGCAAATGCGCGATAGCCCACGCCTTGCACACGCCCACTGACCATGATATGCGCGCGAATTGTCGCCTTTCTTGCCGACTCAGTCATCCGTCTTACCGCGATTTGCCCAGCCGAAGAATGCGCCGAGCCTCGTGTTCCACGGATATTCTCACACCTCCCCACACGCGTCACGTCTTTTGCAATTCCGCGCTGACGAACGGCGCCATTTCGAGTGGTGAGACCGCACGGCTTCAGCCCACTTCGCCGAACCAGCTTCGGCTACGAAGGCCAAACATCGTGGCTTCCTGCGCAGGCGAGTGACGTCTGGGTGAGAAGAGACTTGAGGAGTCTATCCGCGTGCACCACTCACAATAAAAGGAGAGCGCGCACGCGGTACGAGCCAGCTTGGCTTGGAAGCGGCAAAGATTACTGGAGGTGTTTATCCGGCGCCTCAATTCGATACGACGATAAAGAGGCGCCGGTTCCCACGAAGTGCGGTTTGGTCGGGGCGAGAGGATTTGAACCTCCGACCCCTGCGTCCCGAACGCAGTGCGCTACCGGGCTGCGCTACGCCCCGACGAGAGCGTGAAAACAGAAAACGGGATAGGGATTGTCTTACAAGACGGGGGTAAAAGGCAACCCATGGGCATCCGCCACACCCTTACAGGTAATCCGGCCATCTATGAGGTTGACACCCTGCGCCAATCCAGGATCGGCGCGAATCGCCCGCTCGACACCGTCCGATGCCAGACGGATCATATAAGGTAGAGTGGCATTCGTCAATGCCTGAGTCGAGGTGCGCGGCACAATGCCGGGCATGTTGGCGACGCAATAATGGAGCACTCTCTCGACGGTGTAGACCGGATCGGAATGCGTCGTCGGCCTTGTCGTCTCGAAACAGCCGCCTTGATCCACGGAGACATCCACCACCACAGCTCCAGGCTTCATCCGCGAGACCACGTCACGTGATACCAACTTCGGCGCTTTTTCGCCGCGAACCAGTACCGCTCCGATCACAAGGTCCGCCTCACAGACCGCCTGCTCGATAGCGGCGGAGCTTGCTGCGCGTGTTGCGATTCGACCTCGATACAGATCGTCCACATAACGCAGCCGCTCCACATCAAGGTTGACGACGGTCACCTGCGCTCCTAGTCCTACAGCCATACGGATCGCTGATGTTCCCACAACTCCCGCGCCGAGCACCACGACCTTGCCCGCCTCCACGCCCGGCACGCCTGCCAAGAGGACACCCCGCCCGCCTTGAGTCTTCTCCAGGTAGTGCGCACCGATCTGTACCGACATCCGTCCGGCAATTTCGCTCATCGGCTTCAGCATCGGCAAACCGCCGTCTCCGTCTACGGTTGTTTCATAGGCGATCGCTGTAATGTTCCTCTCCAGCAAAGATGTGGTCAGCTCCGGTAACGAGGCCAAATGGAGATAGGTGAACAAAACCTGGCCGGGACGGAACAGATGGGTCTCTGAAAGCAACGGTTCCTTGACCTTCACGATCAAATCGGCTTTCTTGAAGATCTCTTCTTTGGAAGCGGCAATCGAAGCTCCGGCATTGCGGTACTCATCATCGGCAAACCCGCTTCCCTGCCCGGCGGCCTGCTCGACCCAGACCTCATGCCCGGCATGGCGTAACGCCGCCGCCCCGTCGGGAGTCAGACTCACACGATATTCGTGATCTTTGATTTCCTTTGGTACACCGATAATCATGCAACACCTATTGAGCAGACCTGAGAGGTTGGCCCGTTGCAAGTTCGTAGGCTTCAGCCAGGCTCGAGACTTCCGTCACTTTGATGGATCGCCCCATACCTTTATCGGTCAGCGCAAACGTCCGCTGCCCAGCCGGCACCATCAACTCACGAAACTGTGGGAGCAAATGGCACCCCTCGATCTTATGCTCCAGCCCCCCCACCGGCCCGACCGTGAGATTCATATCGATAGTGCCGGAAAAACACAGATCCTGGCGCACCGGATCGCCCAGAATCGCCGAGGTGACGGCAACTGCCCAGACGGCACCGGCGCTCGGCCCATCGACACGAGCCCCACTGTGAAATGAACCAGCCACCATGGGGATGGTCAATTGCACGTTGAGGAATCGCGGATCGTACCGAGTCGCCTTAGCCGCCGCCAGAATCGCCACTCCCAAGGCTTGCCTCGCTCCATTCATGAAATGATGATCCGTCGTGAGAAACGGGCCGTCGCCCGCCGGCACATAACTCACATCAACTTGCAGCAATTGGATATCACCTTTATTGGGGATATTCCAGCCCTTGGCCCTCAATCCCGGATGGAGATCATGGAAACTCAAGGCCGGAACGGTTCGCGAAGTCGGTGCAAACGGTCGTGACGAGAACGTCTGCCTCGCCGTTTTATCCGGCGAAGGGTGCGGCTCCGTCGACTCGAGGCTAGTCCGCGATTCGATCGAACCGCGCTCGCCTGGAAATCTGGCAGACTGGAGTTGGGTTGCGGGGCCCAACTCGCGGCAACCGGATCCACCTCGATCTTGAAAGAGAACCGTCCCATCCGGCTGGATACACTTCCACATGCCAGCCTGACCGTTCCCGCTCGCAAAGACGGCCGCCAAGAACGCGGCGGCGGAGATTCCGTATCTCATAGTCCATCTCTCCCCGTTTGGATCAACTATAGCAGAGCGTCCCTGGCAACTGGACACGCGAAAAACCGCTGGTGTAAGATGCGCGCGCATCTCAATGCCAACTGACCAGGGAGGGGAATCACGCAATGGACGATGGAACCTGTCAGGCCTGTGGGGCCTCCGGCGGCCCTCTCATGAAGTTCTCCCTTGGCAAAGATTTCTTTGGACGCCCGTATGACCGCCTTTCCCCCTCCTCCGATCAAACCCCCAAATGGTATTGCACCGCCTGTTCGATGCGCAAAAATCTCCAGCGTGATTTTCGGGACATTCGTGCCGAGTACGATAAACTGAGCGCCGGCCAGGGATCGGAACTGACCAAAGGCGATGAATTTCTCCGGGCCTCCATCCGACTTCGAGAAATGATGACCATTCTGGACGCGGCGCAGGAACCGTCGCCATTGCTTTCCGGTCAAGATGTCAGGCTGCTGATGGAGCGGCTCAATACGGCCACCATGCCGGTCTAACTTGCTTTTGCCATGCCGCCATTTCAGCGACATATTTTTATCTGCATCAACCAACGAGCCGAAGGTGATCCCCGAGGCTGTTGCGCGAACTTGGGGTCGGAAAAGCTCCATGCTCATTTCAAGAGCGAAACAAAACGGCTGAATCTGAAGGGGCTCGTGCGAGCCAACAAGGCCGGCTGCCTTGACCATTGCGAAATGGGGCCCAGCGTTGTTATTTATCCTGAAGGAGTCTGGTACTGGGTCGGCACGGAAGCTGATGTCACCGAAATCATGGAGCGACACGTCGTCAAGGGCGAGATCGTGACCAGACTGCTGATGCCGGATCATCCGGTGCCGGATTCGCTCATTCCCCTCAAGAACACCTAGCGTCGTAGGTTCGGAGTTTCCGATGCCGACGGAAGACAAATGGAAGGCCAACCTGGAGAAGGTCGCCTTCGCCAAACAATTTCCAGGACTTCTGGCGGAATGGTCGGCCTGTCAAGGGAAGACCGTTGAAGCCGTGACGCCGCTGACAGGCAAACAAGGTGCCGCCGTTGTCACTTTCACCGACGGCACGTTTATCGTCGTCCCTCCCCTGGCACCCGAGGCATGGGAGCTGGGCCAAGCTCTCGTGGACGCCAGAACGTATCTGGAGCCCAGACACTCAGAGGCTTACCAGGAGTATGATCGGCTGGCGCAGAAGGACAAAGAGTCCCTCCGTTTGGCCAGACTGGAAAAAATCATCGGGGCGATTCTCAATAACATCGAGCAGATCCCCGAATTGAAAGTCCGCTTGAAAGCCCTCGTACAGGACTGGAAGTGAGCAGTTTACCGAAAAAGAACATGTTCGAGATCTTCTCACAAGGTCTCTTCGAAGGAGTCAAGCCCATGATGATCGCGCGCGATCACCTCGTCCGCCATGCCGACCGTTGCACCCACAATGGAATCTGCATTCCCATCTGTCCGACCAGCGCCTGGCTCTCCACGCCACCGTACAAGTTCGACCCCTCTCGCTGCCTCGAAAGCTGTCGGCTCTGCCTGGACGCGTGCCCCTCGCACGCGATCTACGGAGTCTTCAAAAAGGGAGACAAGCTGCTGGAGCCGCAGAAAAAAACTGGGTAGGCTGGTTACTCCTCGTGCTCGCGCGCCCCGCACATCTTCCAGTTCAACGCTTTATGAGCGGAGAACGATGTGCTCGGCGCATGCGCGCAATGGAGAAGCAACCAGCCTCCCCCTCGAGGAAGCAAAGAAAGAGTAGAAGTCACAAACGGTGCTCGGTCAATGTGCGCAGTAGGCGATCGGCCATGCCGCCTCACAAGAAGAGAAAAGAACACATGGCAGACATGCCATCGCCCACTTTCCTGATCAAGATCCTGACATCCGACAGATCTCCCATCAGGAGCCTGATACTGTACACCGTCTGGTGATTGACCTGTCTGCGTGGCGAGGAAAAGAGAACCAGTTTCCGAGAAGCCTACCCCCATCGGGCAGCAGTCTGATCCTGCTGCCCGACAGAGCCCTGACTCATGGCGCTAGCGTGAAGTCCTGGTCTGGCTGATGGCTTGTAGAGATATCCACGGATGAAAGTCCTGGATTCTGAGTCACATACGACACCGTTGGTGTTTGAGCTGTTCCGTGAACAGAATAGATGCCAGCTACCGTGGTCTGCCCCGCTGAACCAGGGTCAATCGGCAAGGGGCCGTACGCGGCTTTCGACGGAGCCGCAATAGGAAGAACTAGACCATATTCATAATCTCCAACTGTGTCAGGGCTACTATGCCTTAACGGAGCCACCTGCGACCTAACCGTGACCGTTGGCCCGCTGGAAAGCACTTGCTTCGCCACGACGATCACTGTCGCATCATCACGATCATCGATAGCCGGGGGGTTGATCAATTCCACTGTGCCGCCAATCGTGCGAAATGTAGATGCCTCCAGTGTGAATCGGTGGTCTGACGTACTAATGTGAGTGACGCTCGTATCAGNNACTTGAGCCGACACGACGACATGGTTCCCGACCAAACTCGCATCGACAAATCCCTCGATACCGTTCAGCTCATAGGGGATGACCTTGATCACAGGTTTGAGCTTGTACTTGCCGTTCCCAGTCTTAACAATTGAGTGGCAGGCATCAAAGTCCAGCAGCAGATCAACCCGCTGACCCGACCCGACCGTAAATTGATGGATCAGCTTAATGCCGGTTTGAGTACCGCTCGGCGTATCGAGCGGGATTCTGTCGCCCAGTTTTTTAGGATCTCCTCCCTCTAGAACAATCCAGTTGGCAGTTGGTGAGTTGCCTTTGTTTTCCTCCAAAACCAGGCGCAGCTGTGTGTAGTGCCCGGCTGTCAGCTGAGTCTCCCCAAGGTAATCGAGACCCAAATTCCCTTGTGTGGGGTCGTTGAGAGCCAGTAGGTTGATCGTGCGCGGAGGATCCAGAGTAATATCCCTCCAACCGGCTCCATTGGGATCCTTCTCGGAGCTGCTCTGATGAATCCGCACCTTGCTGACCGTGACAACGACTGCCTCATAGCCACAAGCCGGNNCGAAATCAAGACCATCACTGCCCCAGCATACGAGGCCAATTTCCCAAAACCGTTTGTGAAACTGTTCATCTTCCACCTTCTTCGTGATATGCGCGCCAATGTTCTCACCCTTCTCCGCAGATGAATTTTCTCAGCCTCAACCGAGCATCTCTTGAAAGAGCAAATATCGTGCTGCCTGCTCAGCACTCTGGACCAACAAAACCGCAACGCAAATGGTGTGGCATAAGCCGGCCAGGGTTACACGAAACCATATGCTATATGAGAGGATGTCTTCCTGCCGAATCCATTGCGGTCAAGATCTCGTACCGAAGCACTGGCTGACAACTCTACTTTCGTAGGGGAAAACCCTGCAGGTGGTCCCATACGGCCTTGTTCGTCTTTCCGAAAAAGGATTCACGGCCTTTCAGCAGGGCACACAATGACGCATCAGGACAATCAACCTGAGACTGCCCTACCCACCGCCTCTATGAGAACACCGATAAGAAGGCGAGGCTCCCGANNGGTCGTCATGCCCAGGATTTGATAGACCTTGCTTCGAGGAATTTTCACTTTCACGGCAGGGTTCAGGAGATCGGGCGAATTGAGGGTCAGCTTGAGCGACTCGCCCGCGGAGAGAATCGGCCACATGCAAGACAGGCGCAGCCGCGTTTCGGAGCGGGGAATCGCCATCGTGTACAGCCACCCCTGGTCGAGATGGTCGACCGCCATGCGAACGAGTTTGGCCACCACCGGTCTGAAGCGCGGAAGGTTGGTCTGATCGAGGAGATCGCGCGGTGTGAGCCCCACCTCCGCCAACATCGGTTCAGGAACATAACACCTCCCCTTCTGGAGGTCATGCGCAACATCTTTGACAATGTTGGTCAATTGAAGACCCTTTCCGAATCGCACACCGACTTGAGACATATCCCTGACGTTCCAAGATGCGAGCGCCTTCCGATGGGCACACATCAGGTCCGTCCAGAACTCTCCCACACATCCTGCGACGAAATACGTATACCGGTCCAGATCATCAACCGTCTTCAAGGCCGTCAGTTCCTCGGCGGACTGCCCAGGGAATACGCGCAAGTCCATTTCCATCCCCTGTGTGAGCGTCGTCATGAGCCGCTGAACCAGCCGCTGATCGTCCGGCGAGAAGTCGAGGAACAGCCGGAAACACTTATCCAGTCGTTCGAGCAGCACCCGCTCGGCTGAATCTTGCTGGATCGGCCCGACCGCTCGTTGGATGTCCTGCACCTGTTCCCAGGCAATCTCATCGCCGACGAATTGCGCCTTGAGCCGGTTGAGGAAATCGAGACGGCCAGGCCGATCGATCACATCCGTATCGGCGATCGTATCGGCAGCGCGGGCAAACAGGTAGGCCAGGCTGACTTGGTCGCGCACATCCGCCGGAACAACAACCAACGTCGTATAGAACAGCCGCGACACCTGTTTGAGGAGATCGCGGAGGAGTTCAGATTTTGAAGCAGCCGAAGTCGTATGACACCTCTCTTGTTGGGCTCGAACCGTATCGCCCTGTTTTTCGTCCAAGACGATCACTTCACGCGTCACGGTCAACGCACCTCGAGCGTCCCTTCCATCCCCTTGTCGCGATGGCTGGGCATGGGCCATAGACGTTTGTCACAGTAGATCGTATAGATACCTGCGTGCTCAGAGGTGAATGTCACCATAACGGTCTTCCCTGCACCGACATCTTGCTCAATTGAAACCCTTCCGGCTGGATCCTGAACAATGAAATTGTGGGGAGTGATCATGGTCACGCTCGTCAGCGTCAACTCCACAGGCTTCCCGACCTCAACGATCACATGATTCGGCATATATGAATAGCTATCGAGGATCACCGTTGCCCGTTGCACACCATCGGAGTCAATTGGAACAGCGAACGGCTGGTCCGGCAAGACAGCATCAGCAGTCCATCCCGTGGCGGCCAACCCTACCGTCAGTATTACGGGCAACCATCGCATAGCGGCCTCCCGCATGGGGACCTTCTAACAGGAAGATCGCGAACAGGTCAACTTTGTGCAGCAGTTTCAGAGGCTTCTGCGGCCTCGGAGCCTTGACTTTGAGCAACAAATCCTTATCTAGCGGTCTGTAGTTGTGGACGGTTGTCACTGAGGCAAGCAGTTTGTGTATAATTACGGCTCGTTAGTCACTCGCAGGTAGAGAGAGCGAGCGCAGGTCTCGCAAAGGAGGATGTCGATGAAGTGGATGAAGGGAATGGGTCTGCTGCTGATCTCCAACATTCTCATCATGATCACGCTGTCACTGACCGTACCAATTGTGATCAACGTGATCCTGCCGATGTTCGGAATCGATGTGCGAGACTCGGTTGATCTATCCACATTGGTGTGGGCCGCGATGTTTGGATTCGGCGGTGCGTTCATCAGCTTGGCCTTCTCCAAGCAAATGGCGCGAGCGATGCTCGATTGCCGGCAAATCACCCAGCCGCGCTCGCAGGCAGAACATGTCATCTATGGCTCCATACAGGAGATCGCCCAACGCCTGCACATCACCATGCCGGAAGTGTGGGTGTACGAATCACCGGATCCTAACGCATTCGCCACCGGCCCCAGCAAGAACAATTCCATGGTGGCCGTGTCAACCGGATTGCTGCAAAACTTGAGGGAAGACGAAGTCAAGGCGGTTCTGGCTCACGAAATGGGCCATGTGTACAACGGCGACATGTTCGCCACGACCGTCCTCGCAGGGCTAATGAATACCTTCGTCTATTACATCGCCATGTGGGTGCGACGCTTTTTTGCGGAGCGGGATCAGGCAGCCTTGGGATTCGGCCTTTCGATCGTCATTCAGATCATCGTCAGCATTCTGGCGTCCATCGTCATCAGCTGGTTTTCACGTCGTCGCGAGTTTGGAGCCGATGCATTTGCCGCCAAGGTCTACGGCAAAGACTCCATGATCGGGGCACTGCGGGCCATCGATCGATGGGTCAATCGCGCTCAGTTCCAATACTCGACGCAGGACGCACTGGCTACCATGAAAATCTCGGGGAAAGCCGGTGGGTTCATGAGTCTGTTCTCGACGCACCCGCCGATTGAAGTGCGAATTGCGGCGCTGGAGCAGCTTTAGCCTGGCCGTTTCCAGAATGAAATGTGGGCGCGGTATTCCTGAATTGCCGCGCCCAAGGCCGCGCTTCCGCGTGGGATATTCGCTTCCAAGGTGTTTTCGATGGTCGGGTCGTCGATCTCCACGTCATAGCGATCCTGGATGTTCGTTCTCACAGGGCCCGCGGACATCTCCCGCGGCATGAAGATCTCCTTCCAGACTTCCTTTTCCACCAAGCACACGTCCCGAAATCGTTCGTAGAGCAAGGCCAGTTTCTCTGGATCGGTCACTTTGATACGGTTTCCCATTGCCGTCACTTCCTCTTTGCGTCACGGACCAATTCTTGACGTCCAGGACCAATGTCCCAATGCGGTCGGCGGTCTGACGTCGCCGATATTCCCGCCATAGACCTTTTCACGGCTTTTTCCCGGGAGGATCGGCAGGCGTGGCTTCGGTAATTGTAAAGCGCATGGTTCCCACGTGGTTCACAGCATGGAAAGGCTGTTGCCCCAAAGGAGCGATAAAAATCTTGGCCAGATAATCCCCCACCGTCCACGCCTCGCCGGACCTTTTCAGTTCAAGAAAACCGTACCGTTCATGGCCCGGGACTTCGAGAACGTCGCCCCCGACGGGATCGGAACTTAATTGTCCCCCCGGCTGCTCCAGAAACCACTGCACGCCGAACCGCGCAGGATCTTCCAGCGGCGCCACTTCAAACACGATATAGACGGCCGGTGTCGCCGGTGTAAAGACCGACCCTGGACCGATCGGTACGAGGCGGGGATCCTGGGTATACCACCCTTTTCGCCCAAACGTATCCCACTCCACCTCATACCCTTTTGCCATGGTGATCCAGGTAAAGAGCGACTGAGGCACACCTTGTTGCTGCTCATCGAATGACGGGCCACGGATCGTTCCGACTTCGGTGATTGCCTGTTCTTTCGGAACGAGCAAGTCCTTGGCGTCGACAAACGATCCGGGCCACGCCAACACGATCGTCAGTACTGCAGCTAATACGGACGGAACCACGAGCCTAGACATGCCAAGGCTTGACATGGCCCCTATCCCCCCAGTGTTAGAGTGCCGGTATCGTCTACTGTGGGAACTTCCCCTGCCGAAACCGCTGCGGCTGGTTGCATGCCGCCGCTCTTCCGGCGCCGGTCAATAAGATGGCTCACCAGGATTCATGGCGCGATCCCGCTCTTCCTGTTTCAAGTTCTCAAAGACTTTGTCCGCATGGCTGCGGACGTGGTCCGGTGTCACTGCCGGCGACGACGGTTTGGGTTGTTCGCCTGCACAGCCGCCAAATCCCAAGAGCAATAATCCTAGCAAGCCGGCGCCCAAGCCGCCTTGTGCTCCATTCCAGAACGACGCGACCCTTGCCATGCCAGCCTCCTTCGAGAAAATTATCGAAGCATCCTGTCGCTGCCCCGAATAGTCGTGTCACTCCAAGAAGTTTTGATGGCCCCAATCCGGCAATCATATCCTCCCTGGCGATTACCACCATGATACGCTCCAGCTTCGGTGAATGCCATGACGTCTCGTCTCGTTGACTCACCAAGAGAGGCAGAGTATGCTGCCCGGTATAAAATATAAGCCATACGAGCCCACCCTTCTCACCGAACTACGAGGCTATGATGTCGCTGCGTGACCGCTTGGCTGAAGATCTCAAACTCGCCATGAAGTCTAAGGATCAGCTTCGGATGGACGTCATTCGAATGATCAAAGCCGCCATCTTGAACAAAGAGGTGGAGCTGAAAAAAGATCTGGACGACGCCGAGATGAGCCGGATCATGTCCACGCTCATCAAGCAACGCCGAGAATCGGTCACGCAGTACGAAAAAGCACAGCGAACGGATCTCGCCGAGAAAGAACGCAAGGAAATCACCATCATCGAAACGTATCTGCCACAAGCCCTATCTCCTCAAGAACTCGAGCAGATCGTCGCGTCGGCCCTTACAGAAACCGGAGCCTGTTCTCTCAAGGACATCGGAGCCGTGATGAAGACCGTCACGGCCCGCCTCGCAGGCCAAGCCGTCGACGGCAAATTGGTCAGCGATTTGGTTAAAGCCAAGCTGACATAGCAACATCCCGTTCTCTTGATATACTTCCAATCTGGATCTTGCCTTTCGGGACGTTCGGGTTGCTCTATCCATAGCCCTGGTGAAAACCGATGGCCATTCTCATCGTCGATGACTCTCCCGACCAACGGCAGTTGCTCCAGTCCATCCTGGGCAAGGCCGGACATACCGATATCCTATCCGTCGAGTCTGCACAACGTGCCTTCTCTACATTATCCCTCGATGGTGGGCAAGCGCCTTCCTCCATCGACTTGATTCTGATGGATATCCTCATGCCGGATCTTGACGGCCTCGACGCCTGCAGGCTGATCAAGCAACAGGACCATCTTCGCGATATTCCGATCATCATGATCACGGCCAAGAACGACTTCGACAACTTGGCCGAAGCGTTCTCGGCCGGCGCCATGGATTACATCGCAAAGCCTATCAACCGCATCGAGTTGTTGGCGCGTGTCGCCTCGGCGTTGACGCTTAAACGCGAAGTGGACTGTCGCAAAGAACGGGAAGCCGATCTGCTCCGCAGCAACGAGAAACTTCAGCAGGCGCTCAAGGAAGTCAAAGTGCTACGCGGCCTGATTCCCATCTGTGCCTCGTGTAAAAACATCCGCAATGATCACGGATTCTGGCAGCGGCTGGAAGAGTATCTGGGTGAACATTCGGAGGCCCAATTCAGCCACGGCCTCTGTGAAATCTGTATCAAAAAGCTTTATCCTGGTGTTTGCCAAGGCTAACTGCTACGCTTCCACAAGTATCTCTTAAGAGGCACGGTTCCTATGAGCATTCTTATTGTCGATGACTCGCCTGACGACCGCCTGCTGCTGCAGGCGATCCTGTCCGCTGCCGGCTATGAAGACATTCTCACCGCAGACTCCACCGCGGACGCCTTCCAACGGCTCGGTCTCGATGGAAGCAAACAGGCTCACGGGCGGGTGGATCTCATCCTAATGGACATCGTGATGCCTCACACGAGCGGTATTGAAGCCTGCCGGCAAATCAAGGCCGCCAATCGCTACCGCGACACTCCCGTCATTATGATCACCGCCCAAAGCGACCCGGTCAATCTCCAACTCGCCTTTGCTGCCGGGGCCATTGACTATATCGCCAAACCGATCAACAAGATCGAACTGCTGACCAGGGTGCGTTCGGTCCTGCGCCTCGTGCATGAAATCGAGCGCCGGCGGTCGCGCGAGCAAGAGTTGCTTGAGGTCATGCGCCAACTGCAGGAAGCCAATCAAATGCTGCTTCGACTCTCCTGCTTGGACGGATTGACCGGTATCACCAACCGGCGCCAGTTCGACGACTTCCTTGACCAAGAATGGCGGCGGGCCACGCGCGACTCAACCCCGCTTTCCCTCATCATGTTCGATATCGACCGATTCAAAACNNNGCGCAAGTCGCAGAGAGCCTTCGCCGTCGGGTCGAGTCTCTCGGAATCACGCATTCAGATGGAGAGCTGATTACGATCAGCGTCGGCTATGCCTGCATGATCCCGAACAGAAACGCCTCCGCAACCGATCTCATCAAGGCTGCGGATCAGGCCCTGTACCAGTCCAAACAAGAAGGACGCAATCGGATCAAGCCCGCCGGCAGCCTTTCATTGGTCCGGGACTCTCATGACAGCTAAGCCGCTCACCTGCTTGTCCTGGCAAACATGCGTAGACGCGGCCAGGATGCGCAGCGGTGGAATGCTCCGTCCGTGACGTTGCCGCATGAGGCACAACGCATCGGCCCACTTTAGCAGGTTCTCTGTCTGAATCCGCAGCGGAGGGAGATCCTTCGTGGGTGGCCCCCCTATGGCCCACAACACACATTCACAACAGCGCTTTCCACAGATTCCCCGCGTGTCGTGGCCTTCCACACCGAAGCAGGACTTCAAAGACTATATGTCTTGGACCTATCGAAGGCCTGTTTTTGTGTTCCTCTTGGTTATCGCAGTTGTTGGTTCAACCGGATACTGGACGCTCCGTTATATCAGCTCCCAATTTGTGGAGTCAGCAGGGCAGAGCCTGGCCACGGCCGCAACCACTATTGGAAACGAGCTGGATACACTCTTAACGGCACGGGCCGGAGATATCCAGATGTTGGCCCATGCCAAGGACATCAGAGAGCAAAACCCATCGGCCATGACGGAGCACCTGCATCGAATGATTGAGACATATCCCGTCTATGAATGGATCGGGGTCACCGACAAGACGGGCCGCATCATCGCCGCAACGGACCAGGACATGATCGGCCAAGACGCAAGTCAACGCGACTGGTTCCAGTCAGTGCACGATCACGGCGGCATTCATGTAGGCAATCCTCAAACCTCTCCGGATTCACACGGCATCATGGCCATCGCCTTCACGGCGCCGATCCACGATCCTTCCGGACAATTTATCGGAGCCGTCACTTCGCGCGTCTCGCTACCGATCCTGGAAGACTCCTTCCCGCAAGCCGTGAGCGCGTTGCAGGCGCGATGGGGAACAAGCACGCATTTCGAGTACCAATTTATCACGCTGAACGGGGACGTGATCACCGACTCCTCGCTGCGTGAAGAGGGCACAGCCAATCTGATAGCACTGGGGCTCCCCTCGGCACAATTGGCTATTTCTTCCCCTGCTGGCTATATCCAAGAACAGCACCTGCGCCGAAGGAAGGAGGTGATCACGGGCTATGCCCTATCGAAAGGAATCACCGATTCAGATACGCCTCGGTTTGGCATATTGCTCCGGGCTGATTACGAGGATATTGCGGCCCCAATCCAGCGCACCAGCTTCATCGTCAGTGTAGCCGGCCTCGTGATGGTGCTGCCGTTGAGCATCATGCTCATCTGGAGCCTCGGCCGCTTGAACAAGTCCGTTCGCCTGGCGGTTGCCGAACATGAGCGTGCGACGGCGGCAGAAAACAAATTCGGGCAAATCGTCAACTCGGCGCCCGATGCCATGGTGATCGTCGATTCCGTCGGCGGAATCGTCTTAAACAATCCGCGGGCCGAATCGCTGTTCGGCTACGACCCTGGGGGCCTCCTCCGGCAACCGCTCGACATCCTTCTCCCGGAACGATTTCGAAACCAGCACGAAAAATACAACCACAACTTTTTCGGTGACTCCGCCACCAGGCCCATGGGAACCAGTTTCACCCTGTCGGCGAAACACCGTGACGGCAGTGAGTTTCCTGCTGAGGTCAGTCTCAGCTACATGGACACGAGAGAAGGACGGTTTGCCATTGCATCCATCCGCGACGTCACGCAGCAGAAGCAGCGTGAACGAGAACTGGAGGCGGCAAAAGTCGAGGCCCTCTCCAGCACGAAAGTCAAGAGCGAATTCCTGGCCAGCATGAGTCACGAAATCCGCACCCCCTTGAATGCCATTATCGGCACAGCCGATCTGCTGTGGGATACGTCTCTATCTTCGGAGCAGCGGAAGTATCTGCGCCTCTTTCGGCGTGCCAGTGACACCCTGCTGAGTCTGATCAACGATATTCTCGACCTCTCAAAAATTGAGTCCGGCTATATGGAACTGGATTCGGTGGCCTTCAATCTCGAAGAAGTCATCGACAAAGTCATGGAGATGCTGGCGATGCAGGCCAATGACAAGGGCCTCGAGTTCGCCTCTCACATCGACTCGGCGGTTCCTCGATACCTGATCGGCGACCCCGTGCGACTGACGCAAATCCTGATCAATCTGCTCGGCAACGCATTGAAATTCACTGAACAGGGATCCGTGACCCTCCAAGTGGCCAACGACGACGGAACAAAAGGGCTGGGTGCGATTTACTTCAGGGTGAGCGATACCGGCATCGGCATTCCTCCCGATAAGCTGAGCTCTATCTTCGAACGATTTCGGCAGGCGGACTCGTCACGAACCAGGCAATACGGAGGAACAGGGCTCGGTCTCGCCATCTCCAAGCATCTGGCCGAACGCATGCATGGGCGGATTTGGGTGGAAAGCACCGTCGACAAAGGCAGCGTATTCCATTGCTCAGTGTCCTTCGATGTTCAAGCACCGGATGAAGTGCAATCGGTGCAATCCGCCATCGATCTGTCCGGTGTCAGAACCCTCATCGTCGACGATCACCCGATCAATCGCCTCATCCTCCGAGAAATGCTGGTCGAGTGCCGCGCCGATATCGCCGAAGCCGTGGACGGCCTGTCTGCGATCACGCAGCTCAAGAAAGCCGCCGAGCAGGGCCGGCCATTCACGCTGCTTCTCCTCGATTGTCGAATGCCGAGGATGGACGGCTTTCAAACTGTGGACCATGTGAGAAAATCATCCTTGGACACTGGATTGACCATCGTCATGCTCACATCGGATGACTGGGCCAACGATATCGCTCGCACGTACGATCTCGCACTCGGGGGGTATCTGATCAAACCCTTTCGCCGAGAGGACCTCAAGAAAGCCATCGGCATTGCCCTGCGCCGATCGAAAGGACTCTCTTTGTCGGTTCCGCAAGTGCCCTCGACACCGACTCTGGCCACGCCGCACCCTTCCCTGTGGGTATTGCTGGCGGAAGATTCTCCAGATAACCAGCTGTTGATACGGTCCTACCTTCGCAACACCAGGTACCAGCTCGACGTGGTGGATGACGGCGCCCAGGCGCTCGAAAAATTCAAAGACAACCGGTACGACGTGATTGTGATGGACATGCAGATGCCTGTGATGGACGGGTTCGCCGCCGTACAGGCGATCCGCAAATGGGAAGATGATCACCAGTTGCTGCCGATCCCGATTATCGCCCTCACCGCATTGGCACTCAAGGAGGAAGCAGCCAGAAGTTTGGCTGCAGGCTGCACCATCCATCTCACCAAGCCCATCAGGAAAAAGAGGTTGCTCGATATCCTGCAACAGACCTCCGGCCAACTGGCGGCATGACAATGGACAGTAATCAATCGGGCTCTACACCTTGCGTCATCGTCCGGATCGACCGCACCCTTGAGGACATCATCCCCATTTTTCTGGCGAATCGACTGAAGGACCTTCTGACTCTCCGCCGCGCGCTGGCCGACACTGACTTCTCCACCATCCGGATGCTGGGGCATCGTCTGAAAGGGGATGGCGGCGGGTATGGTTTCGATCGAATCTCCGAAATCGGA
>DKBD01000252.1 GCA_002451055.1 Nitrospira sp. UBA6909 | reverse complement strand
CGGCATCATCTGACGGTGTAACCGGTGTTTCTCACAACCAAAAGGAGGTCTGCTATGAATGTAGATCCTGTAAGGTGGTGGAAAAAGATCATAATTGTGTGCGCATTCGGGGGATTGATCATGGGGATGACAGCCGCCCCCCCCGGCGCCGATGCTGCCGGGACAATTAAGGCCGACGAGGACAAGTGGATTTCGATCGGCATGGGGGTTCGGACGAGCTTCGGCGCCGTTGAAGGCGCGTCGCCGGCCGGGCATTACAGCAATGAGTTTGCGATCGACAATGCTCGGATTTATCTCAACGGCAAGGTCCATAAGTATGTGGGGTTCGAGTTCAATACGGAGTGCTTCAACTGTTTTATCAAGGCTGGAGCCGGCGGATTTGGAGACAACTCATCGATCGGCCTCCTGGATGCGATCGGGAAGTTTGAGTTCGATGAAAAAGCGAATCTCTGGGTCGGGCGCATGCTGCTGCCGAGCGAGCGCGGAGAGTTGAACGGGCCTTTCTATCATGCCACCTACGATGGCTTCCGGACGCCGTTCTTCCCCGCCGACTTTAGTAGCAATTTCAACAAGGGTGCCGGACTCTATGGCCGTGACAATGCGGCAACGTTTTGGGGCAAGATTCATCCGTTTGGGACGCACCTGTTGTATGCCGTTGCTGTGTCGCAGGGGTTGCGGGGGTTTGGTAACACCGGGAACAGCCTGATGTATACGGGGCGGTTGCAGTGGAACTTGCTGAACGATGAGACCTCGCCCGGGTATTACACCTCCGGCACCTACTATGGGACGGCTGGGGATATTATTGCGATTGGTCTCTCCGCCCAGCATCAGAAAGATGGAGCCGGCAACGCCGCCGCGCCGTTTGGGGTGAGTGATTTCACCGGTCTTACCGTTGACCTGTTGGTGGAAAAGCTCTTGCCGAACAACATGGGTGTGTTTACCTTCAACGGGGAATTTAAGCGGCACTGGGCGCGCTATGCGCAAGCCGCGTTTGATCCTGGTTTTGGAGGCGCAGCGAATTGTTTCTGCACCTTTAGCGGCCATTCGTGGACCGTCTATGGTCTCTACCTGATTCCAACGCAGGTGGGCATCGGGCGGTTCCAGCCCTATGCGAGGTTCACCGCCATTGAGCCGCTGGAGAGTGCGTCGCGGAATGAGTGGGAAGGCGGGGTGAACTACGTCATCGATGGTTTCAATGCGCGCGTGTCTGTTTTTTATACCTATGGGGACCTTCGGACCAAGGGGTTGAACTACGGACCCACTGCGACTGGCGACAAGGTTGATTCCTTCCACGTCGCTTTGCAGTTACAGTATTAAGGCAGACGGTGTGATCTCGCATGAGCTTACTGAGAAAGGATCGGCCCTCAGCAAGGAGGATCGACCCTGTGGTGCCTACAATTTGGCTCCATAATGGTGGAAATCTTGGCGGGAATAATGGCGGGACTGGATGCAGGTACGCTTCAGAAAGACGACAAACGAAAAGTGCCGGGACAGATTCACACCGGCATCGAAGTGGGAGCTTGCCNNCTCCCGGGGGCCCCGCCTCTCCTGCTGCCGCAGGCAAGCCGTTGCCCAGGTTTTTGTCGCTCGTCGTTTGTGAAGTCCGCTTTGTCAGGATCCAGCTGTGCCCATAAATCCTTGTCTTCCAGGCACTTTGCGCAACCTTTCGGTAAATTCGACTAATCTCCTCGGTAATATTCGCCTCTATTATCAGGACATTCCTGATAGGCCTATGCCGGTTCTTATCGTATGGTGCAGACTAAGGTAGACCTGATTATTTGAACAGCATCTCGGGGAGGTCTTCGCATGTATCAAAGGCTGTATGCAGGCTAGGGCACCCTTTAGACCCGCTCTTGAAAAAGGGGGGAGGTGTTATGAATGTGAAGGGGGTTATCATCGAAGACAACCAAGGAAGAGAGTTAGTGGTGGTGTGCAATCGTTCTCATTCAGGATGGGCAAAGGTATTTGCGCTTCGAGGATGGCAGCGGCGGCGATTGGTTCCGTTGCAATACACGGAACGAGAGCTTCGCGAAGTCGCAAGAGGCGTGTTGGACACGCTCAATGATTTATTCAAACGCCTCCCGACACTTAGCAAAGACGTTGATGATGCTTCCTCCGATCAGGAAACTCCTGCGACACCGCTGTTGAAATCCAGGAAGCCACCTCTATCGCGGGAAGTGAGCAGAGGACGACGTTGCGAGAAATAAGTAGGGCTGATCTCAACATGATCGATGGTAGGAACATCCGTACGTAGAAGCCGCGAGATGGCAGGCCTATGAGATGACCGGTGGAATAGATTCGAGAACATTTGCTCGAAGAGCATCTTGCGCACACCCAGCTTGGACGTAAGCCCGTCCTCACACTGCCGCACGGAAGTCAATCCCACTCTAAGTTGAAATTGCGAAGCGGATCTCACACGAGAGGCACCCAGGTGGTCTTGTTACGAACCTGTATGAATCGTTCTGGCTGGTGGCGTATCTATGGGTATTCGAATAGACCGATAGAATTCTGTTGTTGTGGGGCGTAATTGATCGTCGAGCATAGCATAATCTGCAAAATCGCCCCATCTCTTTGAGGTCGTTATGGTCTATCATGTTGATCGTTGCGCGATGACCCTTGGAAAACCATTGCAAGACAACACATGAGGATTGGGTGTCCTCCTCTTTCCGGCCACTGCCGTGGTGGCTGTCATCCGGCTCTTTTCTTGCTCTCCAACCGAATGCCTATTCGGGGTGGTCTACGTGTGTATCAAGGGGGGTAAGGTAGCATGAACGTGAAGGGCTTCATATTGGAAGATGACCAGGGGCGGGAATTCGTGGTCGTGTGCGAGCAGCCATACGTCCGATCAGCGAAGACGTTCGCTCTCCGGGGATGGCATCGGCGTCGCCTAGTTCCTCTGCAGTCGACGGAGCGAGAGCTTCGCCAAATCGTTGCGGAAGTGTTGTTAACGCTCAATGACTTATTTAGAAGCCTCCCCAAATTTGGGGAGGACAAGGAAGAGGCATCCTCCTACAAGGCACCGTCGTCGGCGCATGTATCGAAGACCATGGGTGAGGCTGAGGGAAACCATGTGATGAATTAAGTGCTACAGCAGGTTGAATGGTTCTGAATGGTTTCTTGAGACGATGCGAATTGCGAGCAGGTTGCTGCCGGTGTCAGCAAGCTGTTCCCCGCCGAACCGATCGTTTCTGACCCGGATAAGCTGAAGGCTGCCATCCGCTATCGCCAGACGTGCCTATACCAGTTGGATTCGTCGGCGACAGGTGCTCTTTGTCTGATTCGCGCTGGTGAGAAATGCACTCGCCGTGCTCCGGTCGCTTGCAGTATGATACGGCTCCTGAACCATTCATGGGGGTTGGTCGTGCTGGAACAGCGCATCGAAGAGGTCACCAAAGCCAACCAGAAATTCTACGAAGCTTTTGAAAGCCTGGATATCGCCAGGATGGATAAGACCTGGGCCCATCAGGACTATGTCACCTGTATCCATCCCGGCTGGACGATTCGGTCCGGCTGGCCGGATGTTCGCGACTCCTGGGTGCTGATCTTCAATAANNCGCATCGGCGACGAGTGGCTGATGATTCATCATCATGGGTCGGCGGTGATGGGATGAGGCTGGTCCTCTCTCGTGCTCGCTGAGCGCGCACGCAAGATCAATCAAATAGCAACATTGCGGGCTGTGCTCGCTCAATGCGCGCAGAGGAAACACACCCAGTCTCTAGCCCTTGGGAAGGGAAGAGGGGAAACCTGGAAGAGTATGGTCGTGTCTGTGTCTCTCGGAGCGACCCGTTCGGACCCAGTCAGTTGGAAGGGACGTTTATAGCCGCATGACGCCAGTTTCCGGCTAAGAATCCGGTTCTCAGGTTTGTCAGATAATCCACACGAAATCACTGTGCCACCTTAGAGATTCTAAGAGAGGTGAGTGTGGAAACGGGATGACGAGTTCTGCGTGTACGGGCTTTCGTTATTGAGGGAAGGGTATAGAGACGTTCATGAATAATTCATGTCAGCGGAATGTGCTATGAGGATCGTATCATTGTTGCCGAGTGCGACGGAGATCGTCTGTGCGCTGGGGCTTGAGGATCATCTGGTTGGCGTGACACATGAGTGTGATTATCCGCCGTCAGTGCAGCGGTTCCCCAAAGTCACACGCACGCTTATCCCGAGTAATGCGACCAGCAGTGAGATCGATCAGTTGGTGAGGGAACGGTTCGAGACGGTACGGGCGCTCTACTCTCTTGATGTCGAGATGTTGAAGGCGGCGCGGCCGGATGTGATTGTGACGCAGTCCCTGTGCGAGGTCTGTGCGGTGGCGCCGAATGAGGTGCAGGCGGCGCTTGCGCAGTTGCCAGGGCATCCGCGCGTGATCACTCTGGAACCACAGTCGTTGGAGGGCCTGTTCGATGCGATCCAACAACTCGCTTTCGTGCTCGGGGTGTCTGCGGACGAGACCATGCGTGGTTTGAGGGCACGTGTGGAAGCGGTTGCGGCTCGGTCTGCAACGGTGCCTGCCCCACTGCGTGTCGCATTGTTGGAATGGCTTGATCCGCCGTTCTCATCCGGTCATTGGAGCCCCGAATTGGTGCGGTTGGCCGGTGGTATCGAAGGGCTCGGCAAGGAAGGCCAGTCGTCGCGGCGGCTTCAATGGGCAGATGTGTTTGCCTGGCAGCCGGAAGTCATCGTCATCGCCTGTTGTGGTTTTACCATCGAACGCACACTTCAAGATGTGGCTCTGGTGCGGTCGATGGTCGGATGGCATGAGTTGCCCGCTGTTCGGTTAGGGCGGGTATATGTGGCAGATGGGTCACAGTATTTCAATCGGCCCGG
>DKBD01000239.1 GCA_002451055.1 Nitrospira sp. UBA6909 | reverse complement strand
CTGCCTTGTGCTGCTGGTTCAGCCGATGCAGAAATTCCTGTGCCAACAGCACGACATCGGTCCCTCGGGCGCGGAGCGGCGGCAACTCCACCGTCAAGCCATTCAACCGAAACAGGAGATCCTCTCGAAACAGGTTCTGGCGTACCAGGGTCCGCAGGTCGGCATTACTGCTCCCCACAATCCGCACGTGCGCCTGGTACGACCGCGTGCCGCCCACTGGCCGGTATTCATGGTCTTGCAGAAAGCGCAGGAGGACCGCTTGCGCCCGCAGGCTCAGGGCTTCCAGTTCATCGAGAAACAGGGTGCCGTGCTTCGCATGCGCGATCACCCCCCCCTTGGCCTCACGGGCGTCGGTGAAGGCCCCCCCGACGTGTCCAAAAAACTCGCTTTCCACCAGGCTGTCCGGGAGCGCGCCGCAATTAACGGGCACAAAGGGCTGGTCCTGCCGAGCGCTGTGGTAATGAATGCTGCGTGCCGCGAGTTCTTTGCCGGTCCCGGTCTCCCCCAGAATCAGGACCGTGGCCTCACAGGTGGCAAAGCGTTCGATCCGCGTGAGGGCTTTGAGAAAAGCTGGGGCCATGCCGATGAATTTCAGCAGACCCCTGTCAGACATCCCATCTCCAGATCGCGACGACTGACCAGTCATCCTAAACTCGTGTGCTGGCTATCACTTTTTATGACCACCTTCTGGCGTCTCCGTGGAGCCGACCATCCAGGGGCTCGCATGTTCTCGTCGCTTGCCCTGCCTCACAACTAGCCGCCCACCTGCATCAGGAACGCTGGCACGTGTTGCGAGCAGATTCCTACCGAGAAGGATGTCTTGCCGTACGACGTTCCGTGGCAGCGCTCGGAGGATCTTGGGAACGGCCCCACCGCTCTCTCCGAATCCCTGCCCAGCATCCCTTCATTGCCCGCTCGCCTGGGCAGGCTTCCCCGGGAGTTGCTCCTCGTGTGTATCCGTGACGGTACAGAACTGCACCTGCCCCATGACACCGAGCAGCTTCGTCGCTGCGCGTATAATCTTTCAGTCCTCCGTTTGCTGGTACGCGTCCACATCCGCCTGGGTCGCCCACACCTCCACAAGGCACAGGCTATCGGCTTGCTCCACGTCGCGGTAGCCGTGGGCACTGAGACACCCCGGTTCCTGGCGCGCCTGCTTCGCCAATAGAGCCAGCGTCTGCCCAAGTTCTTGGGACTTGGTGGACTGGGCCTCGATGGTGCTGAGAAGCAGAACCATATGAGCCTCCTTGGGGCATCAGCTCTAATTATGCAAGAGGTCCCCGCCCGGAAAGGCGGGGGAATCTACTTGTTGCGGCACGCATGGTACCATTTTGCCCCAGACTCAACGACGCTTCTTTGGTATATGGCCATTCACATCTATTGCGATGGACCCAAATGGCACCACCTTCTCTGTTGAGCAGGTGAATTGAGAGAGATAGAAACCTTCCGTTGACGGTCCCGCCCCTGGTTCCGTAGGTTACGATTCTGATCTTGTCTTGTGCATCGATACAGTAAGCGAACACACAGAGGACAGACTCGTTACAGCTCACAAATACCCGGCTCTCGGCCAAAACAGCCCGTTGACAGAGGCGACGCCTCGCGGTACGGTCTGAACGTACCGAGGTCGGCATGGGGCGCAATAAAAAGCTACGGAAGCGCCATGATTAAGAAGCGAGGGAAATCAATGGCGACTGACGCGGGGAAGTTGCTGGTGCCGTCAAGTGCTCTTTTAGAAAACCACTGCGCCGAACTACTGGAAGCCATCGAAGAAATTCGAGGCCTGACGGCACTCTTGAAGTCCCTTCCCCCTGCCGACGAGACACGCGAAGAGTACGAAGGTCGTTTATATGCAGCCCTGACCCATCTCGATCACCACGTAAAGCCCGCTATCAAGGAATGGGACCGCGTGGTCGATCAGATGGCCGATAACTGATCGGCCTGAGCCTTCAAGCAATCCGACGCACCGTGGCAGACCCGCCGTTTTTTCTCTCGAAACCAAGTCATTGACAACCGTGCGAAACGCGCTTTTCAATGTGAGAGCCTGATCCCCATTTACTTGACTCTCCCTCCTCTCCTCCGTACCCTGCACATCCAATAGGCCACTCTGCGTGTGCCTCAGTGGACCAACATGACGTGACGTCCGGCATCACGATAAGGGAATGGCTGACATATGAACACTCCTCTGAATCCCTCTTCCATCTTGCAAACCGCCTTCGGCTTTTGGGGCTCCAAGGTCCTGCTGACGGCTGTCGAGATAGGCGTATTTACCAAGCTGGGCGGGCGTCGTCTCACCGGAACGGAGCTCACCAAAGAATTACAACTCCACCCACGGGCCAATCCTGATTTTTTTGACGCGCTCGTGGCGATGAAGTTTCTTGACCGCGACGGCGACGGTCCGGAGGGAAAGTATGTCAATACGCCGGAAGGCGCGATGTTTCTCGACGAAGCAAGCCCGCGCTACATCGGCGGCGTTCTGGTCATGCTGAACGCGCGACTGTTCAAATTTTGGAACGATCTGCCGGAGGCATTGCGAACGGGCCGTCCGCAGAACGAGGTGAAGCACGGGCAGAAAGGGATGTTCGAGGAGCTCTACTCGGACCTTCCCCGGCTGGAACAGTTCATGGGTGCCATGACCGGCATCTCGCGCATCAACTTTGAAACATTCGCGGAGAAGTTTGACTTCTCGACATTCCAGACCCTCTGCGACGTCGGCGGCGCAACCGGCCTGCTCAGCATCGAAATCGCCAAACGGCACCCTCACTTGAAATGCATCAGCTTCGATCTGCCGGTGGTCGAACCGATCGCGAAGCGGCACATCGCCGCAGCGAGATTGGAAAGTCGCGTGAGCACGGCAGCCGGGGACTTCTTCAAAGACCCATTGCCGAAGGCTGACCTCATCACCATGGGTATGATCCTGCATGACTGGAATCATGAGAAAAAGCTGCACTTGATCCGATCCGCGTTCGACGCATTGCCTCCGGGTGGCGCGCTGGTGGCCATCGAAGCATTGATCGACGATGCCCGACGGGAGAACGTGCAGGGACTGCTGATGTCGCTCAACATGCTCATCGAATTCGGCGATGCGTTTGATTATTCCGGCGCGGACTTCCGGCGATGGTGCAGCGATGTCGGCTTCACACGGTTCGAGGTCATTCATCTTGCCGGGCCGTCGAGCGCGGCGGTGGCCTACAAATAGCATAGAGAGTCCCCCTATTCCTCTTGCGTCTCTCNNCTCTACTTGGAGAAAGAAGGGTTTCGAGTCGTCACGGCCATGACGGGTCTGGACTGTCTGACACAGGTCAAGACGGAAACGCCCGATCTGATCGTGCTGGATCTGATGTTGCCCGAAATGGATGGGCTCGACGTCTGCAAGCGCCTCCGCGCGAAAACCGAGACCGCGATGCTGCCCATCATCATGCTGACGGCCAAGGCCGAGGAATCGGACACGGTGATCGGGCTTGAACTGGGCGCGGATGACTACGTGACCAAGCCGTTCAGCCCCAAGGCCTTGACCGCCCGGGTGAAAGCGCTTCTGCGCCGGACAGAGCGAGCACCCAGTGCCGAGGCCGGCCACTATCACTATGGGGCCCTGACGATGGACCTCGGACGGCATGAGGTCCGCCTGGGGGAGGAAGAAATTTCTTTGACGGCTAAAGAATTCGGGTTACTTGAACATCTGCTCCGACATCCCGGCCGCGTGCTCACCCGCGACGTCCTCCTGAATACGGTATGGGGATACGACTACTTCGGGACAACCAGAACGGTCGACGTCCATATCCGGCGGCTGAAGCAAAAACTCCCGTTGCTCGAAGAAGCCATCGTAGCCGTGAAATCGCTGGGCTATAAGCTGAAGGACCTGGCTGGGGACGCATGATGACCGACGAAGCAGAAACACTGAGGCAGATTGCCTACCGCTCATCCCTCACCCCACGCTCCTCACCAGTCTTATGAAGCTGCCCATCAGATGGAAAGTCACATTTGGGGCGCTGCTCGCAGTGGCCTGCAGTCTGGTGATCGCCGGAGTCGTCACGGTTCGGTCGTTGGAGCAACTGCACGTAGTCCAGCTGAACGACGATCTCGCCGCCAAAGCAAGATTGGTGGAATACAGCCTTCACCAGCTGTTTCAATCTCCTGAACAACCACCTCCGCCCTCCCGAATTCAGTCCATGGTGCGTGAGCTCGGATCGCGCGCGTCGGCACGCATCACCGTCATCGCCGCGGACGGTACGGTCATCGCCGACAGCGCGGTCCGAGACGAAGACCTGCCCGGCATTGAAAACCATCGGACCAGACCGGAAGTCCAGCAGTCCCTGTCCACCGGGCATGGGCAAGATGTTCGCGCCAGCCATACCACCGGCGAACGCACCATGTATTGGGCGCTCGTCATGACAGGCCCAAAGCATGGCGACCCGATTGTCATTCGCGTGGGCCTTCCGATGATGCTACTGGATCACGACATCGACCAATTGGAGCACAAAATCCTGATCGCGCTCGGCATCGCCTTTCTGACCGCCCTGTCACTCACCATCTGGCTGGCGCGTGGCCTGACGCAACCGCTTTCGGATATTGCCCAGGCCGCTCAGCGTTTGGCATCAGGGAGTCAGACCGTCCCCATCAAAACTACCGCGCAAGACGAAGTGGGCCTCTTGGCCGCCACACTCAATCAACTGGCTGACCAGCTGCACGCCAAGATCGGAGAGTTGTCGGAAGACCGCGCGCAACTGCTGGCGGTACTGACCTCGATGGTGGAAGGCGTCATGGTCTTGGACCGCCGTGGCTATGTGCTGCAGATCAACCCCGCGCTGGAGCGTATATTCGGCATCGCCAGAGCCGAAGCTCGCGGGCGGCCGTTTGCCGAATTGTTCCGCCACCGGCAGTTGAACGAATTGGTCGAGGTGATGTTGCGATCTCGGACGAACCATGAATCGGAAATCGTCCTGCCGTTGACGAGCCGGTGTTTACAGATCGAAGCCTCGGTCGCCGGGGGAGAGCGGGACAATGAAGCCTGTCTCGTGTTGGTTTTTCACGACATTACCGAACTGCGGCACCTGGAAACAATTCGCAAGGATTTCGTTGCCAACGTGTCCCACGAGCTGCGCACTCCGCTGACCTCAATCAAGGGATACGTGGAAGCCCTGCTGGACGGCGCCAAGGACGATCCCGACATGGCGGCGAGCTTTCTCGACATTATTCTCAAGCAAAGCGACCGGCTGAACCTGCTTATCGAAGACCTGCTCGAGCTCTCGCAGATCGAATCGGGCCGTGTCTTGTTTCGTGAAGACCCGATCGATGTTCACGCGGTCGTTGACCGCGCCCTCTCGACGATGAAGCCGCTGGCTGAAAAGAAGAGACACAGACTCCTCTCCAGGCTGGAGGAGACCTTGCCCCTTGCCATAGGCGATGAAGACCGGCTGGTCCAAGTACTGACTAATCTTTTGGATAACGCGGTCAAATACACTCCAGCCGGCGGAACGATCACCGTCGCAGCCAAACACTCCTCTAAACCAGGGGCTGCCGAGCGCCCAGGCGGATCGATCGAGCTGAGCGTGTCGGACACAGGAATCGGCATTCCAGACTCGGACCGTCCGCGCGTCTTTGAACGATTCTATCGAGTCGACAAAGCGCGATCACGGGAATTGGGTGGAACGGGCTTGGGTCTTGCCATTGTGAAACATATCGTTGAAGGGCAGGGAGGGCACGTGTGGGTCGAGGCCAACGAACCACAAGGCAGCCGGTTTATCGTCCGCCTCCCGATCGGCGGCGGACCTCGCCTGCCGGCTCAGGTGACCGAAGCCAGCAGCAGGTAGACGAGCACCCCCAACAGACCAGCCCCGGGAATGGTAAAGATCCAGGCGTACAGAATCTTGGTGGTCAGCCCCCAGCGTACCGCCGAAAGTCGTTTTGTCGATCCGACCCCAAGAATAGAAGACGTAATTGTATGGGTCGTGCTGACAGGCAGCCCGATGTGCGCTGTAAACAACAACACCGTGGCCGCGGCTGTTTCAGCGGCAAACCCGTGTACCGGCTCAAGTTTGGCGATTTTCATTCCCAACGTCCGTATAATCCGCCACCCGCCGACCATCGTTCCCGCTCCCATCGCCAAGGCGCAGGCGACTATGACCCATGTCGGCACTTCGTTGGAGGTCAGCTGACCGGATGCCACTAGGGCAAGCGTGATCACTCCCATGACCTTTTGCGCATCGTTGGCGCCGTGGCTGAACGCCATGAACCCGGCTGAAAACAGCTGCAACCGGCTGAATAGTCTAGTGGCAATTCCTCTGGGAACCCGGAAGCACGCCCAACTGACGGCCACCATGATCAGAAATCCCATGGCGAAACCGAACAGGGGAGAGAGAATCATGGCTTCCAGGACGGAGCGCAGTCCCTTGAATTGGACGACATCCCACCCACCGTGAGCGGCAGCCGAACCGACCAGCCCCCCGATCAGCGCATGCGACGAACTCGTCGGCAAGCCCAGCATCAAGGTGCATAGATTCCAGATAATGGCGCCAGCCATAGCGGCAGCCACCACTTGGTTGGTAATCGCATCGGCATGGACGATACCGCCGCCGATCATTTTTGCCACCGCCGTCGAAAAGAACGCCCCCGCGATATTCAACACACCGGCCATCATCACCGCCGACAGCGGGCTGAGCACCCTGGTCGAGACGACCGTGGCGACGGCATTGGCGCAATCGTGCCAGCCGTTCGAGAAATCAAACAGCAACGCCAATATTATGGTGAGCAGCAACAACCCGGTGAGTTCTGGCACGTCGAATTCAACCCGCTACGTCTGTTTAAGCACAATCCGTTCGATGACGTTTGAGACATCCTCGCAGCGGTCGGTTCCGTCCTCGAGCGTCTCATAGATCTCTTTCCATTTAATGACGAAAATGGGGTCCGATTCCTTGTCGAACAGTTCCGAGATCGCATCCCGCGAGACGCGGTCGGCCTCGTTCTCCAAGCTATTGACCTCAACACAGTATTCCTTGATCTCCTCATGGGACATGTCGATCCGATCCACCCCCCGAGCCACCGCAACCGAGGCCCGGTGCAAAATATCCGCCAGACGCACCGCCGCTTCGGTCGGCTTGACCACCTTATACATCACCACTCGATCCGCCACGGCTTCAATCGAATCGAGAATATCGTCCAGCGCGCAGGCCAAATCGTGGATATCCTCACGATCAAGCGGCGTCATGAACGTTTGATTGAGGCGCAGGGCAATGTCATGGGTAATGCCGTCCCCCACATGTTCCACTTCTTTGATCAGTTTCGCTTTATCCTGCACGTCCCGAAAATCTTCCATCATGTCCTTGAGTAGTCTCGCCCCCTCGATCACGTTGTGCGCCGCCTGCTTGAACAAATCAAAGAACGCTTCTTCTTTAGGAATCAGCCCGAACATCACAATGAACGCTCCTTGTGAGACGCGGTATTCTCATGCTGGACGGGGCTACCATCGCAGTAGGCCGGTCGCCCATGTGAGGCCTCCGCCGAAACTGCCCAACAGCACCAAATCGCCGGGGACAATGCTCCCGCCTCGCACCCCCGCGTCAAGCGCGATGGGGAGTGAGGCTGATGACGTGTTGCCGTACCGTTCTATGACCGACAAGAGTCGATCTCGCGAAATCTCCAAGCGGTCGGCCACTTGGCTCAGAATACGGCCGTTGGCCTGATGAAGAACCACTTGTTTGACATCACTCAGACCAAATCCACACTCCTTCAAGATTTCCCTCACGGCCTGCTCGATTCGGCGAATCGCAATCCGGTACAACGCGGCACCTTTCATACGAATCGTATGCTCCTGTTTTTTCAGGGCATCTAG
Organism: Nitrospira sp. UBA6909; assembly: GCA_002451055.1. Classification (GTDB taxonomy): domain Bacteria; phylum Nitrospirota; class Nitrospiria; order Nitrospirales; family Nitrospiraceae; genus Nitrospira_D. The sequence continues at coordinate 6,979 of DKBD01000239.1, read as the reverse complement.
GGAGAGCGGGGTCCGCGACCCACCGGCCGACACGCGAATCAGCCCGTGTTGAGACCCGTCCGCGCGCAGCCTGACCCCTAGGATGCCGCTCCCATCCTGGCTCCGATCTTCCTCTCCACGCAGCACCACGGCTCCCGCCCCGTCGCCGAACAACATGGCGGTCGTTCCATCCTTCGGATCGAGAAAACGCGACTTGACCTCCGATGCCGCGACCAAACACGTCCTGATCTGGCCACTCTGAATCATCGCCAGCCCCATGGACAGCCCGTAGAGAAAGCCGGAGCAAGAGGCGGATATATCGAACGCCCCAACTCCCTTACAACCCAACCCTCGTTGGACAAAACATGCGGTCGAAGGAAACAGCATGTCTGGAGATGTCGTAGAAAGAATGATGGCTTCGACGGCGGAGGCCTCGCAGTCCGCCGCAGAAAGGGCCCGGCGTCCCGCCTCAATCGCCATATCGGAAGACGCTTCGTGGTCAGCGGCCCAACGCCGCTCCCGAATGCCGGTCAGCCCATAGATCTTCGCCGGATCCAGTCCCGACAGAGGGGCAATCTCCTCGTTCGTCACAACCCGCTGAGGGAGATAGCTGCCTGTTCCAATCACCCTGACTCGAATCATGACTCCCACCGATGGTTGATGAGGGGAAACACGCCTGGGCTCCCCTGGCGCGGGGGATTATAGGGAGCATCAGGAAGCGGGTCAATCAAACTCTCCTGACCATTGCTTTCCGCCCTTATCCTTGTTATGAATTTGTGCATGCTGCTTCCCTTTCAGACTCCAGCCAACCAGGTCGTACGCTCGTCCCTCTTGGGTCTATGGTGCTTCCTCCTGACCGGGCCGCTGTTGCTCGCTGCATGCTCCACCACTACCAAAGACATCAGTGAGATCTTCTCCAAGAAAGCGGTGACCGGCACGGATGAACAGATCTTCATCGAAGACAGCCCAGAGAAATACTATCACCCCAATGTCATGATGAAACGGGGGGAATCGTATTTCGAGAAGGAGGAGTACTCCGAAGCGTTGATCGAATTCAACCGCTTCCTTGAATTCTACCGAAATCATGTACTCGCCCCTTATGCCGCCTTCCGGATCGGGGAGGTTCATATGAAGATGGCGAAGACGGTGGATCGGGACCCTGAACCGATACAGAAAGCCATCGCGGCATTCGAACGGGTCAAGAAGGACTATCCTGGAAGTCGTTACGATGCCCAGTCGCAGGAAAAACTGGAAGAATGCCACAACTGGCTTGCGGAGATGCACTTGTTTGTGGGCCGGTTTTACTATCGACGCAACTCATATCTGGCCGCGGCGCACCGATTTGAGCAAATCATGAAACTCTACCCTGACCGTCCTGTCGCTCCCGATGCCCTGTATTTTCTGGCCATGAGCTATCATGAAATGGGCGCCGACGATTGGGCGCGTGAACGTCTGATTCTGTTGGCTGAAAAATATCCGGACAGTAAGGCAGCCGACCAAGGGAAGCGCCTGCTCGCGAAACTCGGAGACGTGAAACCGAACCCGCTGCTTGCCAAAAAATCTGACCAGGACGTTTCCTCCGACAACGGAATGACGGCGACCGCGCCGTCATTCCCAGATCTGCCATCCGTGTTTCAGCATCAATCGCTTGACTCGCCTTCATCCGCCAACGTGCTGAACCAAGCCTTCACTGTCTGCCGCCTCGGGGCCTGGTGCTGATTACATACTGAACAGTGCTGAGAAGTGAGTGCTGAGCGAGGAAGCGACCGCACTACCGGAATGACGTCTGCAGTGGTCTGGCAATCGTCATTCCATCATTGTCCCAAATACCAACCGATGCCGTACCGCTCCAGAAAGCTCGTCACCATGGTGAGGGAATTGGCATAGATCATCACGCCGACTGCGATGAGCAAAACTCCGCTCACCGTCGACACGCCCCAGAGATAGGCCCGCACTTCCTTGAAATAGGCCAGAAACCGGTCGACCCCCAATGCCGTAAGGAAAAGCGGCAAACCCAATCCCAACGAATAGCATGTCAAGAGCACAACCCCGTTCAAAAGAGAATCAGTCGTGCTGGCATATAAAAGAATCGACCCCAACACCGGCCCCACGCAAGGTGTCCAGCCTGCGGCAAACGCCACGCCGACCAAGAACGATCCGAGATAACCAGCCGGCCGGCTGCGAAATTGATAGCGGTGTTCCATCTTCAAGAAGTTCAGATTCAGGATGCCGAGCAGATAGAGCCCGAAGATCACGATCAGCGCCCCACCGATGCGGCGAATATAGTCCTGATAGGTGATGAGTATCTGCCCCAAGAAGCTGGCAGATGCGCCGAACGCGATGAATACCGCCGAGAACCCGGCGATGAACAGTAACGAATTCATCACAATCGCCTTCTTGAATTTCTCCCGCTCCGACACGTTCGTCAGCTGTTCGACCGAAAGCCCCGTAATATAGGAGATGTACGACGGTACCAGAGGCAGCACACAGGGGGATACAAATGACAAGAGCCCGGCTGAAAATGCGGCAATCANNGATCAAATCACGGGCCTCAGGCGAGTCCCAATCACGGGCGCCGAAAATCTTCTTGCGAATCACGCCCCGGCGATCGACCATGAAGGTGAGAGGGAGTGTTCTCGCGCCATAGGTCAGCCCGATCCGCATGTCGGGGTCGTGCAAGATGGGGAACGTAAACCCCATTTCCCTCTGAAACGAACGGGTCACCGCGGTGCCTTGAGGGTCCGTAGAAATCGCGAGGATCTCGAAGTCTTCGCGGGGAAGAGTCCGGTACAGTTGTTCCATCGCCGGCATTTCGATCCGGCAGGGTCCGCACCAGGTCGCCCAAAAATTCAGCAAGACCACTTTCCCTCGAAATTGGGACAGGCTCATCGTATTGCCGTGAAGATCGCGCAAGTGAAAATTCGGGGCCTCGTCGCCGACTTTCACCATGTTCCGTTCCGCAACATCCGTTGATGCGAGCGACGGCATCTCCGCTTGCGATAGGGAAGCACCAAACGAGAACGATGCGGCCATCAGCCCAACGCAAAACCAGACATTGAAACCAGATTTTATCGACGAGCCCCAAGTCAAACGTTGACTCCATTTTTTTTGCAAGTTGATCATACTACAAATGCCTAAAAATGCCTGTCAAGGGAACGTTCTGGCGCCAGCCCAACCGCTCAAGAGGGACCACGGCTGTGAAGCTGTGGGGCTCTACTGGACAGAAGTGATGGACAAAACCAACTGTCTCCTCTAGAATCCATAGGATTTAATTGACAGTCCGCCGCTGATGCCTCAGCAATTTTCACGCGAGGTGGTGGCCTCATTTGACAACGGAAATCTAGAGGGAATGTATGAGAAACAATTATCTGTTCACATCGGAATCCGTCACCGAAGGACATCCGGACAAGATCGCCGACCAGATTTCCGATGGAATCTTGGACGCGCTGCTCGCCCAAGATAAGTACTCCAGAGTCGCCTGCGAGACGATCTTAACCACCGGCATGGCCTTCGTCGCCGGGGAAATTTCCACGAAAGCCTACGTCGAGATCCCCGACATCATCCGCGACGTCATCAAGAGCGTCGGCTACACCGACGCCTCGTGGGGATTCGACTACCATACCTGCTCGGTCTTGACCGCCATCCACCAGCAATCCGGCGACATTGCCATGGGCGTCGATTCTGGCGGAGCGGGCGACCAAGGCTTGATGTTCGGCTATGCTACGAACGAAACCAACGAGCTGATGCCCTTGCCCATCGTATTAGCCCATCGCTTGACCAAGCGTTTGGCCGAAGTGCGGAAGAAGCGCATTCTTCCCTGGGTCAGGCCTGACGGCAAGTCCCAGGTAACTGTCGAGTACAAGAACGGGACACCGGTGCGCATCGACACGATCGTTGTCTCCACGCAGCACAGCCCAGACGTCACCAATAAGCAAATCGAACGGGATCTCATGGAGAAAGTGATCAAGCCTGTGATGCCGAAAGCTCTCTATGACCCAACGAGTGTGAAACACCACATCAACCCAACCGGACGCTTTGTCGTGGGCGGCCCAATGGGCGACACCGGACTCACCGGCAGAAAGATCATCGTGGACACCTATGGCGGCCACGGCAGCCACGGTGGCGGCGCCTTTTCCGGCAAGGACCCCACGAAGGTGGATCGATCAGCCTCCTACATGGCGCGCTACATCGCCAAGAACATCGTCGCGGCTGGCTTGGCTGACAGATGCGAAGTACAGCTGGCCTACGCGATCGGCGTAGCCGATCCCGTGTCGGTTCTTGTCGATACCAAAAATACCGAGAAAGTACCCGTCGATAATCTCGACAAACTCGTGCGTAAACATTTCCCGTTGACTCCGCGCGGCATCATCGATCACCTGAAACTTCGCCGACCGATCTTCCGCAAGACCGCCGCCTACGGGCACTTCGGTCGGAACGAGCCGGAATTCACTTGGGAAAAGACCGACAAGGCCAAGGCTCTGCGCAAAGACGCCGGCCTGTAAATGACAACGGCTGAGGCCAAGGTGCAGCAACTGCGACTCAGGCTTGAAAATCGAGGTTGGCTTTTGCACTCAACCTTGACCTTAACCTGAGCCTTCTTTTTGACGAGGAGGATACCGTGGATTACGACGTGAAAGACATCAAGCTAGCCGACGCCGGCCGATTGAAGATCGAATGGGCCGAGGCCACCATGCCGGTGCTGCGGCTGATCCGCAAGCGATTCGCACAACAACGGCCGCTGAAAGGCGTACGAGTCACCGCCTGTCTCCACGTCACGACGGAAACAGCGAATCTGGCCATCACGCTGAAAGCCGGCGGAGCTGACGTGCGGCTCTGCGCCTCCAACCCACTCAGCACGCAGGACGACGTCGCCGCGGCGCTCGTCCAACATGAAGGCATTCCTACCTTTGCCATCAAGGGCGAAGACAACGCCACGTACTACCGCCACATCGAGTCGGCCGTGGCCCATCGGCCGCACGTCACGATGGACGACGGAGCCGACGTTGTGTCGCATCTTCACTCCAAGCGGAAAGAATTGTTGAAAAACGTCATCGGCGGCACGGAGGAAACGACGACCGGGGTCATCCGCCTACGCAGCATGGCGGAGAAGAAAGTCCTCAAGTTTCCGGTCATCTCCGTCAACGACGCCGACACCAAGCATATGTTCGACAACCGTTACGGCACAGGCCAATCCACTATGGACGGTATTATACGCGCGACGAATCGCTTGGTTTGCGGCTCGGTCGTCGTGGTCGTGGGCTACGGCTGGTGCGGGCGCGGCATCGCCATGCGGGCCAAAGGCATGGGCGCCGACGTGATCGTCACCGAAGTCGATCCATTGAAGGGGCTGGAAGCGGTCATGGACGGCTTTCGCGTCATGCCGATGGCGCAGGCAGCCCCGGTGGGAGACTTCTTCGTAACCGTCACAGGCAACATCCATGTGATCCGAGGCGAGCACTTCGCCAAAATGAAAGACGGCGCCATCGTCTGTAACAGCGGCCATTTCAACGTCGAGCTGGATATCCCGGCTCTGGAAAAGCTGAGCAAGAAACGGAGGATCGTTCGAACAGGCGTGGAGCAGTTTCAGCTCAAGAATGGCCGCCGCGTCAGCCTCCTCGGCGAAGGCCGGCTGGTGAATCTGGCCACCGCCGAGGGCCATCCCTCCAGCGTGATGGACATGAGCTTCGCCAACCAGGCGCTCGGGGCCGAATACATTGTGAAGAACTATAAGAAGCTGGAGAAGAAGGTGTACCCCGTTCCGGCGGACATCGACAAGGAAATCTCCAGGCTGAAGCTAGCCGGCATGGGCGTGGCGATCGATACGCTGACGGCGGAGCAGAAGAAGTATCTCGCATCCTGGGAAATGGGGACGTAAACGGCATGGTGCGGCGCGGGTACTCTCCGTGCTCGCTCGCCGCGCATGCAGGCTGAATTAGACTTCTATGTGATGGGCCATAGTTGGTGAATGCGCAAAGTCAAAATGACCTGCGCGTGTCTGTAGAGGGAAGAAAACAAAGGCCGCCTCAAATTGAGGCGGCCTTTGTTTTTCAACGCGACAACGCTTAATCTTGCTCTGACTGCTTCTGTGAACCACCCCCATCTATTGAAGAAAGAACCGACTGCGTTTTCATCGTTTCTTTCTGGAATTGATCTACGTCAATTTTATGGTACCCAAGCTTGTCTGCAGCCTGCGCAGGATCAGAAGACCCCGCCAAATCATCCGCGATGATGCTCTTTGTCAATTGCGCCCGGTCGTTATCGACAAAAATGGTAGAGGACTTATACTCCACTGGAACAAAGGTAAACAGATTCTTCTCGCCGCTTGAGAGGAACGTATCGATCGCCCTCACCAGTTTCTCCACGTCCGATCGATGCACTCGCTTGGCACCAAGCACCATAATGCCCCCGCCATCCGTATCGGAATCTGAACCCACACCGGTTTCCCTGATACGCTCCACAACCTCGGCAGGAAACTCCTGTGCACGATTCGCCTTCAGGAAGATATGCACCCGTTGCCTGAGCTCAGGAAGCGTCTTCAACCGATCACGATGCCACATGGGGATCATCAGGTCGCCAGAATTAATATTGCGAAAGTGTAGATCAGACCTCAGGAGAAGCTTACGGGCATCGTTCTGCTTCCACTTTCCACGGTCTCGCTCTTCGGCGTACTGATGCCCCTGAACAACTCGTCGATACGAGCCATCGGCACGAAGCTCAAGATAATGCGAAAACGTTCCTCCATCATGCTTGAGATAGACAGGATGGTCTCGAGACCCACGTAAATCCCCTTCAGCGCCTGCCAGAGATCCGGTCAACAAGAAGAGAATGCCACTAGCCGTGAGGAACAGATATCTTAGCGAATGAGTCACGACGGCCACCTCCTTTCTTGTTCAAATATAGCAGCTAGTTCGGCCAGGTCCATTGGTATTGGCGAGTTGGAGAAGGTGACGATATTCCTGAACATTTTGGGAGGGGCGTCCTTGCCCCAATATCTGTTTGG
>DKBD01000195.1 GCA_002451055.1 Nitrospira sp. UBA6909 | reverse complement strand
CGATGGCGGGACCGCCCGTTTCATGCGAACGGCGGCAGTGCCAGGCCTTGGAGAATAGGGAAAGACATGCAGATAGGAAAAGGGAAGATCCGTCGCCACCGCTAGGGTATTGCGGAAGGCGGTTTCGGTTTCGCCGGGGAAGCCGACCATCAGGTCGGTCCCCAGACCCAGTTGAGGGATCTTGGCGACGGCCCGTTCGATCAAACCGACATAGGCGTTCACGGTATGGCGACGGTTCATGGCTGATAAGATCTCGTCATCTCCGCTTTGCAAGGGGATATGAAGCGATGGGCAGAATGTTGTGGAACCGGCCAACAGATCCAATAGCTCGTCGCCGACGGTGGTCGGTTCGATCGACGAGATGCGGATGCGCTCGATGCCTGCCACGTGTTCAAGTCGCCGCAGCAACGAACAGAAGTCATGGCCGTCGTGAAGGTACCGGCCGATGTTCACTCCTGTCAGTACGATTTCTCGATACCCGCGCGCTGCCAAACTCAAGGCTTCTTCCAGGATGTCTTCCAGCTTCCTGCTTCGTTCGTGTCCCCGGGAAAATGGAATGATGCAAAAGCTGCACATGGAGCCGCAGCCGTCCTGAATCTTCAGCGGCGCCCTTGTGGAATCGGGCTCTCCGAAGTACGGAAGGTCGAAGTCCTCGCGTAGCATCGTTTTGGTATGGAGAATCTCCGGGGAAGCACGTTTCTGCAATGCATGGGCGGGGGGAAGGTACGACGGGAGGTCGAGTTTGAATTGATGGCCGACGACAAGGTCGATGCCGGTCTGGCGCTTGAGCCGTTCCAGTCCAGTTTGGGCGTAACAGCCTGTCACGGCGACGAACGCGTGGGGGGAATGTTTGAGCGTCTTGCGGATCAGGTACCGCGATGTTCGTTCAGCATCTTCCGTCACCGCGCAGGTATTGAGCACGAGCAAATCCGTCGGTCGGCCGAATTCGACCAGTTGAAACCCCTTCCGACGAAGTCCCTCGCCCAATACCGCCGTTTCCGCATGATTCAATCGGCAGCCCAACGTGTGAAGCGATGCGCGAGTGCTTGTCATAAGCGAGCATTATAGGGAGATCATCCTGGATCCGGCAAGGTTGCGTTGCCGGAGCAGCAGGAGGAACCATCCTTTGATTGCCGAGCGCGAGCATGGTACCATGGCTCACCTTTGTAATCCGCGTTGCCGCCTGTGAGTGTGACGATGGCGCGTCGGCTTGTTTTTGCTCTTGTCCTCCCGTTGGTGCTGAGCGGTTCACTGTCAATGGGATGGGCAGGGGATTCGCTTCCGGTCGAGCCTGATCTCAGTACTCGCCTTGATGAACTCTACGACCATGAGGCCAGGCTNNTGTCTCTTCAACGGGCAACCCTGCTGATGATGCATCGTGATCATTAGAGGAGGCCGTCCTCTCTCCGCGCGTTTTATGATTCTGCTGAGGGAGTGGAATCGGCGATGGTATTCTGACCCGATCTTTCGCATCGGCCTCTTTGTCGTGAGTGCTTCCGAGTGAATGAACGCTCCTCCGGTTTGGCCGCATTGATGAATCGGCGCCTCGCCGTGATGCTGCCTTTGGGCTTCGCCTCCGGCCTCCCGCTTGCGCTGACCGCCGGCACATTACAAGCCTGGCTCACAGTGGAGGGGGTCGATCTGAAGACGATCGGCATTTTCACGCTGGTCGGCCTTCCGTATACGCTCAAATTTCTCTGGGCTCCCCTCATGGATCGGATCGTACCGCCCTGGTTCGGGCGGCGGCGCGGATGGATGGTGCTGACCCAATCCTGCGTCGCAGTCGGTCTGGTGCTGATGGCCATGACCGATCCGCAGGGACACCCCGAACGGCTGGCGGCCTTTGCGCTACTGGTCGCGTTTCTCGCGGCATCATTGGACATTGTCTTTGACGCCTATCGCACGGACACGCTCCACCCGCATGAGCGGGGTCTGGGTGCGGCGGTGTGGGTCAATGGGTATCGAATCGCTCTCTTGGTCGCCGGCGCCGGGACCTTGGTGCTGGCCGACTATGTCGGCTGGCATGCGACCTATCTCGTGATGGCGACCGTCATGGCGGCGGGGCTCGTCACCATCGTCGTGAGTCCGGAGCCTACTCGGCTCGCCGATCCTCCCAAGAGTCTCGGCGAAGCTGTCGGTGCACCGATCAAGGAGTTCTTCTCCAGGCCGCACGCGTGGGGATTCTTGGCCATCATCGTGCTGTACAAACTTGGCGATGCCTTCGCGTCTTCGCTCCAGACCGCATTTCTCATCGGAGGAATCGGCTTCTCGGCAACGGATGTCGGTGCGGTGAAAGGCGTCGGGATCGTCGCCACCCTGTTCGGCGCATTGCTCGGCGGAGTCATGATGACCCGTACGGGACTCGTGCCCTCGCTTCTGCTCTTCGGTTTGTTGCAGGCCGCCTCGAACTTGGGATTTGCCGTAGTGGCGATGGTGGGGAAAAGTTCGGCCATACTGATGGCGGCGGTGGTGATCGAGAATGTGACGGGAGGAATGGGCACGGCCGCGTTCGTCGCGTTGGTCATGTCGCTCTGCGATCCACGGTATACGGCCACCCAGTTCGCGCTGTTGTCTTCCCTGGAAGCCTTAGGGCGGGTGTTTGCCGGCCGGCCCTCGGCGGATATCGTCGATGCCGTGGGATGGACGCAGTTCTTCGTCTTGACGGTCGTGGTAGCCTTGCCGGGGCTCTTGGCCGTCTGGTATCTCCGGCACCACATTGAGCTGGATCAGAAGGGAAAGACGCAGGGCCTGTCTCANNCCTTGCTGGTGCTGGCTCTCGCCGGGGCGGTCGGTTTGGCGTTGTCGAACCCGACCATGGACGAGTATCTGCAGTTCGTCGAACAGGAACTGAACAGGGCGCTCGACCGAATGGATCAGCGGACGCCTTCTCGTGAGCAACGGTTTATTCGAGAGGTCGTTCGTTCCCAGAGCAAGAAACTCGTTGAGGGTGTCGTCAGGCCCTCTACGGATCGGAGCAACTGGGGGCTGCTGAGCCTGTATGAGACTCAGGTGGGCGACACGAAGGTCGTCGTACTCGGTCTCGGTGGACGGTTTGTTCCGATCAGAGGCGTGGAGGAAGCGGCCGTCAGAATCGGGCGGATGGCTTTCTAGCCTGCCCGATCTGGGGATAACTTCCATGCAAGAGGGGGTAATCAGGCTCTGAGACTCGCTTCGCGGTTATCCACAGCTTTCCCGCCATTTTCACAGTCGATCCACAATATTTAGTGTTGACAAAAAAATCTGATAGCTATATGTAGTTTATAACACTATTGGGGGGTATGGATGATGCGGCAGATCCCAGCCAGTCTCTTGCGTAGGCATCTCAAAATGTTGAGCCTGATTGATCTTGTGCTTCTGGAAGGAGGAGCTCTGTGAGGATTGAACGAAGATTTACCCATCGCGGCCAGAGTCCCTACGACGGTTTTACATTCGTCAAGCGTTCGTCCGAGATTCGCAATCCGGACGGATCCACCGTATTCAAGCTCGACCATATCGATGTTCCTGAGCAATGGTCTCAGTTGGCCATCGATATTCTGGCTCAGAAGTACTTTCGGAAGGCCGGGGTCCCTCAGCACGATCAGGAAGGACAGCCGCTGACCGGGCCGGATGGAAAGCCCGTGCTCGGCGGGGAACGTGACGCACGTCAGGTCTTCGAGCGAATGGCCGGGTGCTGGACGCACTGGGGCAAGTCCTACGGCTATTTTAAGACTCCGGATGATGCCGAAGCCTTCCACGACGAATTGTGCTACATGCTCGCGCGCCAGATGGCGGCTCCAAATTCACCGCAATGGTTCAATACGGGGCTCCATTATGCCTACGGATTGTCGGGGCCGGCACAGGGCCACTATTACGTCGATCCCAAAACTCGCGAGGTCGCGAAGGCGACGAATGCGTTTGAGCATCCGCAGCCCCACGCCTGTTTCATCCAGTCGATTGAAGATGATCTCGTCAATGACAACGGGATCATGGATCTGTGGATTCGTGAGGCGAGGCTGTTCAAGTACGGGTCCGGGACCGGCACGAACTTTTCAAGACTGCGCGGGGAGGGGGAAGGGCTTTCCGGCGGAGGAAAATCATCCGGTCTCATGTCCTTCCTCAAGATCGGCGATCGGGCGGCCGGAGCGATCAAGTCCGGGGGGACGACTCGGCGTGCCGCCAAGATGGTCTGTTTGGATCTGGATCATCCCGATATCGAGGAGTTCATCGATTGGAAGGTCGTCGAAGAACAGAAAGTCGCGGCGATGGTGACGGGATCGAAGATCTGCGCCCAGCGTCTGAACGGCGTGCTGAAGGCCTGTCACACCGTCGATAGCGAGGGGGGCCTGAAGCAGGATCTCGACCCCAAGACGAATCCGGTGTTGCGCGAAGCCCTGTCTTTGGCGCGGCGTGACATGGTGCCAGAAGCCTATATTCAGCGGATGTTTTCCTATGCGCAGCAGGGATTCACGCACTTCGTGTTTCATGAATACGATACCAATTGGGACAGCAAGGCGTATCAAACCGTGTCGGGGCAAAACTCGAACAACAGCGTCAGAATCCCCAACGAATTTTTTGCCGCGATCGAGGCCGACGGCAACTGGCAATTGAAACGCCGCATCGACGGCAAAGTGTACAAGACCGTCAAGGCCCGCGACCTTTGGGATCGGATCGCGTGGGCGGCATGGATTTGCGCGGACCCCGGGACGCAGTACGACACGACGATCAATGAATGGCATACCTGTCCGGAAGACGGCCGCATCAACGCCTCGAATCCCTGCTCGGAGTACATGTTTTTGGACGACACGGCCTGCAACTTGGCCTCGCTCAATCTAGCGGCGTTCTATGACGCGGACGGCCAATTTGAATTGGAAAACTTCCGGCACGCCGTGCGGTTGTGGACGATCGTGTTGGAAATCAGCGTGTTGATGGCGTCATTCCCCAGCCGGTCGATCGCCGAGAGGAGTTACCAATTCAGGACGCTCGGACTGGGCTATGCCAATCTGGGCACGGTTCTGATGCGGCAAGGCATTCCCTACGATTCACCCAAAGCTCTGGCGATTTGCGGCGCCATCAGCGCCATCATGACCGGGGAAGCGTACGGCACGTCCGCTGAAATGGCCGCCGAGCTATGGCCGTTTCCCGGCTACGCGAAAAACCGCGATCACATGCTGCGGGTGATCCGTAATCACCGCCGGGCGGCCTACAACGCTCCTCGCGAAGAATACGAAGGGCTCACGATCATTCCGGAAGGGATTCAGCCGGAGAATTGCCCACCCGATCTGCTCATCGCCGCCAGGCGGGCCTGGGATCACGCGCTCGAACTGGGAATGGCGTACGGGTATCGCAATGCGCAGGTGACGGTCATCGCTCCGACCGGCACGATCGGGCTGGTCATGGATTGCGATACCACCGGCATC
>DKBD01000217.1 GCA_002451055.1 Nitrospira sp. UBA6909 | reverse complement strand
ATGCCGTTGTGGACCATCTTCACGTAATGCCCGGCGCCGACGGCGCCGACGTGGGCCCAACCGTTTTCCGGAGCCAGGGTTTTGAAGATCGGCGTCAGTCGGTTTACGGCCTCGTCTTCCCCTCCGATCATGAGGCAGTAGCCGACTTTCAACCCCCAGATGCCGCCGCTGGTTCCGGCGTCCACATAGTGGATGCCTCGTGTCTTGAGTTCGGCCGCGCGCCGCACGTCGTCATGGAAACGAGTGTTTCCCCCGTCGATGATGGTGTCACCAGGCTGGAGCAGCGTGGCGACCGCATGTATGGTTTCCTCTGTCGGAGCACCGGAAGGCACCATGATCCAGACGGCGCGCGGCGTACCGAGTTTGCCGACCAGATCGGCAAGCGATGAGGCGCCGACACAGCCCTGGTTTTCTGCCTGTTTGATGAGATCGGTCGAACGATCGAAGACTACCACCCGATGCTGATCGCGGCGCAGGCGAGTGACCATGTTCATACCCATCTTGCCTAAACCGATGAATCCCAGCTCCATAAGGGCTCCTTGTTAAATGTATCGATGCGATGGGACGTTTGATACCTGAATCGGTTCACGGGACGGCGCGTATTCCGTGGAGCCACGTAAAAAATTACACTTCGTGAGTGTATCACACGACAGGCCTGCCCCAGTCCGTCAGTCGATGCGGGCAGGATTTGGAACGTCCTTAAAGAGGAGATCGGCAAATTGCCGCCCAAAGTTGAGCCGGTCTGCCAAGTTGGTTGCAGAAAGAAATTGTCCGGCCAAATCGGCAAGTGCTGGTTCACGGGAGAACATGAATCGGTGAATATCCACCGGGGCGGTCATCCAAAATCCTCTGAGGCGGAAGAACGCCAAAATGCAATCCTCGTAGAACAGAGTCAGCAGGTATTGCGCGGTACCCGGTTTTCCCACGAGGTCTTCGGCTTTCCCCAGCCAATGGTAGCACTCGGCCTTTAGACGGATTTGTTCATTGATGGTCAACTGCGGGGGACCTTGGCGAAACCGTTGATGAGCCTTTTCAATTAGCTTTGCGCTGATCCCCTCATGATCAAATAGGATCCGGCCCTTTCTCATCAGCGACGGTAACCTGAGGGAATACGCTAGTTCATCCTCGACCGCCTTATGCCCGTGGTATCGAATGTCGACCAGGCGCTCGCCGACGCGAAGAATTTCATGGGCATCGGCCTGTCCTTTCACCAGTGCGAGCAGGTCAATGTCGCTATGGGGGGTGACGGCCCGCCGCGCCCCTGACCCGATCAGAATGACGCCGACCAAGTCGCCGCCGCGCTGGCCCTTGACGTGCCGCAGGGCGACTTCCACGCTGTCCTCAAACCCAGGAGGGGGAGGCGTTTCCGGCTGTTCAGGCGGTTCAGGAACAGCCAGCAGCTCGGCATTGAGCTCTTCGCGGGTGGGAACGCTCTCGGTGGTGTTCAAATCCATTACCGGACCTTTGGGACGACACGATACATTGTGCAGGGCACGGATCACGACCTTCGAACCGTCTATGCATTCTATGTGCCGTTGAAAGTGGTGTCAATCCGAGAGAGTCAATGGGTGAGGACGCGGGTGAAGACCGCTCCGGCTTCTTCGATCTCTTTCGCGGAAATATTGAGATGGGTCACGGCCCTATAGCTCAGGCCTCCGATGGCATTGATGAGCACGCCCTCTTGTTTTAACGCGGCGACGATTTCAGCCGGCGTGCGCCGCTGGCCGGTCACTTCGAAAATCACGATGTTCGTCTCGACGTGGTGGGGCGCGATCCGGACGGACGGAATCTGCTGAAGGATGCGGGCCAGCCTTTTTGCATGGATGTGATCCTCCGGCAGCCGCGTGACATGGTGCTCCAGCGCATAGATACCCGCGGCGGCGAGGATTCCTGCCTGGCGCATGGCCCCTCCGTACATGCGGCGAAAGCGACGTGCACGCTCGATGAGCTGTTGATCGCTCGATATAAGAAGGGAACCGACCGGAGCCCCGAGGCCTTTCGAGAGGCACATCGAGACCGTTTCAAAGTGCTGGGCGTACGAGGCCGGAGGAATCGTCGTGGCGGCCACGGCATTCATGAGCCTGGCGCCGTCGAGGTGCATCGGGATGCCGTGCTGAGTGGCAATGGCTCGGATCTTCTCGATCGTGGAAAGCGGATAGATCGTGCCGCCTCCGGCGTTGTGCGTGTTTTCGAGACAGATCAGGCCGGTCGAGATGCTGTAGGGATCTTTCGGCCTGATGGCACCCTCCACTTGATCTGCGGTCATGATGCCGCGCTCGCCAGACACCCAGTGCAGTTGCACGCCAGCCAGCGCGCCGGCGGCTCCCTGCTCGTAGCGGACGATGTGGCTCGCGCTCTCGACGATGACCTCCTGGCCAGGCTGGGTATGCGATCGAACGGCGAGTTGATTCGCCATCGTTCCGGATGGAACGAAGAGCGCGTATCGCTTGCTCAGCATTGCCGCAACCATGTCTTGGAGACGGTTAACAGTCGGGTCTTCTCCGTACACATCGTCGCCCACCTCGGCGTGGGCCATCGCTTTGCGCATGCCGTCCGTCGGCTTGGTGACGGTATCACTGCGAAGATCGATCATTCGGTCATTCCCTCAGGCAATACACGTAATCCCGCCCATTCTAACAAATTCTCCCGTAAGAAGAAGAGTTTGCAGATTAGCTTCTTCGTGTAGATCGGAGGCATTATTGAGTGCTGAATCATGCATATGCGATAGTTTGCCAGGGTTCCAACCTAAGTCCAAGGTCTTTTTGTGGACTGGCTCAGGGTTATGCCTATACCGGTTTCTGGTAAAATGTTCCCCTTGCAGGTCAAAGCATAACTGCTACACTGCGCCCGCATGGCTGAATTCGATCACCCGGTGTTTGCCCGGTGTGCCGCCTTCCTTGGAGCCAAGCCGGAAGAGCTCGTCCCCTTGGCCTGGGCCTTCGCCTATTTCTTTTGTCTCCTCTGCGGCTATTCCATCCTCCGTCCGGTGCGTGAGGAAATGGCCATCGAAGGCGGGATCACGAATCTCCCGTGGATGATGAGCGGGACCTTTCTCGCTATGTTGGCCGCGACGCCCCTGTTCGGATGGCTCTCCGCACGAGTGACCCGTTATCGACTCCTGTTGACCGTCTACGCTTTCTTCATCACGAATCTGCTGGCTTTCTATGTGGTGATGGACAGTCATCTCTATGCGGAGTGGGTGGCTCGTGGTTTTTTTGTTTGGCTGTCGGTGTTCAATTTATTCGTCGTATCGGTCTTCTGGAGTTTCATGGATGACCTCTTTACGCCGGAGCAGGGCGCCCGGCTGTTCGGCGTCATTGCCGCAGGAGGGAGCAGCGGCGCGTTGATCGGTCCGCTCCTCACGACAGGGCTCACGTTTGTCTTCTCGGTTCCTGTGCTG
The DNA here is from genome assembly GCA_002451055.1 of Nitrospira sp. UBA6909. Lineage (GTDB taxonomy): Bacteria > Nitrospirota > Nitrospiria > Nitrospirales > Nitrospiraceae > Nitrospira_D. The sequence goes on along the minus strand of DKBD01000217.1, from coordinate 4,191 downwards.
ATGCTGGCCTCGGCGGGGTTTCTGCTGTTGTGTATGGGCTGCATGTCCCGGCTTGAGCGGTGGGGGCATGAACGGTCTGCGCACCATCAGCCGCACCCCGGCGATCCGCTCAGGGGAAGCTTCCTGGCAGGCGTTCGACTGACTTTTGCGTCGCCTTATTTACTCGGGATCTGCGGCTACTTGGCGTTGCTCACCATGACGGCCACGTTTCTCTATTTCGAACAAATGAGGCTGGTCGCGGAATATTTCGATCAGCCGGAAGCTCGCACACGCTTCTTCTCAGGACTCGATTTCGCAACGAACCTCTGTACGTGGTCGACCCAGCTTTTCATCACCAATCGGGTCATTGGCCGGTTTGGTCTGGTGGCGGGCTTGCTGTTTCTTCCAGCAGTCAGTCTGGTGGGGTTTCTGGGCATTGCTCTGTGGCCGACGTTGGCGGTCTATGTCGCCTTTTCGGTCCTGCGCAGGGTGGGGGAGTATGCCCTGTCCAAACCATCGCGCGAAGTTCTGTTTACCGTTCTCAGTCGCGAAGAAAAGTATAAGGCCAAGAACTTCATCGATACGGCCATCTCACGCGGCGGCGATGCGTCCACCGCGTGGCTGGTCACCGGTATAAAGGCGCTCGGTGCCACGGCCACCCACATCGCTTGGGCATTGGTGCCTCTGATGCTCCTCTGGGCCTGGCTCGCGCAGAGGCTTGCCCGTCAGAAGGAGCGGCAGGAATGATTCGAGGTCTCCATACTCTTGATGTGGATCGGACCCGCAATCTCATGCACCCAAGGGTGCACAAGACAAAATCTGAATCCATGGTGTGTATCCGCAGTCTGCCGCAATTGATTGCGCGGGCATCCTCTGTTTGCTATAACCCCAGACTCGGTCCTGGTGTGTCATGCGGTTTGGGCCTTGGCGTATTCGATCGATCGCCATTCCTACGAAGAGGAATCTCCTGTGCCGTTGATTCATACGTTGACGATTTTGATTTGCCTTGCCGCGCTGTTCAGCTACGTGAACCATCGGATCTTGAAACTGCCGATGACGATCGGATTGATGGCGGTGGCGCTGCTGTTTTCCCTGGTCCTCTTGGCTTTGGGAAAGTTAGGCATCGGGGTGGAGGCGGAGGCCAAGCGGTTCATCGGCGCGATCGACTTCAATGAAGCCTTGATGCACGGCATGCTGGGGTTTCTGCTCTTCGCCGGCGCGTTGCATGTGAAGCTGGACGAACTGTTGGATCTGAAATGGGTGATTGGCACTTTAGCCGTCGTCGGAACGATTCTCTCGAGCCTCATTACCGGGGCGCTTGGGTATTTCCTGTTCGACGCGGTGGGCATGCCGCTCCCGTTTCTCTACTGCCTGCTCTTCGGCGCCTTGATTTCGCCGACTGATCCCATCGCCGTGATGGGGATTCTTCGGCAGGCGAGATTACCGAAGGCATTGGAAATGAAGATCGTGGGCGAATCACTGTTCAACGACGGGGTGGGCGTCGTGATTTTTCTCGTGGTGCTCAATCTTCTGCCGATGGCGTCGGTCAGTGTGACGGACGTGCTGTCGCTGTTTGCCAAAGAGGCACTCGGGGGAGCCGCATTGGGGTTGGCCCTGGGGTTTGTCACCTATCGTATGCTGCGCTCGGTGGATAATTATCAGGTCGAAATTCTCATTACTCTGGCGTTGGTCATGGGCGCGTTTGGTCTGGCGGATCTGCTCCATACCTCGGGGCCTATTGCCGTGGTGGTGGCGGGATTGCTGATCGGGAATCATGGACGCGAATGGGCGATGTCCGAGACGACGAGAGAACATCTCGACAACTTCTGGGAGCTGCTGGACGAGTTGTTGAACGCGGTGCTGTTCGTGTTGATAGGCCTAGAGGTGTTGGTATTGAGTTTTCAGCAGCCCTACTTGATTGCCGGACTGGCAGCGATTCCGTTGGTGTTGGCGGCGCGGTGGTTGAGCGTGGTCTTTCACATCAAGCTGTTCAGTCTGGTACGGGAGTTCAGCGCCCGCACGATCACGATCCTGACATGGGGCGGCTTGCGCGGCGGCATCTCGGTCGCCCTCGCGCTGTCGCTCCCCTATGGGCCCATGCGGGATGCGGTCGTCACCATCACGTATGTCGTCGTGGCCTTTTCGATTCTGGGGCAGGGTTTGACGATCAATCGTGTGTTGGGCATGGGACGGAAGGACGAAGCGACNNTCCACCGCCTGGCTGGTCACCGGCGTGAAAACGCTGGGCGCCACGACCACCAGCATCGCCTGGGTGCTGGTAGCTTTGATTCTTGTCTGGGCTTGGATTGCGCATTTTCTGGTCAGCTGGAAGGAGGAGAGGTAGGCGATATGAAAGCTAGAAAGCCATCCAAGGCACTCGGGAGTTCAGTCGGAAGTTCATTTGATAGCTGGCTTGCAGAACAGGGAGAAGGCTTCAAGGCAGAAGTCATTGCCGGAGCCATGAAGCGCGAGTTCGTCATGAAGCTGCGGGCGATGATGAAGGATCGAGGCATCGGGGTGAATGCGCTGCAGCGGATGCTCGGCACAGGACCATCTCAGGTGCAACGGCTGCTCGATCCTGATGATATCAGCATTTCCTTGAAGTCGATCGCCAAGCTCCTTGCCGTTCTTGGGACGACCGGCCAGATCGCGCTTGACCCCAAACGATCGAAAAAGCGGGTGGCTTGAGGTGACCGCGTCGGATATCCCACGATTCTCAGACCAGCAACTCCACGAACTTGAAATCCATTACGCCCGAAGCAAAGTGGCTGGCCCCTTAACTTCGTCCCTGGTTCGTTCGATTGTTGCACAGAACAAGACTTGACCCCAATTCACCGATCTAGCCCGCCAACCGATGATCGGCGCACCGTTGGAACTGCGCCATCCCAATCTCGCCGGAAAGGCAGCGCGGTGATTCATTGCATATAGGCGTCGACGTGAATCTTTCCCGTGGAGAAATTCACGGTTCCACATGCCCAAATCTGTCTCGTGTTCACCCAGGCATAGTCTTCAGCCGCCGTGCTGAGATAGTGGTTCACGGACAGGTCGGCGATCGGTTCCCCAGCACGGGGCACTGCTACGCCATCGGCCGATAACGCGATTCGGCGACCGTCGTGTGTTTCAATCATCGCTCGAATGTCGAGGTCAATACGACCGTCGGCGCGGACTCGTATATAATCGATGCCACTCAGCCGCCCTGCCAGCCGGCCTGTCGCGTGCCCCTCAAATGCAACATCGATTCGAACCCCCTGCGGAGGGACTCTTTCCGTACCCGAAAGGATAGCTTCTAAGGCTATGCCAGAGTCCTTCACGTTCGTGATGTCGAGATCAACTGTGTAGATCTTCTCACCCTTCATTGAGAACTCTCCCTGGTGGCTTTTTCGCAGCGATTCTTCTGATCGTCCTCGCGCTCGGTCATCCTGTAAGTGCCCCACCTCTAATAGGCGGGACCGATTTCATGAAAGAATGCATATTTTAGGTGAGGGTACAAGAAATGGGCAAGTGCTTGCGGCATGTCTTAAGACTCACGCCCAAGCGCCCCAGGCGATCAACGCTGCAGAGGCACCGAATATGAAGGGGCAGAGCCGAAACGGCAGAAAGGCAATTTGAAAGCCGGTGAACAGAGAGGCGATGGCCAGCACAACCAGCGTGCCGATCGCAATGCCGTAAACAGCCGAAGACACCGAAGCCTCTGGTTGGAACAGCGTTGCCGCAGCCACGAAGGTCGCTGTCGAGACAAGAGCAACGCCCTCGACGATCCACTCCATCGTGATGATCCGTCTGTTATCCGGTGTGATGGCTCCGAACCCTGCAACCACACCCTTCGTGGCGAACAGATGCGTGACACCCCAAAGCGTCGTCATGGCTGCCGCCAAGTAGGGAGAGATGTGCTGCATGACATACCCGCATGTGTCTACGATATATACAAGATGTCCGAGCGTCTTACGCTGTAGTGCCTGATTCTATATCAGATCACGTCCGTCGTGGGTTGCAGGATCAGACCCATTCGATAGTCTGCCAGGGTTGCACCCTCACTCCAAGGGCTTTGTTCGCGGATCGTCTGACGCTTTAGCAGAAATAGGCGGGAATGAGCTGGAGTGGTGGTTGGGCAGTGGCGCCCTCCTCCGCGACGGTGCCTGCTCGGTTCGACTCCCGAGTGGGACAGGCACCACGCGCAGACGTGGGAAGGGTGTCGGTCTCATGTCCAGGCGT
>DKBD01000201.1:2260-2805 GCA_002451055.1 Nitrospira sp. UBA6909 | reverse complement strand
TTCGCCATCGAGACTCAGTCGGAAAAGGTCACAGGCGAGAGTGGCTCCCTCATTTTTCTGTCATCGGAAAAGAGAGCGTCGATTCCAGTTATAAAGCGAGTGCAATCAGCATAACCAATTAAGAGACCATTATGAGTTATGGGAAAGATAAGAGGAACGTTGGAACATGGTCGGTCGCGGTTGCGCTTGCCGCGCTGTTCGCCATGAGCGGAGTCGAGACGGCTTTGGCCGAAGATACGACGTCGACGGGGAACCGCGTGTTCTTTCGCGGGGGCTATGGCGAGATGCTGAGTGATCGAGCCGGCGAGTTGGTCTCCGGTGTGGGGAACGCCGGGAAGGGCGGTTACTACATCGGCGGTGGTGCGGACCTCATGATCACCAAGGATCTGTGGGGTATGTTGCCGGGTATCGCGCTGGTGGGCGAGATCGGATTGGAATTTAAACGGTGGGATTCCAGTGCTGCCCCTGGTTTGGCTAATTTGGCAGGGCCGGCCAAGGTGCAGATGACCATGTTGACGGCGAGCGTGGCGCCAAAGGTCAAGTTC
>DKBD01000201.1:0-2252 GCA_002451055.1 Nitrospira sp. UBA6909 | reverse complement strand
GTGAATAATTTCTGGACCGCCGGTCTCTATGTGGGATTTGGCTTCTAGTCCAGAAGCAGATCGATGCAGTAAAGAGATGGGTTATGGAGCCCCATGGCTGCCAAGCCGTGGGGCTCTGCAATTGAGAAGAGCAACCTGTCAGGCTCCGCTCCTGCGCCTTTTGGAAAAATGTTCTCGAGCATGAAAGGCGCGTTCGCCTAGTTCATCCCTGCCGCGCTGATGCACCGGTCCAGAGCAACGTAGACATCGATTAAGGGTCGCGTATCGTTCCTGTCCGATACCGCGATCTGTCATCTGCTTGTGACGCAAGGGGTATCGGCTTGCTGGACCGGGAAGTCCGTTGTTTTCTGGGGTCGTCAAAGGAATGCGGAGTCACGTGCAGTGTCATTATTCCTCAATTTGAGGCTCATCTTGTCTATTCGATTAGACAGTCTAACATGCCGAAATTTCTAGATACGGGTTAGCGTCTGTCATGGATCTGTCTAGTTCTGTGGATTGGGAGAATAAGAAGCGGGGTGATGAGGGGGCTCATTCAAAAGGTGGTTTTTGGCTTCTCTATCAAGTGGAATCGGCTGATGTTAGATGGTCGAATGTAGGTTGGGCATAAACGTTGCCTGACATAAACACTGCTGGTGAAGGTGTGGGTGATTTTGGACCGGCCTCCGAATGACCCATTCCTTCGTGAGAAGGAGCCCTTCACCAGCTCTTTCCTGCCTAATCAGTTTTGAGGAGGCCGAGGTGATTCAGGAGGCCGGTGATGCAAGACCATGCTTAAGCTATGTGAATATCAAGGCCGGTATTCGTCTAAAACAAGCAAAGAGGGTCTTGACATTTGGATGAAATCCAACGAACATGCGGGTCCGCGAAAAATAGAGTCAGAGCCTGAATCAACTTAGACCGTCACGTCGTACAACTGTCCGCTCAGCGAGGCGGACCTAAGCGAGGGGAGGCCGTGCTATGAGAGATGTTCTGTTTGGACCTAGTAAGAGGCAGAGACGCAGCGGTGTCGCGCTGATGCTCCAGTCTCTTCTATTGACTGGTAGTCTCGTTGCGGCGCCAGGATTGTTTGCGGCTGAGTCGGGAGGTCACCAACAGAGTGGTCATGCGACGCCGGTGGCAATGCCGGGCTGGACGCAACAGTTGAAGGGCCAGACGATTGTAGAGAATGCCATAGAAGGGCGCGCCGACAACGCGCAAAAGATGGAGCAGCAGCATCATCGTTTGATGGAGAAGCTGCAGGACCAGGCGCAGCGGGATGCCAAGGTTCAGCAGACGTCCGGTGCGTTCAACAACATGTCGATGATGCACCAGTACATGGGGCAGGACGGCAGCAGCTTCCTGCTCATGACCGATTCGTCAAAGGGCGAGCCGGTTCTGTCCGACGGCGGAAAGTGCCCCGCCAATGCGCCGGTGAAGAAGTATGACGTGTCGATGATCAACATCGAGATCACGCTCAATCGCTGGCTGGATTTCTATCCTGGCTACATGTACATCCACACGGAAGACATCGAGAAGGCCCGTGCGGAGGAGAAGACGAACGCCGAAGCTCGTGATAAGGAAGGGTTCGATCCGGGCGCCGTGTCGACCGGTCTGCAGGGTGACGTCATCCAGCCTCTCGTCCTCCGTGCCAATCAGGGCGATTGCATCAAGATGACGTTGCGCAATCAGATGGAGGGAGAGGATGGCAGCTTGTTCATTCAGGCCTCCAGCATGATTGTCAGCGCCACAGGCAAGCCGGCCACGACCACGAACCTCGACTCAATCGTGGCGCCGGGCAAGTCGCAAGACTTTGAATGGTATATCCATCCATACATGCAGGAAGGGGTGCGGCAGTTCCACTCTTTCAGTCATGACCGCGAATTGACGGTGCTGGGGCTTTTCGGCGCCTTCATCGTTGAACCGAAGGGGTCCAAGTATCTGGACTCCCTGGGCAGTGGTGCGGATCGGGAAGTCAAGAGCGGTTGGCAGGTCAACATCGACAACGGATCTGGGCCTGACTTCCGTGAGTTTGTGCTGTTTTACCATGAAATCGGCGATGAAGCGTTCCGTCCGCTGAACAAGAAAGGCGACTTTCTGCCGCAGCGCGATCCGCTGACCGACGCCTATCGTCCGGGCGGCCGAGCCTTGAACTATCGCAGCGAGCCGTTCGGCATCGATCAGATGCATCTGCAGCATGAATATTTCGGTTTTGAAGATGAATCGCTGGCCTACAGCTCCTACACGTTCGGTGATGCGCCGACCACAATCGCCCG
>DKBD01000200.1:5225-5581 GCA_002451055.1 Nitrospira sp. UBA6909 | reverse complement strand
AAACGCGATATGGCCTGCCTATCCCTGCGATAGCTGAATTGAACGGTTGTGCCATCGGCTGAGAGGAGAAACTTGTCATGGCTGTCTCGGTAGTCAGAGACCTCGGAACCTTTGAAGAGACGACGTTCATCTCGGTCGTCGAGGACTCCAAAGGCGGGGTCCGAGGCGCCGTACGCGATGCCGCCGGTGCTGAGCGGAACAATGCGCAGGATGGTGTTGGATGAAGCCGGGAGGTCGGTCCACCGTCCCTGACCCTGCTTCGTCCATTTTCTTATCGGATGTGTGTGACCGTGGCGGTACTGGCCGCCTGCATAGAGTGTGTCCCCGTCCGCCGACCAGGAGACGGAATTGAAATG
>DKBD01000200.1:0-5189 GCA_002451055.1 Nitrospira sp. UBA6909 | reverse complement strand
CTGCGCGAGTAAGCGGAAGTCTCGGCCATAGAGTCGCAAGAACCCGTCATAGGATGCGGTCACCAGGCGGCCGCTTTTGTCAAAAGAGGCACCGTACGTCTCGGCTCGGTAGTCGTGATCTTCGGCCAGCAGTCTGCCATCAGCCGCTCTGTACACACGAATGCCATACCTGCCATGGAACGTGGCGAGCAANNGATCGGTCAAACATATAGATGGAATAGGTTCCATCCCACTCAAGCCCTGACCAGCCGGCGCCTGCGATCGTGTTGCCATCCGGAGACATCGCCGCCGCATACATTTTCCCTTCATGGCCTTCTCCGATCGGCGGCCGGAGGACGCGCAGGAGCCGACCGGTTGAAAGCTCCCAGACCCGCAGCGTCTTGTCGTCTGAGGCAGTAACCAGATATCGCGCGGCCTCGTCCGTGCTGATGCTGGAGATTCGTGCGGTATGCATGTCCGTTTCAATGCGGATGATCGGCGCTTGCGACGGCTTGCCCGATAGGGCCGTGGTGGGCTCGTGAGGCGTGACGGATTCGGGGATCGCATGCGGTTGAGTACAGGAGAGGAGAAAAGCCGCAAGAAGCGTCAAACCGACGAGCGCAAGAGAGGTGGTGCGCCTTTCTAACATAGGCACGTTATAGCGCAAGATGAGGTGAGAGGGAAGGGGGANNCCCTGAACGGTCTGCACTTGGGGAATCGCGCTGTTCATGTGAGGCTGGAAGCGCACGGCATCCGAGCCGGCGGTTTGTTTCCACTGTTCGCGGAGACTGTGCTCATCGAGAAATACGACGGTGAGGTTCTTGATCACATGCTTTTCACGATAGCGCTCTTGAATGCCGCTGCATCCGAAAGAAGCCAAGGCAAGAAGGATACAGAATAAGAAGCTGAACGTGGGAGTCCAGGACAAGCCGCTTCCCTTGGCTGCGTTGTCTTGATTCCCGTGGTGCATCGGAAGCTGGCTTGACCGCGATGATGGAATTGGTGATGGTCCTATGAGATAGGAATTAGCAGATTTCGTGCCTTTCGGGACTCCATGTGCAACTACACGATGTGAAAAGAAAGTTTTAGAAATGAATGGGGGGAATTCATACGGTTTGACAAGAACGAACTGTCCAGTCGCAGTCCAATCCTGCCAAAATTTGATGGGAGAGGACTGAGTCAAAGATGGACTGTTTTCCGATCCAAGGCGAATCGACTCGAATCATTCTGTCCCCAAGAAAGACTACTTGCTCACCTTGCGATGCCCGATTATAGTAGCTCCCCGAATGGGCGAGTGTCAGCCAAGGCCTGGAGACACGAGCAGGATGAATCCTGTCCGTCACGCCGTGGCGCGGCGAGCTCAGAATGGAGGCGGGCAATGGGGGCAGAGGTGAACAGGTCGACGATTGTCCGGTGTTGCGCTCTTGTATTTATGATTGCTTTGAGCGGAGCATTGGCGACCGGTTGTGCCGCCTTGGGAGAGCCGGCCAAGCCGGTGGCAAAAGGATCGGCGGATGCCGCCGGCTCTGCCCCGATCAAGATCGGTGTGGTGAATCCACAGGCGGTCCTGGAACGCTCAAACGCCGGACGGGGGGCGATTGAGCAATTGAAAGAGTTCATCGCCGAGAAACGCAAAATTACGGCCTCAGATGAGGCCGAGATTAAGGCGCTCGATCAAAAACTGAAAGAACAAGACAAGACGTTCACCGACGCGCAGCGGCAAGAACGGCAGCGTCAGCTTGCCACCCGAGTTCAGCAGTATCAGCAAAAGACGCAGCAACTCAATCAGGAGATTGCCGCGAAACAAAAGGCGCTGACGAATGAGTATATGCAGAAAATCAAATCGGCGATTCGAGCGGCGGCGCAAGAAGCGGGCGTGACGGTCGTCCTGCATGAAGGCAATGAAGCCAACATGCTTGTCGTGCTCTATCACGAACCGAGTGTCGACCTAACCGAACGAGTGCTCCAGGAATTCAATCGGCAGAACCCCTAATGCAGTCGATCCGGGATGGCTTCCTAACGCTCGATTTCTGCGAGCCAGACGGGAGAGTGATCCACCTGGCGCTCACGGCAATCTTTTTTGATAAGACGATCTTATTGAAAAAGATAATGCCGTACTCAGTCTCATTGACTCAGCCTGAGAAATCTGTTCTATTTCGCTGCGTTCGGAGTAGGCGGCAGAAGATTGCCGTTGGCGTGGAGATTGCTCATTCCAAGGGTAACGGAAGATGTGCGAGCCTGAATCACGCAGTCCGCTATCAGACGACGGAGGAACTCATGATGCTATGCAAAGATACGGTTCAACGGACATCGGGATTGGCGATATGGTCGTCCATTCTCTTGGCAATGTTCCTATCCGCCTGTCACGCATTTGCGTTGGATAAACCGGAGCGCAAGGTCTCCGTGACCGAGGCGCTGACGCAGGATGGAATGGTGGATTGGACGACTGGAGTCGTGACTGCTACTGGCATCGGCTTCCCACCGAAAGAATCTGCCAGCGCGTTGCATGCGGAGAAGATGGCCAAACGTGCGGCTCTGGGCGTCGCGCAACGGAATCTGCTCGAGGCCATGAAGGCGGTGCGAGTAGACTCCACGACCTTGGTCAAGAATTACACGGTGGCGAGCGATGAGATTCGTGTGTCGGTCGAGGGATACGTAGAAAACGCAAAGGTGGTGAAGGAGCGCGAGGTGGAGAAGGGCGCCTGGGAAATTACGCTGGAAATGAAGCTCACGGGAAAAACATCCGCACTGTTCCTTCCAACAGACGCACCGAAACCTACGCGGTTATCACCCATGCCTCCGACAAAGGATACCGGAGCGCGCTCCTATACAGGGCTTGTTGTGGATGCCCGTGGGATCGGCGTCGTGCCTGCCATGGCGCCGAGAATTGTGACGGAAGATGGAGCGGAAGCGTATTCGCAGACGTACGTGCAGGCTGGAATGGTTGACGATCAAGGGATCGTCGCCTATGTGGCGGATGTCCAGTCTGCCAAGACGAATCCCCGGGTGACGAATTACCCGTTGGTGGTCAAAGCGCTGAAGGTGGCGAAGTCCGGCCGATCCGATCTCGTCATCAGCAATGCGGACGCACAGACCATTCATGGAGTGCCGGAGCACTTTAAATTTCTGGAGAAAGCGCAAGTCATCATCATCGTGGATGCGTCCGCGAAACAGCGTTGAGCGGGGAACTGATCATGCGACGTTGCAGCAACCATCCAGGTGTATGTGTGGGGGTGACGAGCATGCTCTTGGCGGCGAACATTCTGCTTGGGGTATTTCCGCCGCAGAGTCTGGCGCGTCAAGGCGAAGCCCAACCTGATCGGAAATCGATGGAAACGGTGAGTGGAGAGGGGTGTTATGCGTATGGAGACAACGAGACGCCTGCCCAGGCCAAACGTGCCGCTCAAACTTTAGCGCAGGAGCAAGCCGTTCGTTCCCATCGGATTTTTGTGCAATCCGCTACGAAAGTGAAAAACTTCCAGCTGGAGGAGGATGTCATACAGACCGCCAGCGCCGGCATGTTGGACCAGATACGCGTTGAAAAGGAAGAGAAACGAGGACAGGAGATTTGCGTGACCATTCGCGCGCGATTGAGTCCCGTCTCCATCGAGGAATTGATCAATCAGCGGATCAACGCAAAAGATATCGCCGAAGAGGCCGCAAAGTCGAAAGTGTTGTCTTCGGCGCCTGGATTCGGACTTCGGTTATGGACGAACAAGGCCGATGGACGATTTCTTGAGGGGGAACGACTGATCGTGTATGTGACGCCGGAGCGGGACGGCTATCTCAAGCTGGATTACTTTCAAGCGGANNCGGGCAAACCTATGCGTTTGGCGACGATGCATCGCCTGAGCACTTCGTCGTCCAGGGACCCTACGGCAATGAAACCGTCAAGGCTCTCCTCAGCGCCAGGCCATTCGACGTGTCGATGGAATCCGGACAGGCAGTTGACGACAGTAGGAGTTATTTGAAGAATCTGAAATCGGGGACTCGTGGCATTGCCGTTGTCGGTGTCGAACAAGCCACTTCGCTCGTGACGGTGAGCAGGTCTGTGGACGATTATCAGAAATCCCGAAAGAAAGGTCCATGAGAGTTCGTGCGGGGAACCCCACGGATTGACCTGCGTAGGTGGGTGAAGGCATCGCGTTATGGAGAGATCCGGCGCCGCATCAGCCGAAGCATCCGAGTCCGCATGATCCCCAAACCACGGTCCTTCGTCATCTCATTCCGTCTGTCCTCAAACCCACTGCCGATGATGCGTCTGATCCTTCTTGCCTTCGTAGCGCTCAAGGTCATGACTGCTGGAGCCCCAGTTCCTTCCACATCCACGTGAAGTCGTAGGAAGGGCGACCCTCTTTGGCCTCGTGGGCCGCCCGGTTTTCAAAGTCTTTGAGCAGAGTGATGAGCTTCTGGCGTAGATGCTGGTCTCGTGCCGCCTGGCGGGGCGTTAGGTTGTCCAGGGCGGGCACGGGTTGATTCACCCAGGCTCGGTAGTGGTTCTCATAGTACTGATGTAGCAGCCCGGATTCGACCTCCGGGGGGAGTGAGCTGGTCGGCTCGGCCCTTTGCCGGCTCTCGGCCCTCGCCAAGGTTTGTTTCATGTCCTCGGTGCTGGTCACTCGGTACCGCAGGGCCTGCGGCGCGAGGTCTTCGAGCATCCTTCGCCCTCGTTCCGCTCTCGCTTCGGAGGTGGTTTCGAGTGTGAGGTGCTTATCGGTAATCCTGATCGTCCCCAATGTCCGCCGGAATGACGGTGTGATCTCGTACCAGTCGAAGACGCCCGGCTGCACCTCCTCCACATCTTTCGCGCGGGCCATCAGGTCGAGCAGGCGTTCCTGACCTAGCACGTCGAAGACTGCCTTGGTGAAGATGAGCAGATCGCCCTCCGGAGTGACCACCGTGGGGAGTGGGCGGAAGGCGACCAGCGTCAGCCACCAGCGGGACAGGAGATGGCCAAGTTTCTTGAGGATTGCCACGCGGCCGCTGGATCGGAAATGAGCTTGGAAGGCGCTCTCGGCTTTCCGTAACTGAGGGAGCAGCATGTCGGCTTCGCGCGGCGGGAGTTGCAGCAAGCCTGCTTCGAGGACGCGTGACCCGTCAGGCCGAGGCATCAGGCGGGCCACGATCAGGTCCCAGCGCGCAATGTTCCGTGTGGCGGCTCGTTCACGAACTCTGATGCGTTCGTCGCTGGAGAGGTCCCGCAGGGTGAA
>DKBD01000094.1 GCA_002451055.1 Nitrospira sp. UBA6909 | reverse complement strand
GCTGCGACCTCGCCAAGGTTCACATCGGGGTGGTACCGGATGCCTCCTTTCGACGGACCGCGCGAGGAATCATGTTGCACCCGATAGCCGGTGAAAACCTCTACCCGCCCATCGTCCATGCGCACCGGCAGACTGACGACAAGCGACCGTTGGGGAAGCTTCAGCCGCTCCCGCAGACTCTGGTCTAAGTGCATGGCCTCCGCGGCCTGATTGAATTGCGCGACCGCCAAGCGAAACGTGTGAGTATCGAGCTCCTGCATAAACCCTCGTTGGGCTATACGTAAGATGCGGTGAGGGGAACGTATCTATCCATGGCGGCGCAATTCGAAAAACTCTCCGTCGTCGTCCACTCGATCCCAAATACGTCGCCAAAAATCTGGGCGAGATCATGCTTGATCTTGTCTATGGAAAACCCAGTCTTGCCCAGGTTCGTCATAGAAGTCATGAAACAGTCCATCAATCCGCAAGGGCGGATGTGTTGAAACGGCGCCAGGTCCATATCGACGTTGAGCGCGAATCCATGCAAACTGACACCTTGCTCGATACGGATGCCGATGGAGGCAATCTTGGCTGGTCGGGGCGACATCACCCAGACGCCGGGCTTCTTATCCACCCGGCTGCCGGGGATATTCCAGCGCGCAAGGAGGCGGACAATCACTTCTTCCAGCATCCAAACCAGACGGCGCGGGCCTGCAGCATACGCCTCCATCTTAAGGATTGGGTACACGACGATCTGCCCAGGCCCGTGGAACGTGATGGAACCGCCACGGTTGACGGGATGCACGTCCGCTCCGTTTGCGCGCAGAGCGTATTCATCACCGCCCCAGTCCGAAGGCCGTGTGCTGCGCCCCAATGTGTAGACAGGCTGATGCTCAAGGATCATGACCGTGTCCGGTCTCCGGTCCAACAGACGTTCGTGATGAAGGCGCAATTGGAATTCCCACGCAGCGGAATAGGAAACCGGCGAGGGAAAGATGAACAGCGTGCCGGTTCGAAAACGACCTGATCCAGACTCTACCGCTATGGGTTCTGCCAGGGGTGCCAAGGCGTTCGATTCAGTCACCATCGCGCCTTTTTGAGCTGAGGACAATGCGGATTCAGCATGGGCGCAAAAGCTTTTCTGCGCCGGCGAGAAAGAATCAGACGCAATGGGATCAATCCATTCCATAGGAGGGCGCATTGTCGCATAACTAGCCACTAAGGGGAAAGCTGCGGCCCGAAGGCAGGGCGTAGGCCCTGCCTTCGGAGGAACGGGCCAGGAAGGGAATTATTTGATCGCGGCGAACAGTTCTCGAATCTCGGGGGTCTTGAGTTTCTTGAGCGCCTTCGCCTCAATCTGGCGGATACGTTCTCGTGTCACCGAAAGGTTTTGGCCGACTTGCTCCAAGGTCCGCGCTTCGTCGTAGCCGATTCCAAACCGAAGACGGATCACTGTTTGCTCCCTCGGTGTCAGGGTGCTGAGAATTCGATCTAGCTGTTTGGTCATCTCGGTCCGGTGTACATGGGTGTCTGGAGGAACCGCCAGTTGATCGGGAATCATGTCTCCGAACTGCGTCTCCCCATCGCCGATCGGCGATTCCAACGCCACAGGCTCTTGGAACGCCTGCACAGTTTCATGAAGCCGCTCCGGTCTCATTCGAAGCACGTGCGCAATCTCTTCCATGCGAGCCGGCCTCCCGAGCTGTTGTCCCAAGCGGCGTGTCACACGAAGGATCCGGTGCGAGGCTTCAGTCTGGTGGACTGGAATACGGATCGTCCGTGATTGGTCCGCCAGTGCTCGGGTAATGCCTTGTCTGATCCACCATGTTGCATAGGTGCTGAACTTGAAGCCTTTTCGATATTGATACCGCTCGGCGGCCTTCATCAAGCCGATGTTGCCTTCTTGAACCAGGTCCAGCAAGGCCAATCCTCGGCCGGTATAGTGCTTGGCGACATCCACGACCAACCGGAGGTTGCAGCGAACCAGTTCATCCTTCCCTTGTTCGAGGACGGCCCGCGCCGCTCGGATTTCATGAAGCACGGCCTTCAGTTGTTTCTCGGCGGCGGCGGTGAGCCTTGTCTCACGGGTTGGCGGTTTCAGCACGGCCAGGAGAGCCTGTTCCGCGTCATTCAGCGATGTGGCTGAGAGCCCACTCAGTCCTTTCACCAATTGTAATGTTTTGACGGTTTCCGCCAGCGCCGGCGTCCGCTTCGGGCGGGCGAGCGTTTTTACGGCGCGACGCAGAGCCGTGCGGATTCGCCTGGTGCCTTGGTCAACCCGCTTCGCGATCGCGATTTCTTCGTCACGGGTTAAGAGCGGCCGTTCGCCGAAGGAGCGGAAGTACAGAGACTCCATGAGAAAAGGGCTCGCCCCCTGACTTGTGCGCAAGGTCGGCTCAGCCTCTTCTTCTTGAGCGGATGTTCGCCTCTGGCCGCGGCCGATCGCTTCAAGCAAGCCACTGGCTTGTGGATCATCTGCATCCACGTCAACTTCCCTCACTTCATTGTCGTCTTCAACCTCGTCTGCTGTCCGAAGCACTTCATCATGCATGGCGTCACCTATTGGTTGTCTTGTTGTCATGTTTCTTGATGGTGTATCCCTGTGCCCTTATTTAGAGCCATAGAGAGCCAAGAGGATTCACTCGTTTCATCAATCTCTGCCTTCCTCTACGGAGCAAAAGAGATGCTGGATTGCAGATGAGAACAGACTCGCCCGATCGCTTGGAAATTGCAGGAATATTAGAATGGCTTAATGAAAGAGATAGGTAGATTCTGTATCAGATATGCGGCACCTATGGGGGATTGCCTACAGTCCGAAGGCCCAACCGCCCCACTATTTTTTGGTCGACAGGTCCTTGAGGAAAGGGGCCAGCGTATCGATCGGTATCGGGAAGATCGTCGTGGAATTTTTCTCCGCAGCGATTTCGACCAGGGTCTGGAGGTAGCGCAGTTGGAGTGCGGCCGGGTTCCGGCTGATCACATCGGCCGCGTCGGCCAATCGCTGCGACGCTTCAAACTCACCTTCGGCATGGATAACCTTGGCCCGACGCTCCCGCTCGGCTTCGGCCTGGCGCGCGATCGCCCGCTGCATTTCTTGCGGGAGGTCCACGTTCTTGACCTCAACGGCCGTCACCTTGACGCCCCAGGGCTCTGTTTGCTGGTCGATGATCCGCTGAAGGTCCGCGTTGATCTGTTCCCGCTTCGCCAAGAGATCGTCGAGTTGGCTTTGCCCCAAGACGCTGCGCAAGGTCGTCTGAGACATCATGGACGTCGCGTAGAGGTAATCTTCAACTTGCACGATCGCCCGTTCAGGATCGACGACGCGGAAATAGATCACGGCGTTGACTTTGACGGTGACGTTATCCTGGGTGATGATGTCCTGCGGGGGAACATCCATGGCGACTGTGCGGAGACTCACCCGTGTTAAGCGATCGATGAAGGGGAGGATGACCACGAGACCGGGACCATTGCCGCCGATAATGCCGCGCGACAGGCGGCCAAGCCGAAAGATCACCCCGCGCTCATATTCAGGCAGCACATTGAAGGTGAGTTTGCCGATGATGATGAGGAAAATAACCGCGAGCATAAATCCGAAAGGACTGAAGAACATGGCTAGGCCTCTTTGTTTTGGATAACCGGTGTGACGTAAAGTGTCAGCCCCTCGACGCGAAGGACTTTGGCGGACGTTCCCTGTTCGACGGGCTGGTCGCTGACGGCGTCCCAGAGTTCCCCGTGAATTGCAAGCTTGCCGTCGGGGTGCAAGGCCGTTTTGGCCACGCCGACGGCGCCGATCATCCCCTCGCTGCCGGTCTGTGGAGAGCGGCGAAGAGCTCGGACACCCATGCCGACGATGAAGAGCGACAACGCCGCCGTCGTGACGATGACGGGGATGATCACGGACCAGGAAATCTGAAAGAACTCTGCNNTGCAATGAATAAAAGGCCAAGATCAGGCTGATCGTCCCGATGACTCCGGGAAGAATCCCGCCCGGGTTGTACAACTCAGCAAGAATGCCGATGGTCCCGATGGTCATCAGGAGATAGGCGATATTGGGATCGCTCAAAGTCTTGAGCAGTTCCAGCCGCAGTCCCATCGGGAATTCACGAAGAGATGCGCCCTCGGTGTCGAGAATGGCTGGTCCGCTGGATACAACGACTTTTCTGCCATGTAGTTGTTTCATGAGAGCAGGGATATCCTCTGCGACCAGATCGATGATGTTCAGCTTCAGCGCCTCCTGGTCCGTCACGGACACGCTTTTTCGAACCGCATCTTCGGCCCACGACACGTTCCGCCCCCGCTGCTCCGCAATGCTCTTGATATAGGCGACGGAATCGTTCTCCACCTTGTCTTTCATCGTCTGGTCCATCTCACCGCCGCCCATGGCGACCGGATGCGCCGCTCCGATATTCGTCCCGGGCGCC
>DKBD01000213.1 GCA_002451055.1 Nitrospira sp. UBA6909 | reverse complement strand
ACGTCATCGACGAATCGGATCAGCCGACTGGCGAACTCATAGTGCAGGTAGGATTCGTCTTCCGCGACAAGCTTGACGCGCGGTAAGGAGCCGATGATTTCCTTCAAAGCCTCTTTTGCTTCGGCGCGGCTTTTCCGATACCGGAAGGGCGTGATGGCATGGCCGGCATCCTGCGCTTGCGTGGAGACGCAATTCGGGCTGGAGGGGCAGGGGCGAAGCGTTCGCGAATTCATCACGTGTGGACTTTACGCCCTTGATGCGATCGACTTCAACCACCGCTCACAGATAAAGACCGTACGGAATGAGAGTCACGATATCCTTCTCCCGTCAGGCTGGATGGAGATTGATGTGGACTGTGCCTGCAAGTCAGTACGACACGGTCGTCAATGCCGGCTGAGCGCGCTCGCGTGCGTTCACCTTTACCGACACCCGCCCGATCACACGCCCATCTTCGGTTTCGACATCCACCCGCCAGTCTCCTGGATCGAGGCGCTGTTTGAAGCTATAGGCCCGGTAACCGCCTTCGCGGCCGCCGGATATTTTAAGGGGGATTCGGTCGGCATGCGCAAAAGGCCTCCCCTCGCTGGTCCGGTAAAACCAATGATGATAGACCGTCGCAGTAAGATCGACCGGTGCAAATACAGCGCTGAAGCAATAGATCGGCTCATCGGCTGGGAACGTATCGTCCGAGCGTTTCCAAACCTGATACCACTTTTTTTCATAAGACAGCTCGAACCGGTCGCCGGTCTTCTTCACCTCGCGATACATCCCCCCGTATTTGAGGGAAAGCGGCACGGGAGGAATCCAGTTCAGAAAATAGAAGCCCACGAGGAGACAGATCAGGGCGAAGGCGGGCGCCGAGGCACCGACCGCGTCGAACCTGGATCGAATCGGGTTGTCGCGATAAATCAACTCCACAACGCGATAGATTACGCCCGCGCTCAGGACGGCTCCGATCAAGAAGACCGCAGAGTTCATGTACCCCATCATCACCGGCAAAAAAAATGTAAAAAACGCAAAGCACACGAGCGCATAGAGGCTGACCAGGAGGCGGAGGCTGGAAAGCCGATCGCGCAGGAACTCATTACCGATCAACAACGCGACCAACAAAGCAAAAAACACAGCGGTGCCGGTCAGCGTGGCGCTTCTTGAATAAAAGACGGCATAGGCGCTGAAGAGGCTACCCAGCAGAAATTGAACGGCCAAGGGATAGTAGGGCCTTGTCCGCAACGCCCATCGCAGGGCGGGCGACACCCCTACCAACTGCTGAGGATCCGGCATCGGCTCGACACCCAGCCGTCCGATCAGCACGATGAGGACGCCCAACAGAAGAAGATAGACCAAGAGGATGAGATTATCCTGCAGCCGATCGATCCTGGTCAAAGTCAGCACGTCGTACATGACGCCCGACAAGAAGCACAGAGCAGGCACTACGGGCTTCGCCAACAGAGTTTGGACTTTCCCTATCGGGCTCATGTCCCTACAATGCGAAGGAAGTACGGAATATTCAATGAAAAGTTCGTTTTAGGAACACTGCGCTTGAGGTCAAAGTCGACCAAGGACGGAGCCTCCTACAACCTTAACCTTAGCCTTGGCCTAGTAGGCTACACAAAGGCAGGCAGCGGCGCGTAGACGACTGGATAGCCGATCAGCCGTTCCAACCAACCAGCCATTGCCTCTTCGTTGAGGGGAGCCAGGTTCAAACGGGCCTCGATTTGGAATTGTCCGTGGTTTCCAACGATGCCGATGATGGCCGAGGCCTCCTCTCCTTCCGGCAGCAAATCCTGGGTGGGAAATTCACAAAGCGTGGCATAGAGCCGTCCGTCAGGCTGAACGGCGTCAAGAATCTCGGGCAATTCGTCGAGCGGGCAATGCACCGAACAGCGATAGACTAACCGCGCGGCGGGCTCGATCGCCTGAAACTCCGCCAACGCCGCCTCTGAAAATCCTGTCAAGTAGACACGAACCCCGGCTGGTTCTGAAGCGTACGTGGCGGCGAGCTTGCTGGCCGGCACCAGAAATTCGTACGCATCCGATGTGTTGTACTCAAACTGGCAGGGGCCGAAGGCGTCCGGCCATGAGCAGAAAAAAGGAACGGAAGGATCGTGCGGATTGAGGACGACCACGCCCTTTTCCATCGAAGTCTCAACCGGCAGCTCCAGCACTGTAATGGCATCAAGAAACGCGGCACGCCGTTCATCCAGCCACTGCGCCAGACGCCCGTCCTCGTGCCTCTCGCCCGGCGTAACAACCTCAACGGTCTGGAGACGGATGCGAATGAACGAATGCATATGCCGAAACCCGAGCCAAAGCATGCCCTTCTGATCGTGCAGCGCGAGCCGTTCCCGAATCCGCCACGGATGGCTTACCGAGCAATACGTGCCGATGTTCTGATGCCGCCGGCACACCGTGTGGTACGCCCCGGCCAGCAGAAAGAAATCGCCCCGCCACTGTTCCCGGACATGAACCAGCGTGACGTCTTCCGTCGCCCACGGGTCGAGCTGATCGAAGTCGTCGGGCGACTGGACGGTCCATTCTTCTACATAGCAAATGACATCGTTGGCCGGCGCCACCGGCTTCAAGCCAAGCGACCGCAATCGGTCTCCAACCGCGAGGACTTGGCCGAAGGTCAGCGGAGCCGTCGTTTCCCATCGCCGCTCACGCACAATATCTGTTCCTTTATTAGATACAGGACACGAGGTTCAACAAAGAACGAGACGACTGCCATTCTTGCAACCTCAACCTTGACCTTCTATTTGATTACCGGACGGGCCGCAAGGATTTCTCTGAGATTGTGGTATCGGCGATAAACCGATCGATCCCGTCGTTCAAGGTATCCACCAGCAACTCCCGAACATCCTCTTCGTTGAACCAGAACACCGTCTTGCTCCGCGTGCCTTCGACACGGCGCGTGGTCGTGCTCTCGTCGACCACATTCTTGGCTTCGATCGTGAATCGGTTCTTCGTTTCAATCCGGGTAGAAAACCACCGGCTTTTCGCATTGGCAGAAAATTCTTCGACCTGCCCCGTGATGATAATGTCGGCCTCGGCATCCGACCCGGCCTGTCCGAGGCTGACGTTCCACGCTCGGTTTCCCCACCCCCGTGACTGCAGCCGGCTAATCAACGACTGAACAATCACGTCGACCGGTCGCCCGCCTTTAAGGTCGTACAAGGTAACGCCGCCTCCGAGATGACTGCGGACTCCAACGTGGGTCTTATTCATGCGCAGATCCTCAAACGGCTCGATCACGATCTTCACCGGCTCCGTGCCGGCTGAGGGCGCCGCCGATGGCTTCGTCTGCAAATTGAGATGCCGGAGTTCACCCTTTCCCGCGCAACCGGCTACGGACGTCAAGAGCAGTACCGCTCCGTACACCACTGCTGTATGCACAAACGATCGTTTCACAGGCTCCTCCTTGTACATAAGAACTGCGATTGGACGGTTGTGCAGTCTACCCAACTTGTGGGGCGGAGACAATCGGTCTGTGTAGCCCTACGGCGTGCAGCCTTCGGTTCCTGTGCAGGCAGGTGATGGAGTCTTATGGTGTGAGGAGGGGAAGTATCGCCCGAAGAGTCTCGCAGCCCAGTTGGGGCAATTGCCCGGCTTGAATTCGAGGGTCGGTCAACGGCACGCAACGAATGATTTTCAGGAACGACCGTTCAGCCAGTACGGCGGCAAGCCGGGCTTTCCGATCATGGGTAATAGGGAGTGTGTAGCCCTCGCCGCGGTTCCACTCCCACAGGGTGGGGGCCAACGACAACTCAAGACCGTTCCCAGCCAGCCGGTGAAACCGGTCGACGAAGTGCCTCTTGAATCGCCTGATCTCATCACCTCTAAGCAACAACGCGCACACGACATGATGTCCCCACCAAAAGAGCGTGCGCACAGTGAACGTGTTCGCTCTGTCGAAGTGTTTGGGGAAATCCAGGTATTGATACGGGAAATCTTCAAGATGCTCGCCCTTCACCAGCTGATAGGCATGGGGGTCGAAACCGGGAGGAATCACCAGCGGAACTCCGACAAGCTCCGCCTTCAACGCCTGATGCGTGGCCTCCAGCTGCCCCCGCACCTTCGCTGTAATGGCGGCCTTCTTGCGGAAAAAGTGCGCATCGGCGACAAGCGCAGTCTCCTCGTCGGTAAACGCAGTGGGGGATGTCATTTTCACAGAGAAAGCAGCCGACCCTCGTGGCCTTGCCGTCGGCGATGCGCCGGCAGACGGAGGCTATTTCTGATGCGTCTCGAACGCCAATACGTGCAGACCATACTGACGACGGCAATCCGCACAGCGAAGCACCACAAACTCCTGGAACACATCCATCTCACGGAGCGTGATCGACGCACGATGGGCCGTAATGCAGGCATCCAGCAACAGATCCCCGGAGACTCCTGCATCAGCGTGCCCCCCCACCGTCTCTCCATGAGTCGCTGAAGTGTGAGGAACCACCGTGCTGACGCTCAGATAATGGGATGACTTGCAGGAACTGCACGCCAACACCACCATGCGATCCACACTCATTCGCTTGACCGCCACACAGAGGGGATGGACCGACCAACACTGCTGAAGAAACGCTCCGCTGCGGACGATCTGCGCCATGATTTCTCCCCCTCTGAACCGCCCAATCGAGGGATTCGCTATTCAAAACGGCCGTTCGCAAGTCACCCTGCATGGGAGAGGACAGGATAAGATCGAGGCGACGATTGAGATGAGCCTTGGATTCAACTCAGCCTCAACCTCGAGCTTCCCCTCCGAGAAGCCTGGAGGCGGCATCCCGTCACAACTTCCACAACCCCAGCATAAAGACCCACCCGATCGCATACGGAATGAGGCACGAATACAAGACCACTGTCTTCGCACGATCCGATGGAACATTCATCGAGAGCTGTTCCTTGTAGACGAATTCGTACGAAAGAATCAGCGCCGTGAATGTGAGGACCAGCACCCGGCTCGTTTGCGGCCATGAATAGTGCCCGCTCACAACGAAATTCGCCGTAAAGAATCCGCTGACCGACAAAACCAACGGAGCCAATACCCATCGGACAGTTTCAGCGAACATCGCTGGTCTGCTTGAACGCATCTGTAGGGGACCGGATTGAGGGCCGGGGTTCATGACCCGACGGCCGTCGGAATGTCGGCGCTTTCAGCCGAGGGCGGAGAAGAGGCTCCCTCTTGCCCCGCTCGGCAGACTTTGCACACTCGCGGTCGTGCTTTCAAGAAGGAGACTTTGCCGCTGGCAAGACAACTGTAATGGACAAACTCATCGCACACCGAACAGCGGGACCACCCGCCACGGAACAGCGTGGTATCCCGATAGAGTCCTTGCTTGCAGACTTTGCAGTACCGCGGTTCAACTGAGAGCAGCATGGGCTCCCATTCCCCGCCAGCTTTTCTGATACTCATGGGTAGGCAGTATAGCGGGGCGCTGGACGGAAAAACAAGCGAAGGAAACAGGGGAGAAAGCCCGTGCAGGGCGGAAACGGGTCACGCCGTACGCCGCTTCTTGGTGCGCGTCAAGGGTTCGCCGAATACGTCCTCGAACGAGAGCCCTTTACGTTTCCTCCTGTGGAACCACTGACTCTCTGCAATCTGACTCATGAGCGCCGGATCACTGAGAACGTCCACGGTCTCTTTGAGGCGCATGTACGCTTCGACATTGATCAGAATAGAGCCCAGACGGCCGTTTTTGGTCACAACCACTTCCTCTTCATGCTCTTGCACGCCTGCACCCACATCCTCTCTTCATAAGTGATTGTCAGAGAGAGAAGCAAACCATCGAGCTACCTCGACTTCCCTTTCAGGGAGCGGGGGCTTGGTGGTCTCCTCATTGCGCGCATGCACCCAGCACCAACCTTGATTTAGATTCCAATCAGTCCCGCGTGCGGGGTGCGCGAGCACAGGAGACCACCAAGCCCCCGCTCCCGCCTCCCCCGTTTGACTCCCCTTCCCCCGTTTGCTACTCTCCGCGCTGGCATACACATTTCACCCAGAACAGCCGCACGTTCATGATCATCAAAGAATATCTCGAAGAAAAGCGAATCGCCGTTGATCGGTTCCTCGACCAGGTGACCCCACCCTCCATCACGCCGCCGACCACGCTCCATGAAAGCATGCGCTACAGCCTGCTGGCGGGCGGCAAGCGAATTCGTCCAGTTTTGACGATCGCGGCGGCGGAGGCGATCGGCAATGATCCGCCGGGGCTCATGGCCGTCGCCTGTTCGCTGGAATTCATCCATACCTACTCGCTGATCCACGATGACCTACCCTCGATGGATAATGACGACTTCCGCCGGGGCAAACCGACCAACCATAAAGTATACGGCGAAGCCATGGCGATTCTGGCAGGCGATGCGTTGCTGACGATGGCGTTCGATCTCGTCAGCCGTCCCGACCTCATGAAAGGCTGCGATCCGGCCCGGCAAGTGCAGTTGATTCAGGAACTGGCGTACGGGTCCGGCAACCTGGGCATGGTGGGCGGCCAAGTCTTCGATATTCAGGCGGAGAACAGGGATATCGACCTGCCGACACTGCAAAACATTCATAAACACAAAACCGGCATGCTCATGCGGGCTGCCGTTCGCATGGGGGCGATCGCTGCCGGGGCGACCGACCGGCAACTGGATAGCCTGACCGGTTATGCCGAAGACATCGGCCTGGCCTTTCAGATTGCCGACGACGTGCTGAATGTGACCGGCACGCGCGAGGAGCTGGGCAAGAATCCTAACACCGATGCGGAGCGTGGCAAGAAAACCTATCCGACGTTCTACGGAACCGACGGCGCCAGAAAACTGGCGGACGATTGCGTGGCGCGCGCCATCGGACAGCTGGATTCATTCGGGCCTTCCGCCGATCCCCTCCGAGAAATTGCGCGGTATATCACCTCCAGGAAAAATTAGTGCTGAGTATTGAGAGATGAGTGCTGAGTTTCGGACAAGGCTGTTCTGCCCCACAATCTCTCGGCTCTCAGCGCTGAGCACTCAGCACTTCCTATGAAGTCTCTTGTCACAGGCGCCACGGGGTTTGTGGGGGGCGCGGTCGCCCGTGCGCTTCTGCGCGCGGGCAATGAAGTCCGCGTCCTGACTCGATCCGACGCCGATCTTCAAAATCTGGAAGGCTTGCAGGTCGAACGGGTCGCCGGAGACCTGCGTGATCCGGCATCACTGAAACAGGCGCTCCAGGGCTGCCGGCACCTCTATCACGTAGCTGCACATTACGCCCTGTGGGCCAAAGAGCCTTCCATTTTTTACGATGTGAACGTCGCCGGCACGAAGAATCTCATGGAAGCGGCGCGCGAAGTCGGCACGGAACGCATCGTGTATTGCAGTACGATCGGGGCTATCGGATTGCCGCCGGATGGAGGGCCGGGAACCGAAGAGACGGCCGTCTCACTCGCGCAAATGGCTGGGCATTACAAACGATCCAAATACCTCGCCGAACAGGAGGTCCTCCGGCTAGCCAAAGAAGGGTTGCCGGTAGTGATCGTCAACCCCAGCGCGCCGGTCGGCGAAGGCGACGTGAAGCCCACGCCGACAGGCCAGATGATCGTCGAATTTATGAAGGGGCGTATGCCGGCCTACATTGAAACCGGCATGAATATTGTGGACGTCGATGACGTGGCGGAAGGCCATTTGCTGGCGATGCAGAAAGGCCGTCTCGGCGAACGCTACATCCTCGGCTGCAAGAATCTGCTGCTGCGCGAGGTGTTCGAGATCCTGAGCACGTTGACTGGAATCAAAGCTCCCTCGCTCAAGCTCCCCCGATTGGCGGTTCTTCCCCTCGCCTATGCCAATCACTGGCTCTCAAACCTGACCGGCCGACCACCCCGTATCCCTCTCGAAGGGGTGAAGATGGCTAAATATAAGATGCACTACGACTGCTCGAAAGCGATCCGTGAACTGGGGATTCCACAAACCCCACCTGACGTTGCACTTGGGAAAGCCGTGCGCTGGTTCAGGGCCCACGGCTACGCCTGACATGACGCCTTTTAGAAGCACCATGGTTTCGAAATCTTGAACTTCGAGACCGAGGATGCTACGTTTCTCCCCTGATTTTTCGTGCTGAGATCTCGATGGACATTGTCATTCTACTCCTGAAAACGATTGCGTTGCGTCCTTACGTCTTCGTCTTCCTGGCCGCCTTCTTGTTCGCTGCCGTTCGATTGATCGGCTGGCGCCGGACATGGCGGTTCTGGCTCATCAGCTGGTTCACGGCCTTCGTCTGCGAATACAGCTCGACACGCACCGGGATTCCTTTCGGCTGGTATTTCTATAACGGGTCCACCGTGGGGCAAGAGCTGTATTTTTCTAACGTCCCATTCATGGATTCAATCTCGTTTAGTTTTCTCCTCTATGCCGCCTACTGTGTGGCACTCTGCCTCTTGCTCCCCACCGAGCGAGGCTCGTCGTTATGTGTTTTCAGATTGAAGCGGCTGCGCGTCGAGAGTGAGGCACGAACCGGCTGGCCGGTGTTCTTGCTGACCGCGTTTCTGTTTGCGTTCATCGACATGGTGATCGACCCAGTCGCAGTGCGCGGCGACCGTTGGTTCCTGGGCAAGATTTATTATTATCCGGACCCAGGCGTTCACTTCGGTGTGCCGTTCGCCAACTATGTCGGCTGGGCCGTCGTCGGGATGCTGTCCCTCGCCCTCTACTTTCCGCTGGAACGCCGATTGCCGATGCCTTCATTCCCTGTCTCGCCGACCTCCAACCTGCTCCTCGGCGTAGGCCTGTATTACGGAGTCCTGGCCTTCAATCTCGGCGTGACCTTCTGGATCGGCGAATGGTTCATGGGCTTCAGCGGATTGCTGATGCACTTGCCGGTTCTGGCGGTCTTACTGTTCCGCGTCATCGATCTGCGACAGGCTCCATCCTCCTCGTACCCCAGTGGCATTCGCAGCGAAGAATTTGTATAAGTGAGCATGGGGAGCTTGAGCCGTCGGGTTTTGTCTAACGCCGGTTGAGCCGTTCCCACATTCTGCAAGACGGATTGATTACACATGATGAAGCGTACAGGAATCATGATCCTCGGCTTGATCTTTTTCGGATGGCTCCTCACGGCGCAGGCCGCTCCTGCCGAGAAGACCATTCTTCACGTCATGGGAACCGTCACGGAGATCGACAAAAAACACATGGTCGTCAAAACGACCAAAGGCCAACTCGTATCGCTCAACCTAACGAAAGACGTGCGGTTCAAGAATAAACATCACCCACAGTCGAACGAACCACCGACCGTGGGCGACCACGTGATCATCGAGGCAACGAAACAGAACAAGGTCCTGACCGCCAACGTCGTGCACTATTCGCCCATGCATTTGGCTCCTAACGCGTCACCGTAGCCTTGGCCTATGCCATCGATTCGTTTCACGCGCATGATCCACGAATCTCCGTTCCATGGCGGACTGCGCACTGCCGTCATGCGAACGCTGATCACCGGCGTGGCGGTGTTTCTGGCCGTCGCGACCGTTCCCGGGTTGGAAGCCAGAAGTCTCACGGCGGGCATCGCGGCTGTGCTTGTGCTGACCATTCTCAACCTCATTCTCCGACCCATCCTCTTCCTGCTGACTCTCCCCTTGATCGTCTTCACGCTGGGGCTGTTCCTGGTCGTGCTGAATGCGCTGCTGCTGGAACTGACGGCGTATTTCGTGAAGGGGTTTACCGTATCAGGCTTCTGGCCAGCCGTCGGCGGCGCGCTGGTGATCAGTATCGTCACGTCCGTTCTCAATAGCTTGATCGTCGACCAGAGCCCTGTGGAACGGCGGTTTGAACCGCCGGACGAACCCCGCCGCCCTCCCAAAATCATCAACCCGGATTAACATATGTCGAAAGAGACGCGTGGACGGGAATAAGAGGACGGATGATTCAGTAGATATTCCCAACCGATCCGGCTACAATGCCCCCTCGAACTGCTGATACACCTATGGCTACGCAACCTGCTCGAACAAAACCAACGCCGGAAACGCACCTCCAGCGGACGCTGAATACCGCGCTCAATGATACGGCGGCGGAGACAGTGCTAGCCGCAATCATTCATCAGGAGAACGGCCCCCTGGTCGAACATGCATCGCGCGGGTTCACCCCCAGAGACATCCAGGCGATTCTCCGCGCGCTGTCGGCCAACGGATCCACCGCGCCATCCCCTCCCGGACACGATCAGGACGCAGGGCGCACCATCCGGCTGCAACTCGTCATGCCTGGCGCCAAATCGCTGTTGGGCATGCCCCTTCGCCACCTGAATCGGACCTACGGGTACTTGGTCGTCGGACGGAAAGAAGGGACCGCATTCTCCAAGAAAGAAAAATCGCTGCTGGAACAGGCCGGCGACGGGATTACCAAAGCACTCGACCGCGAGGGGCTGTTCAATACCGACGTGATCTTGAGCCGCGCCTATGTCACGCAGGAACCGGCGCCACCCCCGACGGCTGGAGCGGAGATGTTCCCGGCCCTCACCACCAATTTCTTCACTCCTGAACTGCAAGAGAAGATCGAGGATATCCTGACCGAAGCCAGCCAATTGGTCGCCTTTGACCGCGCCTGGGCCTGCCACTATGATCCGCTGGCAGGCAACGTGGAAGTGTTGGGCATCGCCAGTGACACCAAAGTCGACCAGAAAGACGCCAAAAAAGATCTCAAACCCGGACAGCGCCTCATGCTTGACAGTTCAGCCGCAGGGTGGGCCGTGCGACATCGCAAGCCGCGCGTCGATCACGATCTTGCCTCCACACAGGGCCGTTTCCTGGATCACAAGCACCTGTTCAAAGATCGATTTCAGTCGTCGCTGGTCGTCCCGTTCTTCGTCCGCGGTCAAGTCGGCGGGACTCTCACCCTGGGATCGAAGGAGCCCCAACGCTATCAAACCACCGACGCGCGTACGCTGGAACCGGTCATTCTGAAACTTGCGAATCTTTTGCAGGCCCCGGCGGTGGCTCCAGCCTCAGCATCTCCCGCGGGCGTGCCGTCGCAGCAACCGTCTGCCGCGATCCCATCCGAGCCCATCATCCGAAAGCAGGAACGCCAAGCCGCCATCGGGGAGTTCAGCGGGTTCTTGGCCACTGAAATCCGGGAACCACTGGCCTCGATTCGCGTGCAGCTTGAGGAGGTGACGGCGGAAGGCATTCTCGATTTTGACCCGCAGACACGCGTTGAGAACGCCATGCGCGACCTCATTCGAATCGAGGCGATCTTGAACGAGATCCTGGACTTCGCGAAACCGCTGGAGCTGAATCGACATCTCTGCCGAATTCCCGAGGTGTTGGAAAGCGCCCTCGTCGTCCTCGCCACGGATCTGGAAGCGACCCGCATCCAGGTCACCAAGGACTATCCCAGTGTCATCGCACCCGTGCGAGCCGATGAAGCGAAATTACAGCAGGTTTTCTTGAGCATATTCAAAAACGCCTGTGAGGCCATGACGCCTGGCGGTCATCTCGATATCCAGGTCACCCAACATCGAGCGGGAAAAGGCATGGAGGTTCAGGTCCTGATCCAGAACAACGGCGTTCCTATCCCGGCCGACCTCGTGGACAAGGTTTTCGAGCCTTTTTTCACCACCAAACGGTCGGGGATCGGCTTGGGACTTCCCTCCGTGAAAAAGATCGTCGAGGAACACGGTGGATCGATCGCGATCGCCAGTATGCCGGACGAAGGCACCACCGTCACCATCCGCCTGCCAGGTGTGAGTCGCGGGCCATCCTTCCGGCATCGTGTCCGTGGCCGCCGTCCCCCTCGCCGGACGAATTGACTTCCAGTAAATTTGAGTGGCCGGTGCCATCGTGAGTCCGCCGTCAACATTCAAAACGAACAACGATCGCATTTACGCTTTCCTGTTTGACAGAAGATACCGAGCGTGGCTATGATCCCGCTCACGTGGTGCAACCATCGGTTTCTCACGCCTAGACTATGAGGTTCGTGATCACCATTTCTTCAAAAGGAGTAGGGGTATGAAACTCGCTATCGTCGCAGCTGCGACAGCCTCCGCCGTCCTCTGTGCGCTCTCGATGGCCTCGGCCAATCCGGCGCTCCTGCCCAAGCACGAGGGTTATCCCATGAAGAATTCCGGAAGCCCGGTGACCGGCCAGCCGACGGCGAACGATCCCGGCCAATCTGACGCACACGGAGACCAGTGGCTGATGAAATCTGCCGACTCCGTTAAGAGTACCCAGCAGAATCTTGCAAAAACCGACAACGCACGGATCACCGAGGGACAGGGCGCCGGCCGGCTGCCCAACGTAGAAGGGCCACAGATCAAGATTGCTCCGCCCGTCACGTCCGCCACGAAGATCGGTGGAGACCGGAAGATTCCCTAAACTATACGCACGATGGGGACGCGTCACGAGACGGCGTCCCCAAGTTTTTTGCCGACAGCTTAAGCGGGCGAATTCATTCTTTCCTCTTTGTGCCCTTCCGAATCTCCCGATCCTGTTCGGTCCGTAAACGGAAACGCCACGGCTTCTTGGCCCATTCCCCGGCATAGTCCACACCGATACGGGGAAACCTTCCGATCAAGCCTTGCGGAACGTGGACATCCCGGTCTTCGAACCACAGACTCCTTCCGATCGTCATATCGAGCCGATTGAGCGAACGATCGATCTCAAGGGCACGACACAGACGGCCCGGCCCATCGATGAGCCGACCATCGACTTCCACCGCCCTGACCAGCACCGCCGCGGGAAATTCCACCCGCTCAGTCACCACGTTGAGGCAATGATACATTCCATAAATGAGATAAACATACGAGATCCCCGCCGGCCCGAACATCACGTCGGTTCTAGCGGTTCTCCCCTTCGAGGCATGGCATGCCTTGTCTTTGGGACCCACATAGGCTTCCACTTCGATGATCTTTCCGGCGATGGTTCCCGTCCCATTGTCGCGCACCAAATATGTACCGACGAGCGACCGAGCCACAGTCAGCGTGGGACGACTGAAAAATTCGCGCGAGAGGGGCTTGGGCATCTTACTAGTAAATGGTGAATATTAAATGCCGGATGGACAACTTTCAATTCCACCGTACGCATTCAACATCAGACTTCAAACGTTCGGCAGTCAGAAATACCAAGCCAGTCCCCCCATCACCGTGCGCGGATTTCCCGGCACGAAGTGAATGTCGTTCACTCCTGACGGCGGTTCGTTTCTCAGTCTCGATGTGAATGCGAAAATGGCCTGCTCCCACTCGGTGTTGAACAGATTCTGAATGAAGAGAAAGGCTTCGAGACGCCCATGCGGTAACGTGATGGGCACGCGATATCGCTCCGACAGATCGAACGTCACCCACGAGGGCGACTTGATGCTCCGATCCTCAGTGAGGGGCCGCACTCCAAGATACGTCGCTTGCAGCTGAGAGGTCAGCCCTTCCGGCCATTGAAGAATCGCCGCGCCATACGCCGTGTATTCGGGCGCTAACGGAATGGCGTCTCCATTGTGAAACTCGGCATGAGTCCAGGTGAAACTGCCGTTGATGTAGAGAGGCCCCCACACCTGTCCTCGGGCGGCGACTTCCACACCCTGACGCCTGGTTGCTCCCCGAATCTCCGTCGTCCCCTCGTCGCCGACAAAGACGAGTTCCGACTTGAGATCGAGTCGCCACGCGGTGGCGCTCAACTCAACGCCCTGCGCCCCCCATGGTCTTGAGCGGACACCGACCTCATAGCTTCTCGCTCTCGCCAGCGGGGAGGCCCCGATGGTCACGACTGATCGGGCATCATGGCTGTGAAAGCCTTCTCCGTAGTTGACGAAGAATTCCGTCCTTATCCAGGGTCCGAGGATCATGCTCATCTTCGGGAGAACCATGGCGGAACCTGTTCGTCCGGCCGGTTGTTCCATGCAAGCAGGACAACGGTTGCTCACGTCAAACGTAATGAATTCTCCACGCACTCCTCCCGCAAACCTGATCCAAGGCAGCGGCTGAACCTCCGCCTTAACGAACGGGGAATAGGACACGGTAAGGGTGTCGCTGTCGATCGTGGTCCCGGTGGGGTCTCTCAGCGTCTGCGTGCCCAATTTGGCATGGACATCATCCACCCTGGCCTGAAATCCAACCGTTCCGATGGCCGACATTCCCAGAATTGTCCCTCGCTGTTTGAACCCGATATCGCCGCCATAGACGGCGCGACGATCGAATTGTGCAAAGCCGTCGCCATTGATCGGATCGTTGAGGAAGAACGTGAAATCCGTAAACAGATCCATCCGGTAATATTGGCCGTAGGCGTTCGCAAACCATTCGCCGCCCGATCTCGTATCATAGTGATACTTCAGCTGGCCTGTCGTCCGAAGCGTGTTTCCGCCTTCATACGGATTCATCGAGCCGAAGCGATCTCGGATGCCCGCGCTGACCGTTCTCAGCGGAATCTCACCGGAGCCATCCCATTTGGAATGAAGAAAGGTGGCCTTGAGGCTGAGTTCGTCTCTTCCGGTCAGATTCGTCGTCACCTTGCCGAGCAGATTTGTTCGATAATATTGATTGTCATGAAGGTACGGGCCATTGGTGTAGTAGCCTTCTGCGGCAATGAGTGACCGAACCCGATCCTTGGTGGGGGAGAACATGAGGAGATAGCGCTGCGTTTCGTATTCTCCTCCGGCCCCTTGAATGACCCCTTCTCTGACAGTGTCGCGCGTCCGAAAGTTCACCGCGCCTGCCGTGGCAAAATCCCCGTACTCAGGCAGGTACGAACCTTTGTGAACGTCCAGCCATTCGATCGTCTCTGGAATGATGAAGTTGAGGTCCGTATAGCCCTGTCCATGGGCATGGGAACGAAGATTGATCGGCATGCCATCGATGAAGAAAGCGACGTCCGTCCCATGGTCGGCATCGAATCCACGGAGGAAATATTGGTCGGCTTTTCCGCCTCCGCCAGAATGCTCAACGGCCAGAAAGCCTGGAATCAGGCGAAGGACTTGGGCGGGCCGGCCTTGGGGCTGCAGCACAATTTCCTCGTCAGGAATGAATTGCTGAGAAGACGCCGCTGTCGGCCGTTCGGCAACGACCGACACGTCCGGAAGCTCCAACGCCGGCTCGTCCGGATCGTGCGCCAGCGTCGCATCGGCCAGGCACAGCGCAAGCCCAAAAACCCAATATGGCGCGAGTTTCTTCATGGCCGCGATACGACCGCACGGCCGACTAGCGGATGGCCTTTCCCGTCGTCGTCATCGTCAACTTCCCGTGCTTCACCCCTTTGACCGACACCAGCGCATCCGCGACTTTCCTGATCTCCGCCCCTCTTCCTTTGACGACCAGGACTTCCAGACAATGGTTATGATCGAGATGGACATGCATCCCGGAGAGAATCCGCCCCTGATAGTCGTGTTGAATATCGGTCAATTTCCCTGGCAAGTCGCGGACATGATGGTCGTAGACGAAGGTGATGACGCCGACCGTCTCTTTATTGTCATCCCATTCTTCTCCGACCAAGTTGCCCCGAATCATGTCACGGATGGCTTCCGAACGGTTTTCATATCGTCGTCGCCTAATATGCCGATCGAATTCCGCTAACAACCGCCGATCCAGCGACACTCCAAACCGAACAAGATCGTCCATGACACCTCCTCTCATGAGTAACACACTTATCTATTTCGTAACACGCCAGGGCAACAGACACAACAGAAATGTCCCGCGCTCGCTCAGCCATACGACTCGTCAATCCTGTTTGGATTCATGAAAGGGAGCGGCACCAGAGAAACAACCAATCACAGCATCTCGTGCTGGGGAGAGGAAATGACGGTCAATCAACATCCAGGGTCGCTCAAACAGTCATTGCCATCCCCCTCCTCTGGTTCATCGAATGGGTTTTTGATCATGAGCTGTTTCCTGTGCAAAGGCTTGTCCGGCAGTGATCCACGAGTTTCGGTCGTGGTTGTGAGACAATACGGCGCGCACAGTTGGCTCAGGAGGGGCGATCGACAATCGGTCCGTAGCGGAGGTTGTGGCAGGAAGAGGATGTGGGGAGGCGGTGCCTGACGACTGCAGCAGCGAGGCGGCTGCGAATGTCGCAAGTTTCTCGGCTGGAGTGCGGCCGGTCAGAGCCATGGAAACGCTATCATAGTTATACCGATGTCCCAGGCCGTCAACGCCTGAGCGGCTGACGCGACCTCATCACATATCGAGCGACTCCGAAACTCCTCCTCGTCGATGCGATGACTGCGTTCGACCTGCTCAATCTGTTCGGGCCGACGTGGTCTGATGTACCGCGAGCGGATCCTGGCTTCTTGTACGGTGAGCGGGAATTCGGTGCTATTGTCGACCTGAACTTTCCGAATGGGGAAGGGCAGCGGCTGTCGTACCGCGGCCAACAAGTCGAGACTGGTGCCGTGATACTTGCGCGGGTAGAGCCGCAAGACGCGATAGCGCGTGCATTCATCCAAAGCCGTGTCCTGGACACAGTTCTGGCCAACGACGTTCACCTCCTTCACATCGATCCGCACACCGTCGCCAGGGTGTTCTTTAGTGAAGAGGGTCGGGTGGCGTGATCGCCGTGGTTCAGTCCGTCGGACTGGGGGATAGCCGAGGTCTCGGCACATTCGGCGGATNNTGAAGCCATACTCCTCAGCATAGCGGAGAATCGCCAGCCGACTATTGATGGTGTGGTGATGTCGTCGCGCAATGCGCAAGGCTTTGAGTTCCTTTCTCGTGGTCACTTGCAGTGGATCTCTCCTTATTATGACGTGTCGCTGTCACTCATGTGGGGGGGGGCAACTCTCGACAAGATATTTCATCCTTGATGATCACGGGCATCTTCGGCTGAGCAAGGTCCGATACCGTGGGTTGACCCACTCGCTCCAGATCGGCTGCGTGTTGGCGAATCTCTACGTGGCGCGGCGGCAGCTCATGCGGGGACGTAGGGAACGGGGGGCTCGGGATGGCCTCGGGGCATCAGGCGGTGGGAATAACCCACGAACAAGCTCGTTGGACCAGCGGATGCCCAGAGCATTTGTCCTAGCGCCCTGCCAGCCAGGGGCAGCGTGCCGAGCGGAAGGGCAAATTAATCCGACCTTCCCTAATGCAGTCTCACAGCATTTGCCGGAACAGTTTTTGCTGTCGGGGCCCTGCCTTACTCGCTTTGAGCCAAGACGTACGGCACACTCCCCTGGTAATTGACGAGCAACAAAGCATAGTCGCTTGGTTTCAGATGCCTCCTTCGTTATGTCTAGCGATCAACGGTGGCAACACCCTGCGGGCGAGACCGATAGTACACCCCATCATGGATGAGGTGACGCGAGTGTGCGACCGAGGGTACCCCCTCCCCATCGAGCTGTAAGCTGTGCAAGATGTTTCCCTCTTCGCTCTGGTTCTCATCGGTTTGGTTGATCCGTTGGCAGATCACATACAGAAACCTTTCTTCTGGATTCAAAGCGCATTGAAACGCGGTGCTTCCTGGTTGGCTAAACATGCGGTTATTGATGAACCATTCCCCAGGATGGGGTAGTTGCAGCCGACTGATCTCAACTGGCTTCACGGCACGCTGACCTGAAATGTCGTAGGTGCTCACCGTAGCAGCTGTGTCATTCTTGTCGGACCGTGGAAGATTATTCACCGTATAGAGTCGTGTCCCCTTATTGTTCGTGAGCAACCAACAGATATCTTGTCCACTATTATCGACCGATCCCAGGAATGTCATCTCACCCTCGCGGCTGAACCGATAAACTCCAAGCTCATTGCGAGTCACAAAGCCCACGTACAGCAACGGTTCAGTTGAATGCGCCCAGATGCCAAGCGGCATCGACGGAACGCCGTCCATTCCCTTGTATTTGCACTCGGCATTTGTCTCTGGGAGCTGCACCAGGCTTCGCTCAGTTAGCCGGCCGTCCCGCCCAATGTGAAAGACATGAAGTTGCCCCTGCACACTCGGCTTGGTGCCAGCCAGGAAGGAGCGTGTTCCCTCACCATCGAAATCCACGTCTACTTGAAAGTCATTGCCGAATGCCACATCGGGATTCGACGGAGGAACATACACCTGTGTCGGTTTCTGGGAATTCTCCACCTCAATCTTGGAGACACATCGCAACGCCCCATTCGGTTCGATGGCGAATGAGACGTAGCTCGCCTTCGCCGCACCCCGCAGCGCCTCTAATTGGTGGTAATCCTCATTCCGGTTCGAGACGAGCAGCGTTGTGCCGCTCACGGCAAGACTATTTGGAGCAACGCCGTGCGATCCAAACGGTGATCCTTTCACATGCCGCAAGGCTCCATCCGGCTGGATATCAAAGACCGCAACAGTATTGCTGTGTGTATTGACGGTGAAGAGACGCGTTCCATTCTGGCTGATGATGAGGGGAGTGTCGTTGTCATGGGGGCCAAGTTTTCCATGCGTGTCATTGTTGATACCAGTACCCCCTGTATAGAACGGATTTCCCGGTAGCGGATCCAGCCTCCCATCATCCTTTCGAACATAGCCCAACACCGCATTTTGCCCCTCACGGATGTCATTCGTTTGGATATACAGATACTGACCATGAATAGTTGTCATCTTTTCGTCTCCTCAGGTTTCAATAAGCAGGTGACACGGAATTGCCTGTCGGTCAACAGCGGACGCCACTATACCCTGTCTTCTCGACACACCGGGACGTTGACAGACGGGGTGATGGTGTTTGCCACACGGACCACATCATCCCGCGTGAAACCATGGATCGAGAGCGACTCATACTCATCGCCCGCTTCTCGCTGTATCAGCAACCCTCTATCAAGACCACCATGAGCAAGCACACGTTACTTCTTCTGCAGCACCGGATAGCCAAACGCATAGATCCACTTATCCTCGTCAACGATATTCGCAGGAGCCAGCTGCCTTGCAGGTATATGGCATGGCACACACTCAACTTGGAAATTTTTCGAGGCTGCGTGTTCGGAATCATCGGCATTGAAGAACGACCACCCCCACCCTTTGCCCCAAAGTTTGGACTCTTTGTAGCGCCCCTTCATGTCTCGGACCAAGACAAACCAACCCTTGGTCGTGGTCGCATGACCCACCGCTGGGCCAGTCGTCATCGCCATGGTCTTGGCATGAAGCAGTTCCTTCACCAACACAGCTCCATCAGGGAACTGCCCCGTTTTCTGATAATAGGCAATCGTCTCCGGCTGCGTATGGACAACGTGGTATTCATGTACTCCCGCACCCTCTGTTTCCAATGCCTTGTCTGTTTTGGCATGTGCCCAGGTGCCAAGTGTTGGCCATAAACGATAGCCCTCTGGTACCCGAATCGCCCCCGTCGATGCTTCCACCACCGCCGGCACGAACGACTTCTCCTCGTCCGCCGCGCTACTGTTGAGCACCGGTGTGGTAGCCAGCACTGCCAAGACTCCAAACATCCAAACCTTTTTCATCATCTCCTCCTCATGAAATGAATCGTAAATATCCACACTCCTTTACCGATACTCGCTCTACACAGATACAATCCCCCTTACGTTCACCGTAGGACCATGAGCTGTCATCTTCATCCATCACAGTAGCTACAGACCCAGGAGCCCCCTAAACACATATCCGGCTCTTGAGTGCGATCAAGCCATCCACTCATATCTGATGTGTATTAGTATTGTCTGTCATCTAGATGACTAACACGATCAGCATTAGTGATTGGGAGTGTGTTTAGACCCATTCTCCCTTCTCCAGATAAATCGTTGTTGTCACGAAGGGTCTCGCCTGGATGGGTCACAATAAGCCGTGAAAGGGAGATACCGTAGACAAGTAGGATGTGCACTCACGGCCAGCAATGTGAGTGGTGATGACGAAAACCTATCTCAAAACTACCTTTCGAGGGGAATGGGCTTTCACAACACCGTTATACGTATCGAAGGAATTCATATCAGGCCAGCATTGTGCCTATCGATCTGACAATGTCGTAGGCTTGGGCTCATTCTGGCCTTCAGTTTTGATTGCGCGGTCGGATCTACTTCTCCCAGGACTGAATGATGTTGGCAAGAGCGGTCGGACTGCGAAGACAGAGATAGGTCCTCGTGTACCACAGCACGCCTTCCTCACGGAGTTCATTCAAAATACCCGTTACGACCTGACGAGCCGCGCCTACAAGCTCAGCCAACTCTTCATGGGTCATCCTGATATCCATGAGAAAGCCCTCGTGGTGCGGACAGGGTGATCGTCCGAACTCCATCAGATCCAACAGGATCATCGCCACTCGCCGACGCAGTGGAGACACAAACTGCCACTGAAGTCGTCGATCAAACATACCCAGTTGCCTGCTATAGACCTCCAGCAAGGCCTCACAGAGAACATCATCGTGATGCACAGATGTTTCGAGCGTTCGTCGCTGAAACTCGAGAACGGATGTTGGCCCACTGGTCACAGCAGATTCTTCCTTCATGCCAATTGGCAACGTGCCAATTGGTGAGGCGAAGGGCAGATCGCCAAAAATTCCTCCTTTCCCAAGCAGCATCCGAGTAAACTGCTCTCCACCTTCCCCGATGGCCAAGAGTCTGACATACCCTTTCTGAATCACGTACGTTTTCCCAGGCGAGAACGACGCATAGACCGTCCTCCGATGGTTCAGACTCTGGCGAGAGACAGCCTGGACTCTGCTCAGTGCAGCAAGGAACCTGGCTCGGACATCATCGGCATGTTTCATGATTCGCTCCAATCCTAGATCCCAACGATGGAGGGATTCAGGGTGTTCTGATCTTAGGGAACAGCGCCCCAATTCCCTCTCATATCCTAGTGGTCGTCACTCCTCAGCTAGTCGGCACACCATATGCTTATCATCAATATTCCAATTCCATTGTCATATAACTGACAGATTCCTCGTTGGAGCTCCTGTATTCTCCGGCCTCTCATGACAGGAGAGGCGAAGTATCCATTTATACCGCGTGCATCAGTACAACTTTTAACAGGAGGTTCATCGATGTCTTCTAAACACACCGTCTCTGCGACACGAGTGATCCCCATTGCAGCAGCAATGTTCACCACTGTCGTTGGACTCACGACTGGCATTACATCATGCGCCACGGCAGGCTCCCCTCCTGTCGCGGCAACGGGAGGCGTCGTCTCAGCCAGCAAATGGCTTGAATACACGCCAGAAGGTAAAGTGAAACGCCCACCATTCAATCTCTTTCGCAAATGGGTCTATATTGGGACGCCGCTAACGCCCAATGACCTGAACGATGGCAAAGCCAATTTTCCCGAGTTCCACAACGTCTACATGGATCCAGATGGGTTTGCCCATTATGAAAAGACCGGCCAATACAGGGATGGCACGGTTATTGTGAAGGAACTTGTGAGTGTAGGAGACAGAGAGGCATCAAGTGGTAATGGGTATTTCATGGGAGATTTTCTCGGGCTGGAAATTTCC
This sequence comes from Nitrospira sp. UBA6909, assembly GCA_002451055.1. Classification (GTDB taxonomy): domain Bacteria; phylum Nitrospirota; class Nitrospiria; order Nitrospirales; family Nitrospiraceae; genus Nitrospira_D. The sequence continues at coordinate 15,504 of DKBD01000213.1, read as the reverse complement.
GTGAAAGATGCCAAGCGCTATCCCAATGATCCCGGCAACTGGGGGTTTTATAGTTTTGGGCACTCCTACCCGCTCAAGGAGCAATCGTCCAAAAACAAGGTGGAGGATTGCAACACGTGTCATGAGAAGAACGCCGTCAGCTTCGTTTTCTCCCAATACTATCCAATATTGCGAGCGGCGCATCCTGCAAAGAAGTAAGCCACTGGAAGCGTGCGGGTCATGTACGTGGCTCGCACGCTGTTTGTCAACCACGTTCGTAGCTCCTCACTGCTTGATCCTAATTGAGGGGCGTTTCACATCATGCAATCTGAATAGGCTACCCAAAGAAGATACGGTGGGAAAGAGAGAAGCCATCCATGACACGATATATGCAACCCTGGTTTAGTGTGACTATCCTTGCCGCGCTTAGTTTCGGTGGCTGCTTGTCGCCTCTGGCGACACACTAAGCCGTGCTGGAATATGACCGCACTGTGAGTTATCTCGATGCCGATCTGTTGTTACTCAATATCGCGCGTGCCAGACATCACAGGCCGGTACATTTTACAGCGGTCTCGAGTGTCGCGGCCACCTTCGAGTTCAGAGCGAATGCGGGCATCCAAGGGGGACTCGGACACGTGGTGGATCCTCGCGAACGGCCGCTCAACCTAGAATATGGTATGGGAGTCGCAGAAAATCCCACGATTACGATCGTTCCGATCACTGGAGAAGAGTTTACGAAACGTGTCCTCCGCCCCCTAGACGAAGACAAACTCGAGTTTCTGGTTCATCAGGGTNNGGTATGCTGAGTTTCGTCGCCGTCTGCTTCACCTGGCTGGGCTTGAAGCCGAACGGCACCTATATGTTGAATCACTTCGATATGAAGAAGTTCAGGCTATGCAGCTCCGCCGCCATCCGGACGCCGCTGAAGTGCTGTCCGCCCTGGAAAAAGGCTTCCGATGGGAACCCAGCTCTGGAGAGTCAACCCACCAGGTGCGCCGTACGATTGTTGGGCGGTTGCTGATTGCGAACTACGATCCGAAGCAGTTGTCCAACAAGGAACGAATCCGGTTAAACAACGAAGCACAACAAAACCCGGAAGACTACGTGCTGGTCGATATCCGATCTGGATTCCCTGGCGGCGACTACCCCTTGCACGGGTGGTTTATGTTGCGAAGCATGAATGCCATCATTGGGTTTGTGGCCAGAGGCATCGAGGAAGAGCCGGAGATTTCCATCATGCCAGATCCACGCATAAAAACGGTTGTCCGCAATCCTCTTCGCACGTTGGAAATCGAGGAGTCCACATCTAAGCCTGCCGACTTTGAATTTTCAGTCCCATTCGGCGGTCGGCATTACTCACTCCCCAGGAGTCCTGTGTCTCGAGATGCAACGTCCACCTGGAACCATGAGGCGTTTGCTGTATTGTCAAATCTCTTTCAGATGACAGTGACAGACTTGAGCAAATACCCCACACCCGCCATCACCATTGCAAAGTAAGCTATTGAAGCATCTCTGTGCCGCACATCTCAGATGATCGAAATGATGAAGAAAGCAGTGAGACAAACCTCTACAATGAAATTTGACACAATGCGGTGCGACTTGGCATCCTGTTACCTTCCGCAGCCGCTCTTTCTATTGCCGTATTCGGTTCTAGTACATATTTATTATGGTGCCTATTCTCCCTGAACTGGAATATACAGCACATTCCCTTGGCGGTTGACGAGGAGAAGCACAAGGTCAGATGGCTTCAGCGGTTCAGCCAGATGTTGCAAGGTTGTGAAGTTGCCCACATATTTCCGGTTGAGTTCCAGCACCACGTCGCCCGGCTGCAGCCCTGATGCTTCAGCCAGACTTCCTTCCTCGATATCGGTCACCACGACACCGCTGGTGACGGACAATTCCATTTGCCTGGCGAGCGGGGTGGTGACGTCGTCGAAGACCACACCCGACAGCGGGTGCGCGGTCGAAGCAACAGAGAGCGCCGCTTGGCTCTTCTTGGTGCGCTCGCGCGGAGCTTCCTGGATCACTAGTTCGGCCTGATAGACTTTCCCTTCTCGAATGAGATCCAGGCGATGCTTGCTTCCGATCAGAGATTGCGCCACGAGGTTGCGCANNGCCCGCTCCGCCGATCCCTTCGTTTGCAGATCGGTGACGATCGCGCCCTTCACATCCGGCAGCCGGAAGATTTTCCCCAGCATCGGGCTGACGTCCTGCGTCGAGGCCCCTAGAAACCCGCGCACGACGCGGCCGGTCTTGACGAGGCTCTGCATCGCCGCACGCACCATATTGCTCGGAATGGCGAACCCCACGCCGACGTTTCCGCTGGTCGGGCTCGCGATTGCGGTATTGATGCCCACGAGTTCTCCATTGATGTTGACCAGCGCGCCGCCTGAATTCCCCGGATTGATCGGCGCGTCCGTTTGGATGAAATCTTCTAAATCCGCCACTCCCACGTCCGCCCGGCCGACCGCGCTCACGATGCCGAACGTCACGGTCCGGCTCAGCCCCAACGGATTGCCGACAGCCAGCACAAAGTCCCCGACGGCCAGATGGCTTGAATCACCCCATGCAGCCGACGACAGATTGGTCGCCTGAATCTTCACCACCGCCACATCGGTCTTCGGATCAGTGGCGACCACTTTCCCTTTGAATTGGCGCCGATCGGCCAACACCACTTCCACATTGACGGCATCGGCGACGACGTGGTTGTTGGTGACGATATAGCCGTCCGGTGAGACGATCACGCCGGACCCCTGTCCGTATTGCCGGCGGGTGAGAGGTTCCTTGAACAGCCCGAATGGGAGCCCCTCGTCGCTGAACGTCTGGTCGCGGACCATCACCGTGGACGCGATACTCACGACCGCTGGAATAACCTTGTTGGCGGCCGCCTTCACTTGGTTTTGCAACTCGTGGCCGTTCGAGACAAGCAGGAGACGTTCCCCGTCCCCTCCCCATGCAGGAATGGCCAGACTTCCCGTCAGCCACCACAGGGCGGATACCGTGATCGCTCCGATTCGTCTCACGCGCTGGAGTTCCTTGACGATGATCATTTCACGACACAGGCAAATTACCGTGTTCAGGGTACCATGCGGAGCAAGCCGCCACACTCATAATTCGACATACCGCAGCCTGAGGGCATTCGAGATGACGGACACCGAGCTGAAGGTCATGGCGGCACTCGCGAACATCGGACTGAGGAGCAACCCGAAGAACGGATAGAGGATTCCGGCCGCCACCGGCACACCCACCATATTATAGGCAAAGGCGAAGAACAGGTTCTGCCGGATATTCCGCATCGTCGCCTTGCTCAGGCGCCTGGCCCGCACCAGGGCGCGAAGATCCCCCTTGATCAACGTCATCCCCGCGCTCTCGATTGCGATATCCGCCCCCGTGCCCATCGCGATTCCGACATCGGCCAATGCCAGTGCCGGCGCGTCGTTGACACCGTCGCCCGTCATCGCGACGACCCGCCCCTCGGCTTTAAGCCGAGCCACGATTTCCCCTTTCTGGTCAGGGAGCACACCGGCCATGACCTCATCCAGCCCAAGTTGTGTGCCCACCGCGTCAGCCGTTTGCCGATGATCGCCGGTCAGCATAACCAGCCTGAGTCCATTTTCCTTCAGCAGGCGGACCGCCTCGGGCGTCGAAGACTTGATCGGATCCGCAACCCCTAGAAGCCCCCCGGCTTGCCCATCGATGGCCACAAAAACGACTGTCTGCCCTTCCAGTCTCATGCGTTCCGCTTCTTTATTGAGCATGTCCAGCGTGTCACCCGCCGCCCCGATCATTTCCTGCAGAAATGACAACGTCCCGACAGCCACGGACTTGCCCTCGACGAGACCGGACACTCCCTTTCCGGTCATTGACCGGAACTGGGTTCCGGAGGCCAAAGCGATTCCACGGTTTCGTGCGCCTACCACAATCGCCTCGGCCAACGGATGCTCGCTTCCCTGCTCCAGACTCGCCGCAACATGGAGAAGCTCTTGCTCGGACCAAGGAGCTACGCAGCGGATTGCCGCCAACCTCGGCTTGCCTTCGGTCAACGTTCCTGTCTTATCGAACACCACCGTATCGACTCTCCCTAATACTTCGAGGGCCTCGGCCTTCTTCACCAGAACCCCGGCTGTCGCACCCCGACCTGTTCCGACCATGATCGACATGGGGGTCGCCAATCCCAACGCACATGGGCACGCGATAATGAGCACGGCGACGGCGTTCACGAGCGCATAGGCCAGCTTCGGTTCAGGTCCCCACAGTGCCCATCCGACCGCCGTGAGAACAGCCACGCCGACCACAAGCGGGACGAAATACCCGGCCGCAACATCCGCGACCCGCTGAATGGGCGCACGGCTTCGCTGAGCCTCGCCGACCATCTGCACGATCCTAGCCAATAGCGTATCCCGGCCGACCCGCTGCGCGCTCATGAGAATGCTGCCGATGCCGTTCATCGTTCCCGCCGTAACAGGCATTCCGACTTCTTTTGCAACGGGGATCGATTCCCCCGTGATCATGGACTCGTCGATTGAGGTGTGACCCTCAACCACGACCCCATCTACCGGCACGCGGTCTCCCGGACGCACGCGCAGCCGATCGCCCACGTGAACCTGTTCGAGCGAAACATCTTCTTCTTGTCCGTCGGGGCGCACGCGCCTTGCGGTATCCGGGGCCAACCGCAAGAGGGCCTTGATGGCGGAACTGGTTTGGCTTCGCGCCCGCAACTCCAAGACCTGCCCCAGAAGAACAAGCACCGTAATGACCGCGGCCGCTTCGAAATACACGGCGACCGTGCCGTCATGCCGATGGAACGAGGCAGGCAATAGCGCGGGCGCCATGGTGGCGAGCACACTATAGCCGTAGGCTGATCCGGTCCCGATCGCGATCAACGTAAACATGTTCGGCGCCCGGTTGACGATCGACGCCCACCCTCGTTGGAAGAACGGCGCCCCTCCCCAGAGCACAACCGGCGTGGCCAACACAAACTGCGCCCAGTTGAGGACGGCTCCACCGATCAGATGTTGCAGCGGCATGCCGGGAATCATGTCGGACATCGCGAGCACCATCACCAACGCCGCCGGGCCGAGGCAGACCCAAAACCGCCGGCTCATGTCGTCGAGTTCCGGATTGCCGACTTCTTCTGCTGAGATGACCTTCGGCTCCAGCGCCATGCCGCAAATCGGGCACGCACCCGGTTTGNNATAGGTCTTCCCTTGATACTCATGGGAACCGGCGGCTGCCGCCGGTTGCACCGTCATACCGCATACGGGATCGATCTCGCCCTTCGACGCCGGCATCATCGGAAGCGGCTTGCGCGAGGGAGCCTTGGAAGAAATCGCCATGAGTGTCGGAGACGTCCGGCTCAGCGTCTGTTCCGGATCGGCTCGAAACCGTTCGAGGCAGGAGACGGCACAAAAATAGTAGGTCTCGCCTTTGTACTCATACCGGCCAGCCGCTTTTTCCGGATCGACCGTCATCCCGCAAATTGGATCAATCGCCATTTTTATACCGTACGGGGTGAGGAGTTAGGCGTAAGGAGTAACTGGCCTCTCTTCTTCATCTCCGTTCACCCCTTACCCTTTGCTCCTTACCTTTCACCGCTTCGCGTCGTTTTCCAAGATGCTCCGGATGATTGTGATGACATTCTCGGGGGTCATGTTCGCGCCATCGACTTTGATATTCCCGTCCAGGAGGATCGAGGGAGTGGAGGACACCTTGATCCGTTCCCCCCACCGCCGTCCCTCTTCGAAAGCCCTGGCAGGCTTGCCGCTCGCCAAACCGTCTTCGAACGCCGCGACATCCAACCCCACTTCCCGGATCAGCAGCGAGCGAATCGAACGATCCAGGACCCCATCCATTTTGTCCTTATGGATGGTGCGGAACAGGACCGCTTTCATTTCGTTGCCTTTGCCCATCGTCTTGGCCTGCTCGTACATATCGAATGCGGTCGGAAGTTTCCCCCGGATGACGGGGAAGCCGACCATCGTGACTTCCACCTTGTCACCGAACTCTTTGAGCAGCAACGGCACCCCGGTTTCTTCAAAATGATGGCAATGGGGGCAGTAGAAGTCGGCGAACTCCATCACTTTGACCTTGCCGCGCTGATGGGTCGATGGCTCGTCTTTCAGCAGTTCAAACTTGCCCTTCAACTCTGGGGTCGCCGCCTGCGCGACGAACGGTATAGTCAGCAACGCCACCGCTCCCATGACACCAACGGCAAGTCCCCACATCGATAGCCTTCGACCATTCATCGCACGCTCCTTTCAGAGTGATGGTAACCGTAACCCCATTATATCGAATGCCGGGCTTTCCCGCCCTTTGTTATACTCCTGTCATGACCGGACGATGGTGGATGATTACCGCATGGGCGCTGTTGGTCTCATCCGGCTGCGCGTCGACAGACGACCGGCTTGAATTCGACGCATCCCACGTCTCGTATGTGCAATTGAAAGGCTCGCCTGAGACATACACAGGTCAGACCGTCACATTGGGCGGCAAGGTCTTGGCCGCGAAGCGGTTGAAAGAAGAAACCAGGATTGAAATCCTTCAATTACCTCTCGATTCCTCGTTCAAACCGACGCATGATTTGAGGAAGTCTCAAGGCCGCTTCGTCGCCATAAAGAAAGAGTTCCTCGACCCGGCTACAATCCCCTCCGGCACCTTCGTCACCGTCGGCGGAGACGTGGCGGGGTCCATCACCATGCCGCTCGATGAAATGGAATATCTCTACCCTGTTGTGGAGATCAAGCACTTACGCGTGTGGCCGACGGATGAAGCAGGGCAACCCCGCCTTCGCCCTTATCCCTATATCGTCCCCGGCCCGTATTGGGGGCCCTACTGGCATCCCTATTGGGCACCTTGGCCGTACTGGTAAGCAAACCCACGTAAGTCGTCACGCGTCATGCGTCAAACGGGGAACCTCTTCTCCTCTCACGGTTGACAATTGACCAATGATGAGGGCTTCACGGGGTCCCAGCCCCGACAATCCGCTCGACCCGCTCATCCCGACCGCCCAGCTCCCGATACTTCCGGTACTGCGCGAGCGCGCGCGGCATATCTTTCCGATAGAGCTCATAGAACACACCGAAATTGTATCGGGCCTCGGCGTAATCAGGCTTCAATGCCACGGTCTTCTCATAAGCCTGCTCCGCCTCCTCCAACTTGTTCATGCGCGTGTAGACGACGCCCAAGTTCATATATGCTTCCGCATACTCAGGGCGATAGCGCACCACCTCCAAAAACTCCCGTTCCGCATCATTGGGCTTGTTCTGACTCCGATAGATGAACCCTAAGTTAAAGTGGGCCGCGATAAAGTCGGGTTTGGCGACAATGGCTTGCTGGTACGCAGAGGCCGCTTTAGTCAGATCTCCCTGCTTCTCGGCGATCCTTGCGCTCAAATACCACGCATCGGCATGTTTGGAATTCACCGTGATGAGACGGTTGAGGGTTTCCCTGGCGTCTTTGGACTCCCCTTGATTGTCATAGAGGGTCGCGAGTTCGAACAGCGCATCGGGCTGATTCGGCTCAATCGCTAAGACACGCTGATACGCCTGCTTTGCAGCCGCCGGGTCTCGCCGCCGCTCGTAGAGCTTGGCCAAGGCTAAATAGGACTCGATGTGCGCGGCATCGGCCTTGATGGCGCGGTTCAGCGCGTCCTCGGCTTCAGCCTCTCTATTTTGTAGGAGATACAGGTCGGCCAGATCTTTCAGCACATCAGGGGACGAGGGTTGAATCGCGAGCGAACGGGTAAACGCGTCCACAGCCTGACCCGGCTTCCGGTCTTTGAGAAAGATCCTGCCAAGCAGGTAATGGCCCCTAGCCGATGAGGGATTCCGCTCGATCACCCGTTTCGCCGTCTCGGCTGCTTCCTTGAGGTTGCCCTCGCGCAGCAGCGCTTCTCCCCGTTCGAGCTGAGACTGCGTTTCATCATGGCGACTCGCTGCTGAGGCGGCGGAAGCAGATAGAAGCCACGAGGGCGTGGCATACGAGGAGACAAGGAGACACCCCGCGCAGGCAGCCGTTGTCACGAACGAATTTCCCATCTGCCTCCGCATATTTGCCCCCGCCGTATCCTACCCATCGGACTATAAACGGCAGCGTCACGGCAAATCAACGTCTAGAGTTGACATCTAAGGGAAGCAGCGGCTCGGGCAACTCCACGCCGAATTGGCCGAGGAAGAAGGCGGGCGCCGTTCCTCATTTTCCACGACAAGACATTGAAGGCCATCGCCGGTTGCAAGCCTGGGACGACTGCCGCCCTGCTGGAGATCTCTTGCATCGGGGACGTGAAAGCCGAACGGTATGGACGGCGGGTGTTGGCCGTGGTCAATGGAGAACCCTAGCCCGAGGAGAGGATCAATCGCTTGATGCCAGGCCTTCAGTATTACCAGTGGTCCTCAGCGGTTCTGCTGAATGCTTCTCAGATGAGAGGCCTGATCACATGGGAAGATCGAGACATCTCTGTCTCCCCGAACAACCGGAGACACCTCTCCTCACACCTGTTTTTCGCCCTTCTGGCCGGCCTGCTTTCCTTTCTCTCGCCCTGCGTCCTNNTTCCATTCCGCCATCGTCCTGAACCGTGGATCCGGCACCCCGTGAGTCACTCCATGGTTGCCAAACGGCTTGCCGTGGCACGCGCCACACCGTTGTGCGAATACCTGTCCATCAGGGGTGTTCAGCTCTGGAATGCTTGTAAAAACCCCGCCGCAGCCTGTCATCCACAGAAGCAAGGACAATCCCAGGAAACGTCTGCAGGGGCGCGCAGCGGCATGGATTGGACTCGCGAAACCTTCATCCAAGATCGTCACGTCCGCCTCGCAATCTCCCTGCTAACCTTGGGGCGGCAGATCATGAGATCCGCCGCCCCTTGTCGTATCAGAAACTACTCCTCAAGCCACTTGGGCATTCCGGACCACCCACCGATTCAGTTCAAGCAAATGGCCATGGCTGCCTCGCACTCGTCGTTTAGGACGAGGCTTGATTGCGCGCTGCCGCTGCTCCCGGATAATAGATCAGCACGGCACCCGGCGTGAGTCCTACTTGTACCTCCTGCTTGATCAAATTATCCTTGGCGTTGATGATCGAAACCGAATTGGCAATGCCGTTCGAAACCACAATGTAGGCCGCTTCGCCAGCTGTTTGCGCCAAGACATCGAAACTATGGCTACCTGTCGAGGCCAGCACGATTTCTCTCAAGAGCGTGAGAGAAGGGGTGGCTGCGGTCAACGTCGATGCATTGAACGCAAAGAGTCTGTCCTTCTTCGTCCCTGAATTCCCGGCCAAGATATAAAATCGCTTGCTATCCGGGGAGAACTTGAACGAACCGGGAGACGCTTCATCCAACTGTGGGATGGCCAAATCCGTTCGCGGATTCCCTGCCGTTCCGAGATCGATCACGCCCAACTTCGTTCCACCCACGGGGGTCGTGTCGCCACGCAACAGGAGAAACCGGCCATCCGGGCTAATGCCATACGTCGTATATCCCGTGCCGTTGAGATCAAACCTGTTCGTAATGGCGAACGTGTCCGGATCGATTTCNNTGGGGATTCGACTTGTTCGGCGTATTGACCGTGTTGGGATCGTTGGCGTTCACGTCGCATGGCCCTTGGCCGTTCAACGCTTCCCCAGGGTTGGCGCAGAGGTCAATGCGCCCGATCAACTTATGGTACTCGGCCACGTTAGCCGGATCGTTACCAATAACGGCAATTTCGCCTGCTGTCGTGCTCGAGACAAACGCTCTCTTTGGAGTTCCCGTCCCTGACGAAAACGCGGCGACATGGTGTCCAGCGGCAAGCAAACACACGGTCTTGACCACGGTAGGAGGGACGGCCCCTGGCCCAAGATGGGAATTATGAAGGATGGTGACGGACCCGCCGGTCTGCGCGGCACAGTTGATCGGATCATCACCTGGGGTGAAGGTCCCACTGTTGTCACCGTCGTTCATGGACCACATTACCTCTCCATTAGTCGGGTCGCGATAGATGTGCACCGGACGAGTGCCGGTCGTGAGGTTGACCTCATGCACCGGAGTCGCGTTCGTTAGTGGATCGATCGTCGCCACCTTGTTCGCCGCGCCCAAGTTCACGAAGAGCCATTCCCCCTCTGAAAACTGCATATCACCCAGTGCCCCATTTTCGAATTCGGGGGCAGGGATCGTGTTGAGAACCGCATTTCCGGAATCACCCCTCAGCGCGACAGTTGTAAGCGACTTCTCGCCTGTATTATTGACAAACACCAGCGGCCCCTGCAGCGCGGCGCTGCCGCTGGGCGTCACCGTTCCAATTGTCCCGGTCGTTTCTCCCTGGCCGCACCCAACAAGCGCAGCCAATGCCAACCCAAGAAACCCAATTGAGCCGAACTTCGTCTTGTCATGTCGAATGTCGATGAATCGCATGTTTGTTTCTTCCTTTAACCTGGTTATGGAAATGTGCTCACGACCCGCCGAATAATTGGAACGATTTCGTGAGCCCAAAGACGTAGCTAATCTGTTGTTCCACGTTGCCGTTGAAGTCCCGATAAATGGGAATCTGCGCGATGAAATAGAAGGACGCGTAGTCCCAGAGGTTCAAGCTGATACCGGGTGAATAGGCCACGTATTTCGAGCCGGTGGTGGGAACAGCTCGAAACTTGACCGTGGGATCGAGCAGGACGGGAGTCCCCGTCGGCTCGAAAAACTGCCACAGCGACGCGTCCATGGCGTCGTTCTGCATCCAGCGGAAGTTGAACTGCTGGATCAGCGACAGCCAGGGCGTTTTCTCGAATGGAATGATATTGAGTCCCGCACTGACATTGACTTCGTCGCCGAATTGGTACCCGTCGCTGTTCTTGAACGTGTGCCGGTAACTGGCCAAGGCGAACTGGTTCACCCGATGGGGAATCAGCTCATACGTCTGATACACCATCGGGATCACGCCGAAATTCCCTCGGCCGATCTGCAGGGTGGATTCGGCCAGCTGGTTTCCCTGTGCAAACCGGCCGTAGCTGCCGGATGGAAAATCGACGCCGACTCCCAGCACCATCATGCTGCGCAAGGTCGGCAGCACATTGTATTTCAACGTGGCGCGAATATCGCCGAGCCCCCCTTCGCTGTAGGGCACCGGCGCGACGCCCCCGATTTGGGCGTCGGACTCCACGTGTTTGTATGGAATCGCGACCTGCAATCCGAGTCGCTCCGTCAACCCATAGTTGAGGTCCAGGGTAGCCGTGCGCGTCGTCGTGCTGATGCGGTTCACATTCAAGTTGGCCAGGGTCAGTGTCTTGTCGCCCTGATTGGCAAACGGAATGCGCCCGCCTTCGCCAGACGGCGCCTCCATCGGCGTGTAGTTGTAGATCAGGTTGACCGTCAGCGCCCCGGCCATCGATACTTGTTGCTGCGACCCGATGACGACAAAGCAGCTGACCGAGCCGCACGAAGCGCCGGCCGGAAATGGTCCAGCCAACGCCGTCGCCATGGCGAAGACACACAGAGATAGCCCCCAACGGGGTGATAATTTCATAGCCATTGCACAGATCCTTCTCGCCTAGCGATATCAGAGCGCAGGCAGCAGGGCACACACGGCCTCGTGCCTGCAACTACATGAACGGATGATCGTTAGAAAGAGAGGGCTGGAGGAGGACCGCGGGGGAAGATGCCGGCAGAAAAAAGAAGGAGAACAGGGTGGACGGAGGCAGACTCGGACCGACCAACTAACTGAAGCACCGAACTGAGATCGACGGATGACGCTTCGACCTCTTGCCCTGCCGCGCAGAGCCAGGCGCACATTCCAGTGGCATGCGTGCCAGGCTTGTGGGCACCGTGATGCTCGGTATGGGCGACACTGGGCGCAGCCATGAACCCGTTCACCAGAACGAGACAGAGCGCGAGCGCCCATACGACCCCGGGTGTCCTGAATCTGACCAACATGCCGATCATCTACCGCAGTGCCGCGGCCTTTATGGGTGTCTGTTTCTGAATCTTGGCCACCATATCGAGAATCAGTCGCTCGGTCAGCAGGCCACCCTTGACATACTCCTGGACGACACCCTTTTCATCGATGAACACGCTGACCGGCAAGCCGAACACGCCGAACTGGTTGGCCACTTTGTTGTCTCGGTCCATCAAGACCGGAAACGTGTGGCCATGCTGCGTGATGTGCTCACGCACTTTCGCATCGTCTTCCAGTTCATTGATCGCCAACACCACAAACCCATTGTCCTTGAGCTTCTCGTAGGTCGCCTGCATCGCCGGCATTTCCGTCGTGCAGGGCTTGCACCAGGTGGCCCAGAAATTCACCAGCACGACCTTGCCGCGATACTGACTGAGACTCTGTTGCTTGCCCTCCAAGTCGGTCAAGCGGAAATCTTCTGCAGGGGTGCCGATCACCGGAACCCGTGAGCCCATTCCCCACGACATACCGCCGCCGATAATCAGCGCACAGCCTATGACCAGAAGCCCCAAGAGTGGCCATCTAGAGATTGTGTTCTTCCTCATCGTTTCCTCCTTGTCCCTCGTGACAAGTCCTTATGAACCCGCTCCCGTCAGCTGGAACGATCGCGTGAACCCGAAAATGTAGCTGGTTCCCTGTGCCAGATTGTTATTGGAGTCCCTCATGATTGGAATCTGCGCATAGAAATAGACCGAAGACATCTTCGTGAGCGGCGAATCGATCAACCCATCGAGGCTCGCCTGAAACCCTGGAGAAAAGGCGAAGTAGGTCGAGCCGGTATTGGGGATGCTGCGATTCAAAATCGCGGGGTCGATGCTGATCGTTTCGCCCGGAAACTCAGGATCACTCGGCCTGGCAGATCGTTCCAGTGACGCACTCATATTATCGTGAACCATGTACCGCCAATGGAATTGGCCGGTCAGGACCAGCCAAGGCGCGCTCACCAGCGGCACGCCGCTGGCGCCGAGATTCAGGTTGTATTCGTCGCCGAATTGATAGCCGTCGTTATTGCGGAAGGTATGGCGATAGCTGCCGTAGAAAAACTGGTTCAGACGCTGAGGGATCAGCTCGTACGTTTGATAGAGTGACCCGATCAGGCCCACCTGTCCTTTGCCCAGTTGGCCCGGCGCCTCCATTACCTCGCCCGCGGCATCTCTGGCGCTTGTACTGCCGGTCGGGACTTGCACTCCAAATCCCGCGACCACCATACTCCTCAGCGACTGCAGAACATTGTATTTGCCCGTGAAGGTCACATCGCCCACGCCGGTATCATTAAAGGGAACGAGTTCTCCCCTACCGTTGGGACCTTCCTCTCCCAGCCCATCGATATGCTTGTGCGTCCGCCACATATAGGGAATCGTCACTTGAATACCCAATCGGTCGGTGATCCCGTAGTTCAAATCGAACGTGACCGTCTGCGTGATGCTCCGGATTTCCCGATGGTGGTCCAGAATCATCCGCTGGCCGGTTTGATCGATCGCGGGGATCACGCCGGAGGTGCCGTCAAGCAGCCGCATCGGCGTGTAATTGTAGATGGTGTTGAAGGTGAGTAGTCCTGCCTGTGGCACCTGCTGCTGCGAGCCGACGACGACAAAGCAAGTCACCGCCCCGCAAGCCGCATGGGCGGTCTGAAGACCGAACCACGAGAAAGATGTGCTGACAATGCCTAGAGTGAACCCAAGAAGGAATCGTTTCCCTACCATCATGATACGAGACCTTTCCCTCTGCAAAGAATCGTCCGTTCCGCTTGACCCTTGCAGCCTTGTTCCTAAAGCACGGATAAGACGGAACGAGTGCCCTGCAGTGTCGATGCGCGGAGGAAACTAGAGAGAGAAAGACGGAGGAGCGCGGCTAGAAGAAGTCCGGCAGGACTCAGTTGAGACACTCACCGAATGGCGGATGCGAACAACTGCGACCGGGCTGCGGTCGGCTTGAATCAGAACCACGACACTATCAAGCACTGTCCCGGCATCACACATCCAGGAGCAGAGCACAGTGCTGTGGGTGGCCGCTTGATGATGGGCGTGGTGCCCGGCGTGCTCGACAGACTGGGCCTGGGCCAGCCCGCCAAGGGACAAGAGGCAGAGAATAAGCAGGACCGAGAGAACTCTCAGGATGCAGTGGCTCATCAGAAGTAGCCCTATGCTAATTTGGCGTGGATGTTAATGGATAATCGAGAAACCTGTCAAGACGATAGGATTCGCCTGAAAGATACGGTATACTGCCGCGATTGCATACGAACCGTTGACGCTCATTACCGCACAATACGATTATGGTGACACAACTACTCAATCTGATTTTCGGCAGCAAAAACGACCGCGAAATCAAGGCGCTTCTTCCGGTCGTGGAGCGGATCAACAGCCTGGAAGCCGGTCTGACGCCGCTCTCCGACGAAGCCCTCGCAGACAAGACCCAGGAATTCAAGAAACGCTTGGAAGCCGGGGAGACGCTCGACGACATCTTGCCGGACGCCTTTGCCGTCTGCCGGGAAATGTCCCGCCGCAAGCTCAACATGCGGCACTTCGACGTCCAGCTCATCGGCGGCATGATCCTGCACCGGGGCCGCATCGCGGAAATGAAAACCGGCGAAGGGAAAACCCTGGTGGCGACGCTGCCGGTCTACTTGAACGCGCTGGAGGGCAAAGGCGCCCATCTCATCACCGTGAACGATTATCTGGCCAAGCGTGACGCGCAGTGGATGGGCCAGCTCTATCATGCGCTGGGCTTGTCGACCGGCATCATCCAGCACGACGCCTCATTCATCTTCGATCCGACCTTTGAAGCGTCGGACAAGCGGCTTCAACACCTGCGCCCCTGCACCAGGCCTGAAGCCTATCGGGCCGATATTACCTACGGCACGAACAACGAGTACGGGTTCGATTACCTGCGCGACAACCTGGTCGTCACCGACTTGAGCCAGTGCGTGCAGCGTGACCTGAACTTCGCCATCGTGGACGAGGTCGACAGCATTTTGATCGACGAAGCGCGGACGCCGCTGATCATTTCGGGCCCGACCGACCAGACCACCGATCTCTACTACCGGATCAACGCAATCATCCCGCAACTGAAGGCCGAGCAAGATTACACCATCGAGGAAAAAACCAAGACCGCCGCGCTGACCGATGACGGGAACTCGCGTGTCGAGCAATTGCTTGGCGTGGACAACCTGTATGACCCGGGCAACATGGATCTGGTGCACCACGTGGTCAAAGCGCTGCAAGCCTATGCACTCTACAAACGCGACGTGGATTACGTGGTGAAGGACGGCGAAGTCATCATCGTGGACGAATTCACCGGTCGGCTGATGCCGGGTCGGCGCTGGAGCGACGGGCTGCACCAAGCCGTCGAAGCCAAAGAAGGCGTGAAAATCGCCAACGAGAACCAGACGCTCGCGTCCGTCACCTTCCAGAATTACTTCCGCATGTACAAGAAGCTCAGCGGCATGACAGGCACCGCGGACACCGAAGCCGCCGAGTTCGCCAAGATCTACAATCTCGACGTGCTGGTGATCCCCACGCACCGGCCCATGGTCCGCAAGGATAGTCCGGATTTCATCTACAAGAACGAGCAGGGCAAGTTCACCGCCGCGATCCGCGAGATCGAGGAG
>DKBD01000226.1 GCA_002451055.1 Nitrospira sp. UBA6909 | reverse complement strand
TCTGGAATATTTTGAAGCTCTTTATCGCCTCAATATATTCCAGGTATTGTTGAGCGATGAAGGCGATTGGAATATCGTAAATATTGATCTCGTGTTTCTTGATGAGATAGAGCAACAGATCCAGCGACCCCTCGAAATTTTCAATGCGGACCTGATACGGCAATTCGGTCTGTTCGTACGCGTCGACCTGAGGATCCATGGGGCTCCTTATACCAACCTTAGGGGGGGAGGGGCAAGCCGGAATCTATATGTAGGGGAACTTCGCATATTACTTGCTTTTCAGCGCGTACGTGATCAATCCAGCGGCCAAAAGCAGACAGACTGCCGTGACGCCATACCGCCCGAGGGGAGAGTCAGGACCTTCAGCCGGCTGCTCCTGCGCGGCCCGTTTCGTTCTGGTGAAGAGCGGCGGCTGATTGAATCGAGCCTTCGCCAGATCGTCCGGTTTCCCGAAATCCGCATCCGAAAAATCAGCGGGTCCCAGAAATTGGGCCCCGGCGAACAAGGCTTCCTCCGCAAAAACGGTAAACGTAAAAAACGTGTCACGGCTGAAGATGGTCTCCTCAAAACTGACCTGGCGCATGAATCGGCTCCCGGAGAACCCGGTCCCGGAGCCGAACCTCGCCCGCTCAAAGACAGCCGGCTGCTCAAACGTCACTTCGAGCAACTCCGCCATCCCGTCGAACAGGGCTCCGGCGCAGTCGACCGGGCCCTGAAATGTGGCGCGATGAAACCTCGTATGGGGACCGAACTTCGTGTCCTTGCACCGTAGCCCCTGCATGAAACGTCCTTGAATAAAGTACGCCTCTTTCTGGAACACCACCTCATCCAGTTCGACAGGTCCTTGGAATATCGATCGTGAAAGATCCACTCCTTCTTGAAACGTCGTTCCGTGAAAGTCGACCGCCCCTTCGAACTGCAGCATGCCTTGGCGAGAGCGATGCGTCATCGCTCCCATCACCATCGAATCCCTGATGACCAACGATCCGCGNNATGACCCGCAATTCCAGCTTTTGAGCTTGCTCCAAACCTTCCGACGTCAGGCCTTGGGGGGCGGCGGTCTTCTGTGCGGGCACGCGATCCAAGTTCAGATCGCCGAGAACGATCACGCCGACCAGTTCGACCGGCTGCCCTCTTTCCAGAGCGTCAAGAATGGCCGCCCCGCTCACGGCTTGGGCTTCCCGCTCAGCCTGCGTGCAACTCGAAGGAAGTCTTTTCACAAGCCCTCCCCCTGCCATACCCATCGCTGCATCCGCCAAGCAGGCCGCGCTCGTTTCTTGAACCGGAACGACAGCGCTCCAGCCCAGCAAGAGAGCCAGCAAGCGCATGCCCCAACCACTCATCACACATCCACCCACGACAACCGTTATTCTTAAGAAGGCTATGAGCCTATGAAGAAAGTAAATGAGGGAAGACTACACAAACCCGATAGAACACTCAAATGGCCTACAAGATTATCCCCGTCACATCGGGTCAGGCTCAGGGCAGGAAATACCTTGGGTGTGAAAACGCTCTGCGTAACACAGTTCCCCTACGTGCCGTTACCTCTCTGACAAGAATCGGCAGATCACCACGGCACTGTCGGCATGAACCTCCGGATGGCGAAAAATTCAGTTACTTCGATAATCGTCCCCATCATCGAGAAAGTCTTCGGACTTATCAATGAACCCATCACTCTCGTCATCTTCATCGAGGGCCAATTCTTCTTCCACATCATCATCGTCGAGATCACTCTCAAGGTCCAATTCTTCGTCCACCAGCTCCTCCTCATCGAGATCCACATCTTTCGGCTCAATGGGCATGGCTGCCACCGGTTTGCGGATCACGGTTTCCTCCTGAAGACTTGCTTGGGAGGCAGGAGCAGTGGGCTGGACGGACTGGACGGCGGATTCCTTCGCAGGTTTCTTGGCCGGTTTCATGGCCGGTTTCATGGCGGGCTTCTTCGCCGGTTTTTTCGCAGGCTTCTTGGCCGCCTTCTTGGCAACCTTTTTCTTGACAGTGGCACCTTTCTTGACAGACTTTTTCACCGCTTTTTTCTTAGATGGTCCCGGAGTCTTCTTCTTTGCAGATGATTTCTTGGTTGCGGGCTTTTTCTTCGCCATTCTTCGTCCTCCTAGTTGTCGTCGCGCCGATTGGCCCACCGGTCGACGGCCACCATCTAGCACGAACGAACGGCCTCTTGCAACTATTTCGCCCTGCTTTTGTGTTTCACTTCTGAGCCAGAATCCACCGACCTGCACGCCTCTCGTTGATCGAAATTCGACCGACCATCCACTGCCGACAGAAGCCCTGCCATGGCCGAGGCGAAGAGAGGCGAATCTACCCGCCAAACCTGCAACCGTGACATGATACTATTGACACGTGGAATCTGCCGGAAGTGAATCCTCCGCCGGTTTCCCGACTCTTAATCTGTGACCACAGAACAACCGCCTGAGGAGGGACAACTCAGTGAAATGGGTGACGGCAATTAGTTTCACCGTATTGGCAGGAATCGTTTCGAACTGGCCGACGTCCGGCGCCCCCTATACACAGATCCTCATGGAGGATGGATCGCCGTATTACGTACCCGTTGCTGCAACCGTAGCCAGCGGCAGTCCCATCCGTTGGGATAATCCCACGCCAACCCATCACACCGTCACACACAACGGCTGTGCGGAGGAGGGACATCCCTGCTTGTTCGATTCAGGACCGGTCCCTCCGGGAGCGCAATTTACCGTTCCCGGGTTGCCGGCAGGGCAGTATAGGTATCACTGCCGTATCCACCCCATCATGCGAGGCGTCCTGACCGTGTCCGACACTCCATCTGCGCCTTCGCAATTATAAGCAGACCTCGATTCGCCGCCTTGCGAACCGCCCACCGCTCCTGTAGGCTGCAGGACGCTTGCCATGAAACCAGTCGCTGCCGCTCAAGAACCCCTGCACCTGGCGGGAGAGACACTCACCCTCTTCGCCTGGCACATCCCGGATCTCGTCACCTATCAACACAACGCCGACGAATACTGGTTCGCTCCGCTTGACGACGACCTCCCGCTGGTGCGCCTCAATCAGACCGGCGTAGACATGCTCCGCGCCATGAACGGCCACACCACCGTAGGCGCCTTGCTCGAACAATACGGGCATAAGATCTGCGGGCCGGACGGCCAGCCTGGGCAGTGGCATCTAGAACGATGGGCGACACCGAACTACTCGCTCTGCTACTACGGCGCCGAACCGCCGGGCGGCCACCGGCATAAGGCGAAATGGGACATTCTGCTGCAACGGATCCGTGAGGGGTGGTCCGGACAGGAAGGATTCGAGGGCGAAGAACATCTTGAAGACTTTCACCGCCATACGTTGACCGAGCCTCACGAAGACGACAGCCATTTCGATCTGATCGAAACCACCGTTTCTCATCTGTTTCGAGAACCCACTGAAGCTCTGGGCGGCCTGACCTACGGCCGGCTCCTCATGCGACAGTTTCGCCGCCTCGGTTGGTTCACCCCCAAACCCAAAATCATCCTTGAGATCGGCGGTGGGCTCGGCTATGTCGCGCGCGAGCTGGGCAAGGAACTGCTGCCGTTTGAACGGCAGTCGATCAAGTATGTCTCGCTCGACATTACCGATCCATTCTTGAAGCTCCAGATCACACGGGCAAAAGAGGGCGGCTGGGGCGGCCTCGGGACGAGAGCCGACGCTGAAGCGCTGCCGTTTGCCGACCATTCGGTCGACCTGGTCATCGACAACGAAAACATGGCCGACATGACCCCCGTCAAATTGTCCAAGAAAGAGCTGCAATCAGGAGCGGGCGACACGTCCCAGCATCAGGAAGCCTTGGACTGGATCAGACGCGCGCGCCTCCCGATCGGCACGGACCTCCCGGACGACGTCATCTTCAACCTGGGACCGATCCGCTTTGTTGCGGAACTCTGGCGGGTGCTCAAGCCTGGCGGACATGCCTTTCTCACCGAATTCGGAATCGATACAGGATGGCCAGAACCAGTCAAGCTGCCGGGCCATACCGAGTATGAAGTGCAGTACGGCCATTTACGTCACGTCATCCGCTGGCTGGGCTTTCACGAACGCTACCTGTCGCTCCCCCAATTTCTGGCCGTCAAACCCGATACCAAAGTCCTCTGCACCGGCGCCGCCTATACGATCCAGCGTTTTTGCCAGGCCATGCGGAAGCCGTTCGTCGTTCGCGCCTACACGGAGCCTGAATTGCAACAGGCGTTGGGCGACATGCTGCCCAAGCTCCATGGATGCCACTATCACGACGTGGCCGACCCCGCGTGGTTCAATCTCTTCGACTTCAAGGTGCTGCTCTTGGAAAAACCAGGCGGCGCGCCGAGAGCACAGTTTACCGAGAACAAAGGCTATCGGTGGTATTCGCAGAAATAGAGGGTGATCGGAAGCAATAACAGAGTCTTGACCGCAGCAACAGAAACCGTGCAGGGGCGTTACGTTGGAAGACCCAGATGCTGCTTGACTCCGGCGATGTCCGCCCGAAGGGCTTCGGTCGCGGTGCCGACGATCTGTTGAATCTGAGCCAGCGATTCCTGGTCCATACGCTCTTTCCCAAGAAAAGACGTGGAAAGTCTAGGACGTCTCATTAGGGAAATCAATGGACCATCCAGGGTCTTTCATGGCCGACCTCGACTTGGTTAGGCCCGCCTGAGCGTACGGCCATCAGTTCTTGGCCAACCAACCGTTGATTTCCTCCATATCCGTCCGCGTGAGAGTCCCGCCCCAGACCCGTAAGGCGACCAAGGACCGAATATAGTCGTAGCGGGCCCGGGCGTTGGCGAAACGGGATTTCAAGAGGTTCTTTTTCGCCTCGAGCAAGGCCACGATCGTCGCCGCGCCCAACTCGTAGCCCCGTTGCTGCCCATCGCGGGCCTTGACCCGCGCCTCTACCTCGCGGGCCGTCGAGGCGATGCGCGAGTACCCCGTTTGCGCGTTCAGGTAGGCGGACCTCGTCTCCCGTTCGATCTCCCGCTGCTTTTCGATATGCTTCTGCTTGACAATTTCGAAGCGGGCGATGGCTTCGCGTTCCCCCGCTTTCGTGCTTCCTCCGGAATACAGCGGCACATTGAGCTGCAGTCCCAAGGTGCCGACCGTGTACGGGTCCAGCTGGCGGTTGTCGAACCCGCCATTTTTCGCATAGATGCCTGACGCCTGCAGGGACAACTGTGGAAGATGGTTAGCCCATTGACTAGCAATAGTCTTGGCGGCCGCTTCCATCGCGTGTTGCAGCGCCTGAATCGCCGGATGCCGCTTGACGGCGTTCGTCGCCCACTGGTCGGACTGCCCTGAAACCGGCGGCAATTCCTCTATCGTGAGCCGAGCGAGATCGGCCACCGGGACACCGACCACCTCCCGCACCTTTTCCAACGCGACGGCCTTCGCATTGTGGATTTCGAGTTCGCGCGTCTTGAGCGTCTGATAGTAGGCCTCCAGCTCGTACAGATCGGTGACCTTCGCCATGGCGCGCTCGTACATGCGGCGGATCCGCTGTATATCCCCGTCGGTCAAATCCAGCTCACCTTGTACGTAACTCGCCTCATCATGCGCTTCCAAGAACTCTAAGTACCGATCGACCAAATCAGTGGCGAGCTCCATGCGTGCGTCAACCATATCCTGCTCCGCCTGCTTGACGGTCGACCCGGCTCCTTCATAGGCCCGATACGACGCCAGGTCGAAGAGCGCTTGCCGGGCCTGCACGACACCGCGCAACCCCTGATATTGCGAGGTGATATCCGTCGTCCGCCCGGTGAAGCGGTTGGGAACTTCCTGGGTGAACTCGTTCCACGAGACGAAACCGGTAGCCGACACTTGGGGCAAGAGCTTGCTGCGCGCCTGATCACGCTGAGCTTCCGCCTGCACGACGGAATACTTCCGGCCCTCCACCACCGGATTGGTGGCCAGGGCCAGGTCATAGAGCTGGAGCAAATCGGCCGGTGGCTCGTCGGCCGCCACAACCGCTGGGCTGAGGATCACGAGCATCCAGAAGAGAAGGAATCTGTTCCACATCGTCGTATCATCCGTGGTGTGAGTGGGCGTCAGGATCCCTCTCGGCTTCGGAGGTCGAGCGGGTCGCGCCCCCGTTCAATCCTCGATAAAGGATCGTTTGAATGTGTCGGTCAGGGGCTTCGTCAAATACTGGACCAAGGTCCGTGCCCCGGTATTGATGAGCACCTCCGCAGGCATCCCCGGCACCAGCTCGAGACCGGCCGCGCTCAGAGCCTGGAGGCCGCCTGGAGAGACTTCAATACGAGCCAAATAGTAAGCGCTCTCGCCGCCTTTGTCTTCTTTGCTCTCCTCAACCATCCGATCCGCCGAGAGACTGATGAGCGTCCCCTCGATCGTGGGGAGATCGCGGGACTTGAACGCGGTGAACCGAACCTCGGCGACCTGTCCCACCTTGACCCGATCAATATCGATGGGCGCGACTTGCGCCTCGACGATCAGCTTCTGGTCTCGAGGAACGATATCGAGCAACCGCCCACCAGGGGGAATGACGGCCCCGATGGTATGCACGGCCAACCCCAGCACCATCCCCGAGACGGGGGCCTTGATGACGGAGCGGTTGACCGTGCTCTCGAGCGACTGCACTTTCTCGCGGAGCTGGAATAATTCGTCCTCTACTTCATTCAGCTCTTTGGCGACTTCCCGTTGCAGGTCTTTTTCCAGCTGTAGGATTTTCAGTTCGATCTCCGCGATTTGCAACCCGCTCGCCGCGATATCGGACAGCAGTTCTCCGCGTCGGCCTTCGCTCTGAGCCAGGGCCCGGTCCATTTCCTCGACCTTCTGCTTCTCGGTGAAGCCCTCCTTCAACAGACTCTTAAAGTCGGCGAGATCTCCCCGGTAGGACTCAATAAGTCGATCTTGGCTGAGCTTCTGCGCGCGCAGCCCTTCCACTTTGGCCCGCAGTTGTTCGATCTGCCGGCTATACACGGCGCTCTCACCATCGTTCGCCACCCAGCGCGCCCGAAACGTTTGATCCTGCAACCGCATGGCTTCCCGAACGCGCGAATCGTGCTGGTGCGCGAGCAATTCGCGGGGATAGTCCACGACCGGGAGCCCGTCGCGCTGCGCCGCCAGGCGGGCTTCCTGGGCAAGCCGAATATAGAGCTGCCCCCGCAAGACCTCCAGCTGCGCGCGGGGCTGGGTATCGTCCAGCGTCGCCACCACCTGATCTTGCTCAACGGAGTCCCCGTCATGCACATCGAGCGTGCGAATGATCCCGCCTTCGAGGTGCTGAACGGTTTTCCGATAGTGTTCAACCGTAATGACGCCGGGCGCCAAGGCGGCGCTATTGAGGGGGGCGAGTGACGCCCAGGCTCCGAATCCGCCCACGACCACCAGCAAGAGCACAAGTCCCTGCCGACGGATCGCACGGTCGTCGCTCAATACGTGACGCGGGGCTTCGAGCAACAACGGCTCAGGCATAGAACACCTGTCGACTGCACATGCACACCGTCCTCATGGCTTCCGTCCCGGTACGACCGGCATGACACGCCCCAAGGGCGACCCAGCCGCCGGTCTTGATGGAGGACCCGCCGACTGCGCTTTGGCCATGGCCGCCATGACCTCCTCACGCGGACCATACATGGCCAGTTTGCCGTCGATGATCATCGCGATCCTGTGAGCCGCCTGGAGCACATTCGTGCGGTGGGTGACCACCACCACCGTATGGCCGTCCCGCTGTAATTGCAGGACCATCGTCAGGAGCGCGGCTTCCCCGGCCATGTCGAGGTTGGCATTGGGTTCATCGAACACCACCACTTGCGGGCGACCGTAGATCGCCCGAGCAATCCCGATGCGTTGCTGCTGCCCGGCCGAGAGGGCGACGCCGCCGCCGATCAGCGGCGTGTCGTAGGCCTGCGGCAAGGCCAACACCATCTCGTGGATTCCCGCCGATTGCGCCGCTTCGACCACTCGGTCGGAGTCGACGTCGCCAAACCGGGCGATGTTCTCCGCAACGGTGCCGTCGAGCAATTCCACGTCTTGCGGAAGGTAGCCGACATACTGGCCGAGCTGCGTCCGATCCCAGTTGTGCACGTCCGCTCCATCGAGGCAGGCCCGTCCCCGCGTCGGGAAATGCAGTCCGAGCATCGCCCGCGCCAAGGTGGATTTGCCGGCCGCACTCGGACCGATGAGCGCCACCGTCGTCCCCGGCTCGATCGTGAGGTTAATCCCTTTGAGAATGGGTTCACTCCGACCCGGAACCGCGATGACGAGGTCCTCCAGGGTGATCTGCCCCTGTAACGCCGGCAACTCCATGCGCGATTCCCGTTCCGGGATCGTTCGGAGCAGCGTATCCAGACGCCAATAGGCCTCGCGCGCCCCGATAAATCCTCGCCAGCCCGCAATCATATGGTCGAGCGGCGCGAGCGCCCGCCCCAATAGAATGGACCCGGAGATGACCAGCCCGGGAGTGATCACTTTGTGAATGGCCAGATAGGCCCCCAGCCCCAACGCCAGCGATTGGATCGTCAGCCGGTAGGTGCGCGAGAGGGCGTTGATCAAGCCCCCCTTGGTGCTGGCCTGGCTTTGCAGCGCCAACACCTTCATTTGCCGCGCTTGCCACCGTGATCGCAGGCGAGGCAGCATGCCCATGGCCTCCACCACTTCGGCATTGCGCAAATTGCGTTGCGTGAACTGGTTGGCCTCGATCGATTCCCGGTTCGCCTCCTCCAGATCGGCCCGTGTCGCCATCTCATTCCAGATCGTGAGCGCCGCCAACAGGAGAACGGACACGACCGCCACGATCCCAAAGTACAGATGGAAGAGAAACATAAGCCCGACATAGATCGGTATCCAGGGTGCATCGAAAAAGGCCAGTAATCCTGGGCCGGTCAAGAATTGCCGGAGCTGCAAGAGATCGTTCAGCGGTTGCGAGGTCGCTTTGGCCCCGCTGCTCGCCAGCGATTGCCTGAAGATCGCATCAAAGACCCGTTCCCCCAGGTGTTCGTCGAGCCGGGCACTCGTCGCGACCAAGATCCTGGTCCGGACCCATTCGAGTCCGCCGAGCACCAGGAAGAGAAAGACGGCAATGACCGTGAGCATCGTCAGCGTCGATTCACTCCCGCTCATCAACACCCGGTCATAGATGGCGAGCATGTAAATCGCCGGCACGAGCATCAGCAGATTCACGAACAGGCTAAAGAAGGCGGTCGTCAGAAAGGAGCTCCGACAGGCGGCCAGAGCCCGGCGCAGATCGGACGATTCGCTCGTGGGCCAGGTGGTCGGGGTGGACATGGTTGGTTTCGTCATGGCTGCGGCGAGTTCGTGAAGCAGCCGGTGTTCGCGTATGGACCTCGACTGTGGATTACATTCCAATGCAGACACCACATGGGCCGTAGCACTTCTCTGTGAGGTATTGGCAACAGTCGAATTAATGCCATTTTGCAGACCCACAAATTCCGCCACATGTCGTCTGCCATTTATTAGGAACTCCGAGAACCAAGCCCATCCGCGAAACAATCGGCTACGCCCGACCCGATGTCGTACGTGACAGCTTTATTGGAATTCAATCTATAAGGAAACGGACGTTTACTCCATTCCTCGGAAGTAGCATAGATCGAGCCCCTCCTTCATAAATAAGGCTGATCAACCCAGACCAACTTCCGCAGTTCGCATGGTCAGAGTGTGGGATATTGCGCGCATTATGGCTACAAGCTCGGTTACAGCCATTCAGTTTGCGCATCTCGATGTCGCGTTGGGGAAGCTGCCACGATATTGCCCCGATCAATGCTCTTGAGGCACGCTGAAGAAGAAACTACTGCATCAAAGGAAAGAGCCCATCAGACCATGAGGTCTGATGGGCTCTTGTTGCCTGGGCGACCTATCCGAGCCAGATGTCGTTAGACACGAGATCCGCGCCGACCACGGTCACGGTCGTCACCTGCCCGCCCGCTTCGGTGATCGTCACAATCGCATCGGTACCCGAGTTATCGATGGTTGGCCCCGTGGCACCCGTAGCGCCGAGCATAACCAGCTTGTCACCTCCGTTCCAACCTTGCACCTGATACTTGTTCTCCGCCGCAGCCAGGTTGACGTTGAACGTGTCTTGCGCGCCCGCGTCGCCCACAAAGAGATAATCGAAGGCTCCGCTCAGTTCGTTCGCGAATAGATCAGCGGAGAACTGGCTCGTGGCCGAGTCGCCATCCTTGTCGTAGAGCGTGGCGGTGAAGTCCAGCTTCACATCGCTGGCCGCATTCTCCGTTGCCTTGACGAACTCGATCACGGGGATCTTGACCGTACCGTTGCCCATCGTCAGTTGCACGGCGTCGATGAGCTTCCCTGGGGCGGTCTGGATGGTGAACGACTCCTGCCCACCCGCGGCAGGACTCAACATCGCGTCAGTAACAAGTGTCTGGGCACTGAAGGTGCCATCCGAGTAGAAGACGCGGTAATACAACTCTTCGGTCCCGCCTGGTGCGTTGCTGTATCCTCCAACTGAGTTGTCGATGTAGACCTTCACCGCTGTCAACAGCGTTTCGGGGTTGATGACAAAGCTCTCGTCGCCCGCGCTAATCCCCGCCCCGGACCCATCCAGGTTGTTGTTGCCCAACCCGATGCCGGAGGTGCTGACGTTGAGCGCGGGAGCACCTACTCCCGTAATGAAGGGGAACGCCCCCGGCACTTCGAGCTGCGCCTCGGTCAAGTCAGGGGTGCCCAACCCGATCGCACTTAGCACTTGACCCGTGGTAGTAGTCGACGGGCTCAGCACATCGAAGAACACGATCTGTTCATCCGCCGAGTTCAGCACGCCGTCGCCGTTGCTCTCGATGTTCAGGGTCTGCACCGGATCCGGACCGCCGGCGCTAAGCTGACCATTGGCGCTGCTCAACGTCACCGTTGAGCCAAAGCCTTGCACCAAGTCTAATTCGTAGTGCCCATCCGTAAACGCCGTCAATGTAAAATTAACGGTCGTATTGGGTGTGGCGGCGAGCGCGTCGAAATCCCCGGTAAGGGATCCGTTGAACAGGTAGTTCCCCGACCCGTCCGGCGACGGAGAACCCTCACTGAACGTGAAGCTGCTGCCAAGTACACTGGTACCATCCGGCTTCACGAGCGTGAAACTGTTTAGCGTGATGTCCAGATTTCCAGGCTTATCCGCACCCACACTTCCGGTCCAGTAGCCGCGCTGCGCGGTGGTCGTACCGGTTCCCACCAAGTTGCCGAAGTTCAGGGCGGGCCCATCATCCCCAAACTTCACATTGCCCCCCAGATCCAGCGCCGCCCAGATGGTGGTCGATTGATCCCCTTCCCGGTCGGTCGTATAGGCACTCGCCTTCAGCTCCACGAGGCCATTCGCCAGCGCGGCCAGATCGGCAATGTACGCCCCGTTGTAGGTATCGGTCTGACTATGGTCCACCACCTTGGTCTGCGTCAGCGTGACCACGCCCGTCGCACTGTTCACCGCCAGGGTGAAGACCGTGTTGGTGCCGTTCACGGCGCCTTCGGTCGCGGCCGTCGCCCCGGTGATCACCCCGGCGTTCTCGTACAATCGGATGGCTGTGCCACCGGATGTGAGCCCCGACGTCGAGCCTTCGGTAAAGCCCGCCGCCAACTGCAGCGCGTAGCTCACCGGGCTGGTGCCCGCCCCATCGGCCCCATAGTCGTTCAGATTGCCGAGCGTGAACGCCCCCGAGAAATCCACCACGGCAACGGTCGGGGACGCGTTGCTATCGCCCGCGCCTTCGGCCCCAACAAAGTTGCCCCCCGTCAGGCCGCCATCAAAGGTCAACGCAATCGGCTCGGTGCCGGAGAGGATTACCGTTGGATTGCCCGGCCCATCATCCCCAAACTTCACA